>NZ_CP050296.1:2887070-3189427 GCF_014189455.1 Mesorhizobium huakuii
ACGCCGGCTGGACCGGCGACGCGCCGCCGATTTTCGGCCAGTCGGCCGGCGCCAACATCGTCTACGCGGCGGCACTGCCGTCCAATGGCGACGGCGAGGCGATCTTCGTCAAGCCGGCCTCGCCGGTGCAGTCGGTCGCCGACCTCAAGGGTAAGCGCGTCGGCGTCGGCAAGGGCACTTCCGCGCACAACCTGCTTGTGGCCGCGCTGGAGAAGGCCGGCGTTTCATACGATCAGATCACGCCCATCTATCTCAGCCCCGCCGATGCGGCCGCCGCCTTCGCCAGCGACCAGATCGATGCCTGGGCAGTCTGGGACCCGTTCTTCGCCATTGCCGAAACGCGCTACCAGCCGCGCGTGCTGGCCCGCTCCAGCGAGGTGCTCAAGGTCAACACCTATTTCCTCGCCAACAAGGATTTCGCCAAGGCGCATCCCGAAATCGTCACCACCACCATCGCCGCACTCGGCGAGGCGGCGAAATGGGCGGACCAGAACCGCGACAAGGTGGCCGAGGCGCTGCATGAGGTGACCGGTGTGCCGCTCGACGCCCAGACCATCGCCGCCAACCGCAGCAAATTCGGCATCTTTCCGATCACCGACGAGATCGTCGCCAGCCAACAGGCGACCGCAGACCGCTTCTTCAAGCTCGGCCTGATCCCGAAGGCCGTCCGCATCTCCGACGCCGTTTGGACCGCGCCAGGCAATTGATCTTTTGTCTCGCGGCGCCGGGTGAGACCGCCCGGCGCCGTTGCCGTTTGTGCCTACATCTCCAGGAAGTCCGCCATGACAAAGCCAGCCAGCCCGCTTGATTTCTTCTGGTTCATCCCGACGCATGGCGACGGCTCCTACCTCGGTTCCGAAGAGCAGCAGCGGCCGCCGGAATTCGGCTACTTCAAGGAGATCGCCCAGGCGGTCGACCGGCTCGGCTTTCCCGGCGTGCTGTTGCCGACCGGCCAGAATTGCGAGGATTCCTGGATCACCGCGACGGGCCTCGCGACGCTCACCGAGAAACTCAAATTCCTGGTGGCGCTGCGGCCCGGCGTGACGCTGCCGACCTTCGCCGCGCGCCAGACCGCCGCACTCGACCGGTTGAGCAATGGCCGGCTGCTGCTCAATGTCGTGGTCGGCGGCAATCCGACCGAGCTTGCCGGCGATGGCGTCTTCCTGCTGCATGACGAACGCTACGCCCAGGCGCATGAATTCCTGACCATCTGGCGCGGCCTCGTATCGGGCGAGCGCGTCAATTTCGATGGCAAGTACTACCGCGTCGAAAATGGCCGCCTCGATCTTTTGCCGAGCCAGGAGCGGCCGCCGCTCTATTTCGGCGGCTCGTCCGACGCCGGGCAGGATCTCGCCGCCGACCTCGTCGACATGTACCTGACCTGGGGCGAGCCGCCGGCCCAGGTCGCCGAGAAGCTCGCTTCAGCGCGCAAGAAAGCAGCGCTGCGTGGCAGGAAACTGCGTTTCGGCATCAGGCTGCATTTCATCGTCCGCGAAACCGAGGAGGAAGCCTGGCGCGCCGCCGACCGGCTGATCAGCCATGTCACCGACGCCCAGATCGAGAATGCGCAGGCGCGCTTCCTCACCCAGATGGACTCGGTCGGCCAGCGCCGCATGGCCGAACTGCATGGCGGCCGCCGCGACAGGCTTGTCGTGGCGCCCAATCTGTGGGCCGGCGTCGGCCTGGTGCGCGGCGGCGCCGGCACCGCGCTGGTCGGCACACCGGAGCAGATCGTCGAACGCATCCGCGAATACCAGGCGATCGGCATCGATACCATCATCGGCTCCGGCTATCCGCATCTCGAGGAAGCCTACCGCGTCGCCGAGCTTCTGTTCCCGCGCCTCGGGCTCGGCACCAGACGGCAGCGGGCGCATCGCGACATCGCCAATGAATTCTCGGTCGGCTTCCATGGCGCCGCCCGCCTGCAGGCCTCGTCATGAGCTTTTCCGCGCGCCTCCACGCCAACGCCATCGGCTGGGTGCTGCCGGTGCTGGTCATCGCCGGCTGGGAGATTGCCAGCCGCGCCGGCGTCATGCCGGCCAATGTCCTGCCGGCGCCTAGCGCTGTCGCCGAGGCCTTTTGGCGCCTGACGCTGTCGGGTGAACTGATCCGCAACATCGGTGTTTCCACGGCGCGCGCCCTTGCCGGCTTCGCCGTCGGCGGCTCGATCGGCTTCGCGCTCGGCCTCGCCAACGGTCTGTCGCGGCTCAGCCGCGCCTGACCGACACCACGCTGCAGATGATCCGCAACATACCGCATCTGGCGCTGATCCCGCTCGTCATCCTGTGGTTCGGCATCGACGAGGAGGCAAAGCTGTTCCTGGTGGCGCTCGGCGTGTTCTTCCCGATCTACGTCAACACGCTGCTCGGCATCCAGAGCGTCGATCCGCAGCTGGTCGAGATGGGCCGCGTCTACGGCATGGACCGGCGCGCGCTGTTCTTCCGCGTCATCCTGCCCGGCGCGCTGCCGGCGATCTTCGTCGGCCTGCGCTATGCGCTCGGCATCATGTGGCTCACGCTGATCGTCGCCGAGACCATCTCGGCCAGCTCGGGCCTCGGCTACATGGCCATGCAGGCGCGCGAATTCCTGCTGATCGATGTCGTCGTGCTGTCGATCCTGATCTACGCGCTGCTCGGCAAGCTCGCCGACAGCCTTGCCCGCCTGCTCGAGCGGCTGTCGCTCGGCTGGCATCCCGCCTTCCAGAACGGATGAGGTTCCGATGCCAGCCGCCAGCCTGACCGCCGCCCGTTCCTTCGTCGCCGCGCCAGTGCCGGCACGCCCGGCGATCGCGGTCGAAGGCCGCCGCGCCTTCGCCTTCAAGGGCGTGGAAAAACGCTTCGGCGACAAGATCGTGCTCGACGGCATCGACCTCGACGTGCCGGCCGGGCAGTTCGTCGCCGTCATCGGCAAGAGTGGCTGCGGCAAGAGCACGTTGCTCAGGCTGCTGGCCGGGCTCGACCGGCCGACATCGGGATCGCTGACGCTGGGCGCCGAGGAAGAAGGCCACAGCCGCACCCGCTTCATGTTCCAGGAGCCGCGCCTGCTGCCCTGGGCCAGCGTGGTGAAAAATGTCGAGGTCGGGCTGACCGGCATCGCTGCCGGCGCGGACGCAAGGCAACGCGCGCTCGACATTCTGGGCGAGGTCGGCCTTGCCGATCGCGCCGATGAATGGCCCTCGGTACTGTCCGGCGGCCAGAAGCAGCGCGTCGCGCTCGCCCGCGCTTTGGTCGGCCACCCGCAGATCCTGGCGCTCGATGAGCCGCTCGGCGCGCTCGACGCGCTGACCCGCATCGAGATGCAGCAATTGCTGGAACGCATCTGGCTCGCCCAGAAATTCACCGCCGTGCTGGTCACCCATGATGTCGCCGAGGCGGTCGCGCTCGCCGACCGGGTGGTGGTGATCAGCGAAGGCCGGATCGCGCTCGACCTGGAGGTGCCAGTCGCCCGGCCGCGCCGGCGCGGTTCAGCCGAACTCGCCCGGCTTGAGGGCACGATATTGGACCGGCTGTTCGGGTAGGGCTGTCGGGGCAAGGACATCCTGTCCGAACCGGATAGATAGGTAACAGAATCGACCGGTAGCATGGGTGATGGTTTTCTTGCTCGCCGGGTTGTTGCTGTCTTGCGACAGCGCGATTGACGAGCGGCTTCCCCCACTCCGTCGCTGCTTCGCAGCGCCACCTCTCCCCTCCGGAGGGAGAGGAAGGGAGCCAGCCGGCATAAGCTCGCGCATTTCCTCTCCCCCGTCGATCGGGGGAGAGGTGTCGAGCGAAGCTCGACGGAGTGGGGGTCGACCTTTTATCGCCACTCACCTCTACCGGTTCGCCCACACCAGCCCGGCCAGCCCAACCAGCATCGCGACCAGACCAATATAGAGCCATTGCGACTGGCCGGTCATGAAGCTGCCGCCGACGACGCCGATACCTTGCAGCGACCACAGCGCACCGATGGCCAGCACAATCAAGGCCAGCAGATTTTTGGTCAGTCTCATTGTCGGATCTCGCTTTTCAAGTCGATCGTTCGCGGCGTCGTGACCGTGATGAAAGAGCCAAAGGAAGAAGCTCAATCACGCCGGATTCTACTTGGATAATAATCCGATATCTTGTCAAAGCGATCTCCAATATCGGCCCGAAGATCATCGAGAATTGATCACATCGCGGCGGGAAATCCCTGACAGACTGTTACCCGCTGACTCCAAACGTGTGATCTCGCCACGGAACGGACAGATGCTTGCCGCATTTCCTGCCTTATTCGACACCTAACGGCTGGGGTCTGTCAAAAACGGAGCCATCCCCAAGAGATGAAGAACCTAAACCAGACCGCGCTTGTCGCGGTAACGATCGCTGCTGGCCTGATGGTCGGCGCTTCCGCCACTTCGGCAACCGCCGCCGCCGGCCAGTGCGGCCGCGCCTCCTGGTACGCGCTGCACTCGAAGACCGCATCGGGCGAGCGCATGAACCCTTCGGCGATGACCGCCGCCCACCGCACACTGCCGTTCGGCACCAAATTGCGGGTCACCAACCAACACAACGGCCGCAGCGTCATCGTGCGCATCAACGATCGTGGTCCTTTCATCAGGGGACGCATGCTCGATCTGTCCAAAGGTGCCGCAGGCCAGCTTGGCTTCATCAGCTCCGGCCAGACCGCTGTCTGCGTGGCGCGCGTCTGAGCCTACTCCTGTGTCCGGCAGCAGGGCCGGACACATATCGTTCACATTTCGGCGCTGCACATTGAGCCGGCTCGGCCATTCCAGGCGGATTTGCAAGCCTTTGCACGAAAGAACGATTGATCACGCCACGTGACGTATTGCATCGCAGCAATTAGTTGTTAACCTCGCCGCGAGACATTTGAGGCTCGGCGCTGCTCGTCGTCCCTTCGGTCGAGGCAGCTGCGGGGTAGTCGATGTTCTATCAGCTCTATGAATTGAACCATGCGGCGCTGCAGCCGGCGCGGCTCTATGCCGACGCGGTGCGGATGTTCTACGCCAACCCGCTCAATCCGGTTTCGCACACGTCTTGGGGCCGTTCGATCGCGGCGGGCGCCGAACTGTTCGAGCGCACCACGCGCCGCTACGGCAAGCCCGTCTTCGGCCTCGACAAGACCGTCGTCGACTGGAAGAGTGTCGCGGTCACCGAAAAGACCGTGTGGTCGAAGCCGTTCTGCAATCTCGTGCGCTTCGAGCGCGCGGTGCCCGCCGGCCGCAAGCCGGATCCGAAGCTCCTGATCGTGGCGCCGATGTCGGGCCATTATGCCACGCTGCTGCGCGGCACGGTGGAAGCGATGCTGCCCTATGCCGATGTCCACATCACCGACTGGGTCGATGCCCGCATGGTGCCGCTGGCCGACGGCAGCTTCGATCTCGACGACTATATCGACTACATCATCGACATGTTCCATGCGCTCGGCCCCGACACCCATGTGATGGCGGTGTGCCAGCCTTCCGTGCCGGTTCTGGCGGCGGTGGCGCTGATGGAGACCAAGGGCGACCCCTTCGTGCCGTCGACCATGACCCTGATGGGCGGGCCGATCGACACCCGCTGCAACCCGACCGCGGTCAATCTGCTGGCCGAGGAGAAGGGCATAGACTGGTTCCGCGACAATGTCATCATGCGCGCGCCCTGGCCGGTGCCGGGCTTCGGTCGCGAGGTCTATCCCGGCTTCCTGCAGCTGTCCGGCTTCATGAGCATGAACCTCGACCGCCACATCATCGCCCACAAGGACTTCTTCATGCACCTTGTGAAGCATGACGGCGACAATGCCGAAAAACACCGCGACTTCTATGACGAATATCTGGCTGTCATGGACCTGACGGCGGAATTCTATCTGCAGACCGTCGACACCGTGTTCGTACGTCATGCCCTGCCCAAGGGCGAGATGACGCATCGCGGCACCCGCATCGATACATCAGCCATCCGCAACGTCGCTCTGTTCACGGTCGAGGGCGAGAACGACGACATATCGGGCCTTGGCCAGACCAGGGCGGCGCAGGATCTGTGCGTCAACATCCCGGCCGACAAGAAGGCGCATTACGTGCAGCCGGCGGTCGGCCATTACGGCGTCTTCAACGGCTCGCGCTTCCGCTCCGAGATCGTGCCGCGCATCGTCGACTTCATCACCAGCTATGGCCGCCAGAACCGCGTAGCGGTGAAGCCGAGGCTGGTCCGCACCGCCAGGCGATAGGAATTCCAGACAAAATCGGCCGTCGGCCCGATTCTGTTGCACAATAGACGCTGTCCCTCCCCGCGGGTAACCATGCTGGCAATCAGCCCGTCGCCGTAATTGACACGGACTGTCAATCGCCCTTAACGTTTCGTTAACAACAGGGTGAGCGGGGACAATGAATTCCTCAACAATGGCGAGAAGGCTGCGCTTGTGCGTGGCTGCGGCCGGTCTGGCCGCCACGGCAAGCTGGCCGGCAATGGCGGCCGGAGCGATGGCGACCGGGGGCATCACCTCGCAGCCGATCGGCCACTATGATTTCTGCAAGCTGCACCCCGGCGAATGCTCGATCCGTCCGAGCAACCTGGCACCGGCCAGGATGACCAATGGGCTGATGCGCAAGCTCGCCGGCGTTACCGCCAGGGTCAACGCCGCCGTCAAGCCGATGAGCGACATGGACATTTACGGCAAGGACGAGGTCTGGGCCTATCCCGACAAGGGCGTCGGCGATTGCGAGGACTACGTGCTGGAAAAGCGCCGCCGGCTGTCCCACATGGGCATCTCGCTGTCCGATCTGCTGATCACGGTGGTGCGCAAGCCCGACGGCGAAGGCCATTCCGTGCTGACCGTGCGCACCGACAAGGGCGACTATGTGCTCGACAATCTGACCGACAAGGTCAAGGCCTGGGACCAGACCGGCTACCGCTTCCTCAAGCGGCAGGCGATCGACAACACCGGCCGCTGGGTCTCCATCCGCGGCGGCCAGCAGGTTCTGGTCGGTTCGGTGGAGTAGGGGCTTGGGGCTGCGGTTTTAGAGGCGCGGCCGTTCTTGCGAGTTTCCGTGGGCTCTGTCGACCAATCTGGCAGAGGTTAGCGCCGCCCCTCATTGCCCTGCCAGGCATTTCTCCCCGTATAGTGACGGGGAGAAAGACGCCGCCGTTTATGGTTTCGCCGATCACCACCACCGCAAATCGAGCGCCAGCGGCGCGGCTGTTGCCTTCTCCCCGCTTACGGGGGTGAGGCGTGGTCCGCGCAGCGGGCGAAAAGCCAATTGCTTGGCTTTTCGAACAACGAACGCCCGAAGCGACAGCGAAGGGCCGGGGTACCCGAAGGGCGGATGAGGGGCGGCGCCGACATGGCAAGCCGCGCACCGCGCGCCTCCCTCCGAAAAATCTTCGATCTCTCCATGAACCATTTCCGTCCACCCGGCGACACACAGCCGTGAATGACGAAACCCAACCATGGAGACTTCAAATGACTGCTTTCCTGCGTAACACCTTCCTCGCCGTCGCTGCCGTATCGGCCTTGAGCGGATCCGCTCTGGCTGGTCAGACCGACACGAGCTGCGTCAAGACCACGCTCAATGACCTTTGGGCCGGCCGTTGTTGCGGCACTGCCGGTGCGTCGGACTGCCTGGGCGGCGGCCACGACCGCGACCATAATGACAATGGCCGCCCGGGCACCAAAGGCGGCAACCCCAACGGCAGCACGGCCGGCAAGTATTGATCTCGCCACAGTTGCCCGCCGGCGCTTCGCCGGCGGGCACTGTTTTGCGATCAGGCAGACATCCGGCCGTCGCAAAATCCGGGCAAACCCGTTACTTCAGCCGGCCAAGTGCGGCGCGGATCGATGCCGTGATGCGACGCAGTTCCGCTTCGTCGAGCTTCTCGATGTTCTCGGCCAGAAGGTTGGCCAGCTCGGTGGCGGCGGGATTGAGACCCGACGTGTCGAGCCTGACACGCGGATGCGAGGCTTCGGCCAAGCGGGCCAGTTCCTCGGCATCGTCCCAGATAATGTTGAAATAGCCGATGATCTTCTGGATCAGCGTCCAGGTCGGCGCACCGCGCCGGCCATGTTCGAGCGCCGAGAGATAGGCGGCACTGACGCCGATCGCCGCCGCCATGTCCTTCTGGCTGACGCCGCGCTCGGCGCGCAGCGCCCGCAGCTTCTCGCCGAACGGCGTCATGTGCCCGGCCTCCTCATGAGCGCGCCCGCCGCAGCCTGATGTAGAGCGCGCCCGAACCGCCATGGTTGCGGGCGGCATGGTCGTGGCTGGAAACCAGCGGCCGGAACGCCGGCGTCGACAGCCAGGCCGGCACCGCGCGCCGCAGCACGCCATCGCCGCCCGAGGAAGACCCCTTGCCGGTGATGACCAGGACATAGCGGATGCCGCCGGCATGCGCCCGGTGCAGGAACGAAAACAGCAGCGAATAGGCCTCGTCCTGCGTCATCCCATGCAGGTCGACGCGGCCCTCGATCGGCAGCCGGCCTTTCGACAATTTGTCCAGTGTCGGCTCGTCGAGCCGGTGCGTGACATGCTGCACCTTCGGCTTTGCCGCACCTGCCGCATTGGCCGCGGGCTGGGCCGTCTGCGGCGCCGTCGGCTTGGCCTCGATGGCCATGTCGGGGATGTCGACGGAGGTTTTGCCCTTGAGCGGCTTGGCCGTGCGCGCCACCAGGTTCCACAACACCCGGTCGTCCTCGCTCAGCCTGTCCGGACGCTTGCTCATTTTGCGCCCCCGACCAGCGCACGCGGCACCAGCGCGTAAAAATCCGCGGCGTTGCGCACCACGCCGGCGATCTCGCCGGCCGCGTCGCCCGAGCCGGCGAACAGATCGCCGCGCGCCGGCCCGGTAATGGCCGAGCCGGTGTCCTGCGCGATCATCAGCCGCCGGAACGGTTTTGCGTCGAAAGCGGTCAGCGTCGGCGCGTCGATGTAGAACGGCGTGCCGAATGTGTGCAGCAGGCGGTCAACGGCGACCGAACGGCCCGGCGTCAGCGGCACCTTGGCGGCGGCGATCGGACCGAGGGCGGCGTCCTCGACTTCAGCCTCGCGGAAGAAGATGTAGGAGCGGTTCTGCCACAGGATCTCGTCGATGCGCTGGGGATGCGCCTTGAACCAGGCGCGGATCGACTGCATCGTCACCTCGGCCAGCGGGATTTCGCCCAGTTCGCTCAAGATCTTGCCCGGACCGGTGAAACGCTGGCCCGACTTGGCGGCGTAGGTGACGCGGCAAAGCCGGCCGTCGGTCATGGCGAGCCGTGCCGCCCCTTGCACATGGATGAAGAAGGCATCGACCTTGTCGGCCAGCCAGGCGATCTCGAGCCCTCGGTCCGCCAGCGCGCCACGCTCGATCGTCCCACGGTCGAAATACTCGGCCAGCCCGTTGTCGGTCCGGCGCGCGAAGGCAAGATAGGGATCCATCCCTTGCGGCCGGTTGGCGTCGTCGACATCGGCGAGATCGGCGGGCCGTGACAAAAGCGGCACGACAAAACGCTCCGTCCGCACCGGCGACGCCTCGACCTGCGGCTCGTAGAAGCCGGTGACGAGGCCGGCGCCGGTCTCGGGCCGGACCAGCATCGGCACAAAATGGCGCTCGAAGAAGGTTCGCGCCTCCGAGCGGCTGACAGAAGAGGCGCCCCGCGCCTCCGCATAAGCCTCGCCGAAAGTACCGAAATCGACGCCGAGCGCGCCGCTGCGATAGGGTTTTGTCAGAACATGGAAGGCGGAGCGGCGAAAAGCCTCGAAGGCCGGCAGAGGGTCGTCTTCGCCCCAGCCGGGCAGGTCGTCAAAGGATTTTTCGATGAAGAGAGGCGATAGCGACACCGGAGCCCCGTCGCTTTAAAGCGCGTCGTGTTTGAAGAGAGTCATGCGACGCGCTTCGAGCCTTGGTTTTGATGCAAGTCGTTGTCCCAAAACCGCTTCGCACTTTTGGGCGACATGCATCGGGGCTCAGTCTTCTTCTTCGGTGGCGACGAGCTTCCAGTTCGGATCGCGCGAGCGCGTGTCGCGGGCGAAGGTCCAGACATCCTTGACCTCGGCCACGGTCTCCGGATCGCCGTCGATTACCGCGCCGGCCTTGTCGCGCGTCGCCGAAATCAGCTCGCTGATGATGCGCAGCGTCACATGCGCCTCGCCGCCCTTCATCTCGGCCGACACGATGTCGGCCTTGTCGATGCCGACGAAGGAGGACTGGATCTTTTCGGCCTTGGCCTCGCGTTCGCCGATGGCGGCGACGAAACCATCGAACACCTCGCGCGACAGCAGGTTCTTCAGCGTTTTGCGGTCGCCATCGGCATAGGCCATGACGATCATCTCATAGGCCATCTTGGCGCCGTCGACGAAACCCTTGGGATCGAAGGACGGGTCATTGTCCTTGATCGCGCGCAGGCCCTTGTTGAGATCGGTGTCGGGCTTGGCGAAAGCGTCGATCGCCGTATAGGCGTCGGCCGGCGCCGGCTCGCCCGGCAGCCGCTTGCGCGGCAGCGAAACGACATTTTCCGGCTTCTGCGTGGCGTCCTTGTCGGTGCGCGCCGCCGTGTAGGGATCGAAGGGCGGCCGCTCGCTACCGGTCCGACGGCCCAGCACGTTGCGCAGCTGGAAGAAGATCACCACCGCCGCGATCAGGAAGAAAATCGTGCCGAAGTCGAAGAAGCCCATATCTTCCGCCAATCAATCCCTGCCTCGAGGCCGGACCATCCGGCCAATGGCCGCGGTCGCATAGCGTTCAACATTCAAAGCATATAGAACGCAAGGTGCAATCATTCAAATTAAAGGCAGGCATACCTATCTAACAGCCTCAGTGCCAGCGGCGATTGCCCGCCAAGGGCCAAAACAATCGAAACGACCAATAACGATCGAAAAGGTTGGCAAGACTTGCGCATTTCGCTGCTTCCCTTCTTCCTCCTCGCCCTGCCGCTGCTGGAAATCGCCGGTTTCGTCATCGTCGGCCGCGAGGTCGGCGCGCTGGCGACGGTCGGCCTGGTGCTGGCCTCGAGCATTGCCGGCGTGCTGTTGCTCCGGCACCAGGGTTTTGGCGTCATGGCGCGGGTGCGCGCCGAGATGGACGCCGGCCATGACCCCAGCCGCCATCTTGCCCATGGCGCCATGATTGTGGTCGCCGCGATCCTTCTGATCATCCCCGGCTTCATCACCGACATTATCGGCCTGCTGCTGTTTCTGCCGCCGGTGCGCGACCTTGCCTGGCGCCGGTTCAAGGGCCGCATCGTGGTGGCCACCGATTTCTCGGCCGGCGGCTTTCGCCGGTCGCGCGACAAGGTCATCGACCTCGACGACGGCGACTATTCGCGCGAGGACGATTTCAAGCGCGGCCCGGATCACAATTCGCCCTGGCGGCGTCTGAAGGATGATTAGGTCGCGGCTCTGCCTGTTTTGATCGGTTCTGAGAGCCCAGCGCTGCCCCAGCCGGGCTCCTTTCCTCTCCCTCCGGAGGGGGAGAGGTGGCTCGGCGAAGCCGAGACGGAGTGGGGGAACCACCTGGCAAGCGCCGCGAACGGATATTGAAGGCGCAAGCCTCGCCTCGCCTTGCGCCCAAGGGTCGACCCCCACTCCGTCGAGCTTCGCTCGACACCTCTCCCCCGATCGACGGGGGAGAGGAAGGGCGCCCTTCCGCAACGGCTGCGGAGGACGGGCAGCCAGGTGAGGGGCAGCGCTGACCTCGACGATGATCTCTCCACACCCAACCGCAGCCGACACGAGCCCGAAGGCGGCAAACCTTGTCTTGTCATGCCGGCCATGGTAGCGAACGCCCGATTTCAATTCGGTCAGCAACGCTGCCCAGGGGAAAAGGATATAAGGCTCATGGCCAGCAATGATGACGCGCCGGTCGGCGCTGCCAACGGAAACGGCAACACGGCGGCGCAGCCGTCGCTCAACGTGCTCGCCCAGTATGTGAAGGACCTGTCCTTCGAAAGCCCCGGCGCGCCGAACTCGCTGCGCGGCCGCGACAAGGCGCCCGGCATCGCCATCAACGTCAATGTCAACGCCAACCCGCTCTCCGACAAGCAGTTCGACGTCAATCTGACGCTGAACGCCAAGGCCTCCTTCGACCAGGAAGTGCTGTTCAACGTCGAGCTGGTCTATGGCGGCGTCTTCGCTATTTCGGGGTTCCCGCAGGAGCACATGCTGCCGATCCTGTTCATCGAATGCCCGCGCCTGCTGTTCCCCTTCGCCCGCCAGATCATCGCCGAGGCGACCCGCAATGGCGGCTTCCCGCCGCTGATGCTCGACCCGATCGACTTCGCGCAGATGTTCCAGCAGAAGATCGCCGAAGACCAGGCTGCGTCGAAGGTCAAGGTGAGCTGAGGCTCGGCCGGAACGGACGTTCTGAAAAACCCGGCCTTGCGCCGGGTTTTTTGTTGCCTTGGTGACCTTGGGGCGATCCAGCCCTGGTGGCTGCCGAATTCCGCCACCCCCTCTGGCCGGGCTTCGGGCGTCACCAGCGGCTTCCCCACTCCGTCTCGGCTTCGCCGAGCCACCTCTCCCCCTCCGGAGGGAGAGGAAGGGCGCCAAGGCCGGAGAACTCGCGCTTTTCCTCTCCCCCGTCGATCGGGGAGAGGTGTCGAGCTAAGCTCGACGGAGTGGGGGTCGACCCATGGCTCGATCGTTGTATTTCAATCGACCAGAACCGTTCGGGTGGCGCCTATGGGTGCTGTCCCACCAGCGTTGCCAAGGGCCTACGGCCTGCCGTCTCTGCGGAGCACCGCACAACTCCTGCGGATTCCAGAACACTCCCTCTCGTCACCCAGCCCTATCATCGCCGCCTCAGGCACCCGGCGGTCGCAGCCGCCCCCGCGTTGGCGATTCGTCGGGACGACCCTGCTTCCGTGCATGCCGTTATCCCAAAACCGCTGCCCACTTTTGGGCGGCATGCACCAACAAAAGAGGGAACGACGATGAAATTCATGCTGACCGACCGCAAATTGCATCCCCAGGCCAAGCCCGTCGCCGACGATTTCAAAGCCGGCGCCATCAACCGCCGCGAATATCTGGCCCTCATGGCCGGCCTTGGTGTCAGCGCCGCCGGCGCCCTCGCCTTGGGCGGCCTGGCCGCGACGCCTGCCCGTGCCGCCGAGCCGAAGAAGGGCGGCACCTTGCGCGTCGCCATGAACGTCAAGGGTTTCAAGGATCCGCGCACCTTCGACGGCGTCGAAATGTCCAACGTCGCCCGCCACTGCAACGAATATCTGGTGCGCTGGAACACCGATTTCTCCTTCGAGCCCTGGCTCTTGGAAAAATGGGAGATGAGCGACGACGCCAAAACGCTGACGCTGCATATGCGCAAGGGCGTCACCTGGTCGAACGGCGACACGTTCAACGCCGACGATGTCGTCCACAACCTCACCCGCTGGTGCGAGGCCGGTGTCGCCGGCAATTCGGTCGCCGCGCGCATGGGCGCGCTGGTCAATGCCGACACCAAGAAGGTCGTCGATGGCGGCATCGAGAAGCTCGACGACTTCACCATAAAACTCAATCTGCCGAAGCCCGACATTTCGCTGATCGCCGGCATGGCCGACTATCCCGCTTTGATCATGCACCGCTCCTATGCGGGCGACGGCGACCCCCTGAAGGCGCTCGCCATCACCACCGGGCCCTGCCAGTTGGTGAAATGGGACGCCGAGACCGGCGCCGAGGTGAAGCGCAAGGACAAGCCCTGGTGGAAAGGTGAATTCTATCTGGATGGCATCCAGTGGATCGACTACGGCTCCGACCCCAACGCCATGCTGTCGGCCTTCGAATCCGGCGAGATCGACACCGACCACGAAACCGCCTCCGACGCCGTCTCGCAGACCGACAAGATGGGGCTCAAAAATTCCGAGATCGCCACCGGCTCGACCATCGTCGCCCGCTTCAATGTCGGCAATGCGCCCTATGACGATGTCAAGCTGCGCCGCGCCGCGCAACTCGCCGTCGACAATGCCGCCGTGCTGGCGCTCGGCCTCGGCGGCCGCGGCAAACCCGCCGACAACCACCATGTCGGCCCCATGCATCCCGAATATGCCGATATCGGCCCGGCCAAGCGCGATGTGGAGGCGGCCAAAAAACTGCTCGCCGCCTCCGGCAAGGCCGACCATGAATATGAGCTGATCTCGGTCGACGTCGAATGGCAGAAGAGCACCGGCGACGCGATTGCCGCGCAGATGCGCGAGGCCGGCCTCAAGATCAAGCGCACCGTGCTCCCCGCTGCCACCTTCTGGAACGACTGGAGCAAATACCCCTTCTCCTGCACCGAATGGCTGGGCCGCCCGCTCGGCGTCCAGGTGCTGGCGCTGGCGTACAAATCGGGTGCGGCCTGGAACGAAAGCGCCTACGCCAACAAGGAATTCGACGGCCTCCTCGACAAGGCGCTCGCCACCCCCGACGCCAAGGCCCGCAAGGAGATCATGGCTGAGATCGAGCAGAATTTGCGCGACTCAGGCATCATCATCCAGCCTTACTGGCGCTCGGTGTACCGGACCTATCGCAAGGGGGTGGAGGGCTGCGAGCAGCACCAGGCGCTGGAGCAGCACTTTGAGAAGGTTTGGATTGAGGGGTGAGCCCTTTCCATTCCTGGGTTCCTCGCCCCCCACGGAAGTGGGGAGAGGTGGCCCGGCGAAGCCGGGACGGAGCGGGGGACGCCCTCCGCGAAGCCAAAACCTTATCCGGCATTGGGCTGGATGAAAGGAAGCCCTGTCGGAAGATTCGAAACTAACCTCCCAACGCCGCGCTGGCCCCTCTCCGTCCCGGCTTCGCCGGGCCACCTCTCCCCACTTCGTGGGGCGAGGAACCAGCGCTCTACCGTCCACCCCACACGCACCTCTGAAAATGTTGCTGGAGGCGCTGTTGCGGGTTCCGCATCCCCCCTCACCGCCCACCCCTCACCAACGTCCAGATCCACCCGACAAAAGTCAGCACCAGGAACGGATAGCCTGCCGCCGGCAGTGGCGCCGAGGTCGGCAGCAGGGGCGTGCCCCACAGGATCATGCCAGCCGAGACGACAAATAGCAGGGCGGCCACGAGCGCGGTAAGCCGCATCCACAGCGCAAACGTGCTCGGCGCGCTGACTAGGACCAGCCCCGCCGCCCACAGCGAGATGCCGCCGACATAGGAGGGCACGCTGGCCTCCAGCCCCGCCGCATTGCCTGATAGCAGCAGGCTCTCGCCGGCCAGGAAGGTGAGGAAGCCCGCGGCGACGCAGTCATTGCCGACCCGCTGGTATTTCATGGTGAGCAGCGCGGTGGCCACCACGAGTGCCACGCCGTCGATCGTCCACAGCGTTTCGCGCAGCGGTGCGCTGGCGACGAAGGTGCCGACGAGGCCGAAGGCGCCGCCGATGGCGAGGCCGATTGCGGCGGCGGTGTCCGACGTGGTGCGCATGTGATGTTTCCCCCAAGCTGCCTGAGGATACCGCAGGGCGGGGTCTGATCCAATGCCCGCCGATGGCGAGGCGCTGTTGCCGGTTTGAAGTCCCCGCGCGGTGCCGCTGTCAGCTGGAAATTGCCAAGGCAGTGAAGGAGAAAAAGGCGCAGACTGGGAAAGAACGGTCCGCGGCGCCCGCGCGCCGACAAGGTTGGCCTTGCCCGAGAACCGATATTGGTGCATCGCAGCAGGCCCCTTTACGCTTGCCTTGAAGCCATCCTATTTTGGACGGTCGCAGCCGCGGTGGGCATGGAATGTCGGTACTGCCTTTCCTGAGAATTTACACACCGCTCAACGCGGTGCTGGCTGCGCCTGGGTTGCTGGCGGTGGCTGCGCTCACGATACCAGGCCTGTCCGGACGAAGCACACTGGCTCTGGCTGCCCTGCTTGCCGTCATCTGGGGCGCCTATCTCCTGCAACTGGCCGCGACGCTGCTCAAGCGCCGGGCGGGAGACCTTCGGGACAGGACGCCCAAAATCGCCATCGATGTGCTCGCGGTCTTGGTTCCGCTCGCCGCATTTCTGCTCGTCGGCACGCCCGACCGGAGCCTCTACTGTGCTGTCTGGCTGCTGAAACCGCTGCGCGACTCGACCTTCTTCCCGGTGCTGGGCAGGGTCCTGGCCAACGAAGCGCGCAACCTGATCGGCGTCACCACGCTTTTCGGCGTCGTTCTGTTCGCTGTCGCGCTCGCGGCCTATGTCGTCGAGCGCGACATCCAACCGGAAAAGTTCGGCAGCATCCCCCAGGCCATGTGGTGGGCGGTGGTCACGCTTTCCACCACCGGCTATGGCGACACCATTCCGCAAAGCTTCGCCGGCCGCGTCCTTGCCGGGGCGGTCATGATGAGTGGCATCGGCATCTTCGGGCTCTGGGCCGGCATTCTTGCCACGGGCTTCTATCAGGAGATCCGTCGCGAGGATTTCGTCCGCAATTGGCAATTGGTCGCCACCGTGCCGTTGTTTCAGAAGCTCGGCCCGGCCGTGCTGGTCGAGATCGTGCGCGCGTTGAGACCGCGCACGCTGCCGGCGGGCGCTGTGATCTTCCGCAATGGTGAGGTCGGTGATCGGATGTTCTTCGTCGTCGAGGGGCGCGTCAGCGTCGCGACGCCGAGCCCGGTGGAGCTCGGTCCCGGCGCCTTCTTCGGCGAGATGGCGCTGATCACCGGGGAACGGCGTTCAGCGACCGTCAGCGCCGCAACAGAGGTCTCACTCCTGTCGCTGCACGCGGCCGATTTTCAGATGTTGTGCAGCAGCAGCCCGGAGATCGCGGAAATCATCCGCAAGACCGCGCTTGAGCGCCGCGGCGCGGCACCGACGGCTTGATGCCAATCGTGCAGCTTCGGTGTCGCGGCGGCGGGGGCTTGGGCGCCGGCGGCAGGTCCGCGCTGAGCGGATGCCGCCGACATATGAGGGCACGCTGGCCTCCAGCCCCACCGCATTGCCTGCAGCAGCAGGCTCTCGCCGGCCAAGGAAGGAAGCCCGCGGCGACGCGGTCATTGCCGAGCCGCTGGCATTTCATGGTGATCAGAGCGTTCGCCGCCACGGGGCGACATGCCGTCGATCGTCCAGGGGCGTTTCGCGCAGCGGAGCGCTGGCGACGAAGGTGCCTGAGGTGGAGCGCATGGGATGTCTTACAAGGAGAGGGTACGCCAAGGCGAGCCAGTCTCAATGAGAGATACATGGCCCATGGGAGGTCTATTGAACAATATGAGGCGATGGCAGTCAGGCAATTCCAGTTGGCTCGAAGTCTGCCAGTGAAGGTATTAAGCTGCCAAAGAAACCCAGGCGAGCACAATCTCCCGCAATGTCGGACGATTCCCGGCCGCCAGCGTCGGCCACACTGATCGCGTGCACGAAGCCAGACTACCGATCGTTCTAAACTCTCGACCAAACACGGGCGGGTTAGATAATGATTCTAGATTGAAGTGCGTCAGAACGCTACAGCGCCGGCCAATCCCGTAGAAATTTAGCTGGCAATTATTTGGTTCTTTACCTATTGCTAAAACAACCTATGAAAAGCCAGACACCTCATCAGGGCAAAGAAATATTCATGACATCATTCGTCGATCCGAGTACCGTAACGACTACAGTAGTCGCCGACCTGGTCAAAGCTTCCTTCAATGCCACCGTCAGAGGCGCCTCTTCGACAATTCGCCATGCCTGGAATAAGGTATTCGAAGACTTCGCGCCATACATGGAGGAGACGTATAAAAGAAATAGGAACATTCGAATTCTATGCAAAAAGATAGTGACGTAGACTTGTACGACGTTTTTGTTCACTCAAAATTTAAGTCTGCGGACAATTTGATTTCAGATAGAAAATTGATCGAAAAGTTTATAGAGGGGAAAAATATAGTTATAAATGGCAATGGCGGTGCAGGAAAGACATTTTTTATGCGCCACCTTTGGTTAACGATATTTTCGAATCCAGGTGCGTTGACACCTATATTCTTAGAACTGCGGCAACTGAGCGATCTTACCAAAATTGATTTAAAGACCTTCATCAGGCGGACCATCTCTAATCATCGAGAATTAAGTGAGGATCTATTCGAGCACTTCTGTCAGCAAGGTAGATTTTGCTTCTTGCTTGACGGGTTTGACGAGATAGCTCAAGAGCATAGGGAAGAGCTGCAAAAGCAAATACTTTTGCTTTCCTCTATATATAATAAGTGTTCGTTTGCCGTATCAAGCCGTTTTGAGAAAAGGTTTGCTGGATGGCAGAATTTTGAGATATTTGAGTCAGCGCCATTTGAGCTAGATCAAGTTAAATCGCTGGTCGAGAAGGTTCCATTTGACCAAGAGTCTAAGAAAACTTTTCTCAAGAAGCTCACTCCTGAGTTTTTTAGCCAGAACAAAAGCTTCTTGTCTAATCCGCTTCTCGCCATAATGATGATGATGACGTTTCGAGAGAACATGGACATTCCTCGAAGAATGAATATATTTTACGATCAGGCATTCAATACTCTATATCAGTGGCATGACGCGACTAAGGCGTATAGCCGGTCTAAAGCGCTCGATATCGAGGACTTTCAGAAATCATTCGGAATGTTTTGTTTACTTTCTTACTATAAACAGTCATTTGAATTCACTAAGTCGGAGATAATAAATTATATATCACTCAGCAGTAAGTTTTGTGCGTTTGCGCACTCTCCAGAAGATATATTGGAAGACTACGAAGAATCGGTAAACCTTATCAAGCAGGATGGACTGAAGTACACGTTCATTCACAGATCATTTCAGGAATATTTCGCAGCCTACGCACTAGTTAGAATTGTTCCCGACAAATTCGGCGAATTTCTCACAGAGATAAAGAAAAGAACAAGTGACAATATAATTGCTATGTGTTTTGAGATGAACCCGCGTCTGGTGGTTAAGGAGTATATCGTTCCTGAGATCAAACGTTTTGATGATAAGAAGTTATTTTCTATAAAGAGATCGGAGCCGTTCTATTTTCTCAACCGAACCAAGTCAATTTACACATATATGGTTTCTTACGTGCCGCGAAATACACGCCGGCGCGTAAAATCGGTTACCGAAGGCATGTCGATGGAGATGTCTGAGGAGTTTTCGTATTTTATTGAAAATGTCGGTCGAATTATGGGAAAAAGAACGTCGTCGTTTATCAGAAATTTCAGTCGAGAGCTGCTTTTTGAGCGAGATATGTTCAGGATCTTTGAACCGGTACAGGGGATTACGTCACCGGTTGACGTCTCTGTGCGAGTTACATTTACCCCTGATAAGATAGAGTCGGCGGTTGATTTTGAAAATACACGACCTGACAACGCGGCACAGATAGAGGATCAGATAGCCGTTGAGGTCGACAAATCCAGTGAGTGTTTTTCGAAGGTGGAAGCTCGTATCCGAACGGAAATGAAAGCAATGGAGACGTGGTGTCGAAGTGAGATTGCTAAGGCGGAAAAAGGGGGACGCTCGCTGAACGAGATATTGGGAATTGATTGAGGGGGCCCAATCAGTCAACTCTGTAGCCGCTTCTCAATCCCCCATCTTCAAGGCCTGGATAAACGCCTCCTGCGGAATATCGACCTTGCCGAACTGCCGCATCCGCTTCTTGCCTTCTTTCTGCTTGTCCAGCAGCTTGCGTTTGCGCGAGACGTCGCCGCCGTAGCATTTGGCGGTCACATCCTTGCGCAGCGCCGAGATGGTTTCGCGGGCAATGACCTTGCCGCCGATCGCGGCCTGGATCGGGATCTTGAACAAATGGTGCGGGATCAGCTCCTTCAGCTTCTCGCACATCTGCCTTCCGCGCTTTTCCGCCGCCGTGCGGTGCACCAGCATGGACAGCGCGTCGACCGGCTCCTCATTGACCAGGATCGACATCTTCACCAGATCGCCCTCGCGATAGTCGGTCAGGTGATAGTCGAACGAGGCATAGCCCTTGGAGATCGACTTCAGGCGATCATAGAAGTCGAACACCACTTCGTTGAGCGGCAGATCGTAGGTCAGCATGGCGCGTTTGCCGACATAGGACAGGTCGGCCTGGATGCCGCGCCGGTCCTGGCAGAGCTTTAGAATGCCGCCGAGATAGTCGTCGGGCGTCAATATGGTGGCGCGGATCCACGGCTCCTCGATCGCCGAAATCTTCACCACGTCGGGCATGTCGGCCGGATTGTGCAACTCCTTCACCGAGCCGTCATTGAGCAACAGCCGGTAGACGACGCTCGGTGCGGTGGCGATCAGGTCGAGGTTGAACTCGCGCTCCAGCCGCTCCTGGATGATTTCCAGATGCAGCAAGCCGAGGAAGCCGCAGCGATAGCCGAAGCCGAGCGCGGCACTGGTTTCCATCTCATAAGAGAAAGAAGCGTCGTTGAGGCGCAATTTGCCGACGGCGGCGCGCAGATCCTCGAAATCGGCGGCGTCGACCGGGAACAGGCCGCAGAACACCACCGGCTGCGCCGGCTTGAAGCCGGGCAGGGCATGCGCGGTGGCGCGCTTGTCCTCGGTGATGGTGTCGCCGACGCGCGTGTCGGCCACTTCCTTGATCGAGCCGGTGAAGAAGCCGAATTCGCCGGGGCCAAGCTCGTCGACATTGATGCGGGCCGGCGTGAACACGCCGGTGCGCTCGACCAGATATTTGGCGCCGGTGCCCATCATGCGGATGGTCTGGCCCTTCTTTAAGACGCCGTCGATGATGCGCACCAGCACGATGACGCCGAGATAGGCGTCGTACCAGCTGTCGACCAGCATCGCCTTCAGGGGGGCTGTCGCATCGCCCTCGCGCGGCGGCGGCAATTGGTGAACGATGGCTTCCAGCACATCGGGAATGCCGAGCCCGGTCTTGGCCGAGATCAGCACGGCGTTGGAAGCGTCGATGCCGATCACCTCCTCGACCTGCTCGCGGATGCGCTCCGGCTCGGCGGCCGGCAGGTCGACCTTGTTCAGCACCACGACGATCTCGTGGTTGTTGTCGATCGCCTGGTAGACATTGGCCAGCGTCTGCGCCTCGACGCCCTGGCTGGCGTCGACGACCAGCAGCGAACCCTCGCAGGCGGCCAGCGAACGCGACACTTCATAGGCGAAGTCGACGTGGCCGGGCGTGTCGATGAGGTTGAGGATATAGTCCTCGCCATTGTTGGCGCGGTATTTCAGCCGCACCGTCTGCGCCTTGATGGTGATGCCGCGCTCGCGCTCGATATCCATCGAGTCCAGCACCTGCTCCTTCATGTCGCGCAGTTCCAGCCCGCCGGTGGACTGGATCAGCCGGTCGGCAAGCGTGGATTTGCCATGGTCGATATGGGCGACGATGGAGAAATTGCGGATGTGGTCGAGGGGCGTGCTCATCCGCGCGCTTTAGCAGGGGCGGAAAGCTGCGGCAAGCGGCGGCCTTTGCCGACCGTTTCGGTCGGATCGCGGGAATATCGATAAATTTTAACCAAACGCGTTAGAGCATAATTTGCAACCTGTATGTTAGCCCTGCAGGATATTCTATTGAAAGGGCAGGAAATGCGGGGGGTTGTAGTCAGGTTCCTGGGGTCGCGCCGCGCTCGATGATGCCATTGTTCTTTCTCACCCTGCTGCCGATTATATCCGCGGTCGGCTTTTCGGTCGACTATACCAGCGCGATCCAAACCCGGTCCAACCAGCAGCAGGCGCTGGATGCCGCGCTGCTGTCGATCACCACCATGGACACCACCTCGACGCTGGCGCAGCGCCAGACGGCGCTGCAGGATTCCTTCATCGCCAATGGTGGCCAGGGCACTGCGACGCTGAACAATTTTGTGGCTGGTACCACCACCGCCGCCGCCACCGGCCAGGCCACGGCAACTTTCTCCATGCCGACCATCTTCATGAAGATCGCCAGGATCGACTCCGTCCCGGTTGCCGTCGTGGCGGCGGTCAGCAAGCCGCCGGCGCTGGTCAATGCGACCTTCAAGATCTCCAAGGTGTCGGGCTGGTGGAACAAGACGATGACGCTCTACGGCACCCAATTTGGAGCGACGGCGGCCAAGCCGCTGATGTCCATCGAGTATACCTATAACGGCTTCGGGGATCCGAAGGGCTACGGCACCACGAACGTGTATACGATCACCAACAATGGTGGCGCAGACATCAAGACGCTCGTCCAGTCGCAGGTTTGCACCACCGCCAGGGTGAACAATTTCAACAATCTCCCCGCCGGTGCGATCACGCAGACCAGCGGCAGCACCAAATATCTGACAACCTGCGTCGACACCATGTATCCGGCCAACGGCTCCGGCGCGGCGATCGATGTCAGCCAGATGGGTGGCCTCTCTCTGCAGATGTACGTGCCATCGGGCAACCCGCAATACCTCACATCGGACGATGCGAGCACCTCCAACCGACTCTATAGCGGGGTGGACGCGAACTCCCTGGTCGAGACCGCGACCGGGACGAAGGTCGACATCTTCGCCATCGTGCCTTGTGGCGTCACCAGCTATCAAGCCTGGGAAGATGGTGGCACAACGGTGCCGACTCCGTCCTCAAATGCCGACTTTTTCTACAACGTCACCGGCAAGTGCGACTTCAACAAGCGGCCCTCGGACACAGCGCTGACGCAGTAAGGCTGGAACTGCCGATCGCCCCCCCTCGTCGCAGGGCAATCGCCCATGGCGATTTTGCGTCGCTCGGTCGAGCGCCCGCTTGCCGCGCAAGGTCTGCCCCGGCGGTCACAAAGCGGTGAACACCAGCCCGGCAGCCACAGATGCTTAAACTTTGATCGATCCCTTTAGACCTTGATTTGCCGGCTGCGTGATATCCGCACGCCCGCCAATGTCTATTTGGGGGTAGAGAAATGCTGAGAGTTGCAGGCGGGTTTGCCCGTTCGCGCAGCGGCTCGATGATGCCGCTGTTTCTTCTGAGCCTGGTGCCGCTGATCACCGTCGTCGGCTTCTCGGTCGACTATACCGATGCGGTCGAAACCCGGTCTAACATGCAGTCGGCGCTGGATGCCGCGACGCTGGCCATCACCACGCTGCCGGCGACCACGACGACGGCCGCCCGCCAGCAGGCGCTGCAGGACAATTTCACCGCCAATAACGGGCAGGGCACCGCAACGCTGGTGAGCTTCAACGTCGCCGCCAACGGCACCGTCACCGCGCAAGCCTCGGCGAGCTTCGCCATGCCGACCGATTTCATGACCATTGCCCGGATCAACACCGTGCCGGTCGCCGTAACCTCCGGCGTCAACAAGGCACCAGGCCTGGTGCAGGCGACGTTCAAGGTCACCGGGGTCTCGGGCTGGTGGAACAAGACGATGACGCTCTACGGGACGCAATTCGGTGCCACGGCGGCCAAGCCGCTGATGACGATCGCCTATACCTATGGCAACACCAAGGATCCCAAGGGCTACGGCACCACCATCGTCAGCACCATTACCGGTTCGGGCAGCCAGACCGTCACCACCATGGTCCAGAAACAGGTCTGCACCGTCGGCAACAACCCGCCCAACGGGGTGACGCTTCAGCAGGATTCGTATGGCACGAACTATTACTGTGTCTCTACGATGTATCCGGCCAACAGCGCCGGCGCGGCGATCGACGTCAGCCAGATGGGCGGTCTGTATCTCCAAATGAACGTGCCGTCGGGCAACCCGCAAAACCTCTATTCGAACGACCCGGCCACCTCCAACCGGCTCTACAGCGGAACGGCCGCCAACAGCCTGGTCGAGACCCCCACCGGCCAGACCGTCGACATCTTCTCCATCGTGCCATGCGGCCAGACGAGCTATCAGGCATGGGAAGACGGTGGAACCACTGTGCCGGCGCCGTCCTCCAATGCCGACTTCTTCTACACCGTCACCGGCAAGTGCGACTTCGACCAGCGTCCCTCGCTGACGGCGCTGACGCAGTAGGGTGCTGCTAATCTCCCCCCTCGGGGGGAGATGTCGCCGAAGGCGACAGAGGGGGTCGGCACGACCGGACGCCAACCTTCAAATGCCGCAAAAGGCCGCGCCCAGTCGGACCGACCCCCTCTGGCCTGCCGGCCATCTCCCCCTCAAGGGGGGAGATCGGCTATCATGGCGGCCCTCAGCGTACGTCAGCCCCAGGAGAAGAATCCGATGTCCGACCCCGTGCTGCGTGTGTCCATCTTGCGATGCGATGCTTCGAAGTTTGCGCTGTTGCGAGAGATGATGCTGGAGGCCGAGGCAGATCTTCGGCCCGGCATCGAGGCCATGCCAGGGCTGCTCACCTTCTACGCCGGCGCCGACGAGGCGACATTGTCGCTCATCAACACCAGTGTCTGGGATACGCTGGAGCACGCCAGGCAGCTCGATACCTTCCAGCCCATGCTGGATGCAGGAAAGCGATTTGTCGCCGAAGGCGCAATTTTGAGCGGCCGATCATGCACTACACCTCACTGTGGCGTTTTGGGCCGCGCGCATAAGTCTGGTGCCGTGATCACAAACCGGTGAGCGCTGTAACGAAGCGGCAAACGGCAGCGAAGTGGGGGAATGACCGGCGCATCTGAGCGCCGTCCCACACGGAGCCAGCCGATGTCGAGAGCCAGAACATTCGCCGCATTGTCCAGCCTGGGCGCTCTTGCGCTCGCCGCCTCGCTCAGCGCCGCTGCCGCGCAGCCGCTCAGCGTCGTCGAGCTGTTCACCAGCCAGGGCTGCTCCTCCTGCCCGCCGGCCAACGCCAATCTCATCAAGGTCAAGGACCAGCCCGGCGTGCTGGCGCTGTCCTTCAACGTCACCTACTGGGATTATCTCGGCTGGAAGGACACGTTCGGCAAACAGGAGTTCACCCAGCGCCAGGTGTCCTACGAGCCGCCGCTCGGCCATGACGGGCCGTTCACGCCGCAAGTGGTGGTCAACGGCCATGCCGATGTCGTCGGCGCCGCACCCGGCGAGATCGAGCGCCTGATTTCCGCAACGGGCAAGACCGGCGGCCCCTCGCTGTCGCTCGAGGGCGGCAAGGTCGCGATTGGCGCCGGCGCCGCCCCGGGCGGCAAGGCCGATGTCTGGCTGGTGCGCTATGCCAAGGGCGTCGTGCAGGTGCCGGTGGCGCGCGGCGAAAACACCGGCCGCACCTTGCCGCATGCCAATGTCGTGCATGCGCTGGAAAAACTCGGCAGCTGGACCGGCGACGCCACCGCCTATGCGCTGCCCGCCGCGCCCGGTGGCTTCAGCACCGCCGTGCTGGTGCAATCGCCGGGCGGCGGACCGATCCTCGCCGCCGCGACCAACTGATTTTTCTTTCCCTTCGCGCGGGGCCGCATGCAGCGGCAACGCATCACCCGGCCCGCTTCCGCGCGCCAAAACCCAAGGAGACTCTCAATGACCAAGTACCTGACCCTGCCGGCGCTCGCTTTCGCGCTTTCGGCCGCCGTTTTCGTCGCCGGCGCCCGCGCCGACGACACGACCAATGCCATGAAGCCGGCCAACGCGATGGCTACCGACGCCATGAAACCGGCCACGGATGCCATGAAACCGGCGGATGCAATGAAGCCCGCAACGGACGCCATGAAGCCTGCCGACCCGATGGCCACCAATGCGATGAAGCCCGCTGCCGATGCCATGAAGCCTGCCGCTGACGCTATGAAACCGGCCACCGATGCGATGAAGCCGGCGGCGGATGCCACGGCTCCGGCCAACTGACATTGGTCGTGGCCTTCTGTCCCTGGCGGGCTCGCTGTCCAGCCGGGGACAGTTCTTGAAAGGCGCACACGAATGTGAGCCCGTCGCGCAACTCACGGATCGCGCCATCGTAGCTGATCCAATAGACTGATCCCTATGCAAGCCATGAGGAGTGCAACCATGACCGATATCAAGAACCGTTCGACCGGCTTTGTCCGGGGCGCGCTCGCCGCACTTGCCTTGGCCGCCGCCGGCGCCGCCTTCTGGCTGACGCCGGCCGTCTCGGCGGAAGACGCCGTCGTCATCCCGCCGCCGGCGCTGGACGAAAAGGCGGCTGCGGGCAGCGAGACGGCAATCTTCGCCGGCGGCTGCTTCTGGGGCGTGCAGGGCGTGTTCCAGCACGTCAAGGGCGTCAGCAAGGCTGTCTCCGGCTACACCGGGGGCGCCAAGGATGACGCCGTCTACGAAACCGTCGGCACCGGCCGCACCGGCCATGCCGAATCCGTCGAGATCACCTACGATCCCTCGAAAGTCACCTACGGCCAGCTGCTGCAGGTCTATTTCTCGGTCGCCCACAATCCGACGCAGCTGAACTACCAGGGACCGGACTCCGGCACGCAGTACCGCTCGACGATCTTTGCCGAAAACGACGCGCAGAAGAAGATCGCGCAGAATTATATCGACCAGCTCGACAAGGCCAAGCTCTATCCGGCACCGATCGTCACCACGATCGAGACCGGCAAGACCTTCTACCCGGCCGAGAACTACCACCAGGACTTTCTGACGCTGAACCCGACCTATCCCTACATCGTCTACAACGACCTGCCTAAGGTGGCGAACCTGAAGCAGCTGTTCCCGGCGCTGTACAGCGACAAGCCGGTGCTGGTGCTGTCGGCGAGCAATTGAGGTTTGGTTATCTCCCCCCTTGAGGGGGAGATGGCCGGCAGGCCAGAGGGGGTCGGTTCGACCGGGCTCGGCCTCCTGCGACAGAAGGAAGTTGGCGCTTCACGCGCGGCGACCCCCTCTGTCGCCTTCGGCGAAATCTCCCCCTCGGGGGGGAGATTTGCGCCTACATCGCCTTCATCGCATCACACGACACATCAGGGTTCATGTCGGCGAAGGTGCCCGTCGGGTTCTTCTTCCAGGCCCAGACATGCAGCTCATAGAAGGCGCCCAGGCCATAACGGTTGGGGGTGCTGTTGAAGTTGAACAGCTGTCCTTCGAGCGAAGCCGGGCCTTTCGACGTGATGTACTCCACCGCCACCAGCTTCTGCGTGCCGTCCGCCATCGGCTCGTACATCACCGCTTCCGGCTTCGCGAGATCGACGGCATCGTCCTTCAGGTAGGCCGCGTTGACATAGTGAATGCCCATGGCGCCGCCGGTGATGCCGCTGGCGCAAGGGATCGGCGCGTAGCCTTCGGCGGTGGCCGTCGCCACATTCTCGAAACGGCTGTTGGCTGCCCGCACCTTCTCATCCAGCGTGCCGGTGCCATTGGCATTCGCCGCCGTGGCCGCGATCGACAGGATCGACAGGTTGATGAGGTGCTTGGTCCACAGATGGATGTTCATTTTCTCTCCTCGTTGTTGATGCGCGGAAGCAGCCGCTCCCGCTGCGAAGTCGATGGCTGTCAGTGGTACCGGGTGAAATCCCAGTAGTGCGGCAGCTCCTCGAGCTCCGGCAGGCCGATGTCGCGTCTCAGATAATCGTCCTGCGGAGGCAACCGGCGCCGGTTCTTGCGCAATGGTGCGAACAGCAGCGAGGCAAGCCGCCGGAGAATCCGGCCCAGTAACGGGCCTCGTCCGACTGGTCTCGAACCCGCCAACACCGCGCTGGACGCGTTGTCAGGCAAGCGGCCATCGCCGCGAAGGGCAGTTGGATGGTCATTGTCGGGATCAACGATAAAAGTAAGGGTCAAGGACCCGCACCTCCGTGATCTTGTCGACCGGCAGGGCGTTTTTCTGGGCCGTGCTGCGGATCGCCTCGGGCGAGGGCGCATCATAGATGCAGAAGCTCTGCTTCTTGTCGGGCGATACGAAGGATTGCACCCAGGTCACGCCCTTCTCCGCATTGCGCATGATGACACCGCCCAGCGCGTCGGCGCCGGCATCGTTCATCGGCACGCTGAGGCCGTTGGGAAATGTGCGTTCAACCACATAGCGAGGCATATCAAGTTCCCTTTTCCACTGTTTCACGCTCGATTTGAGCGCGGCTGGACATTGATCATGCTCGCCGACGGCGCGCATCGGAGCCTTTCCCTATGTTTTGTGGGAAGATTCCCTATAATGGCGACGTTATGTGTGAGGTAGCACTGGAATGTGTGGAGGGTCACATTTCCGGTCATGGTCCCGGACGCTCGTGGCGGATGTCTGGGGAAACGCCGAAACACAATCCCTGTTGAGCGTATGACGATGCTTCTGGAACGGCAGACACAGCTGGAGCAGTTGGGCGGATTTCTCTCGGAGGCTGCGCGAGGCTGCGGCCATGTCGCGGCGCTGTCTGGCGAGGCGGGCGCCGGCAAATCGGCGCTTGTCGAGGCGTTCGTCGGCTCAGTTGCCGATGGCGCGCGCATCTTCCGCAGCGCCTGCGAGGACCTGTCGATTCCCGATCCGCTCGGGCCGCTCTACGATCTCGCCCGCGAGGCGCAATGGGCGATGCCGCAGGCGGTCGCCGCGCGCCGGGGAGAACGGCTGCCGCTGTTTTCCGATGCGCTCGACGTCTTCGAGACAAGGACCCGGCTGACTCTGCTGGTCATCGAGGACCTGCACTGGGCCGATGACGCGACGCTCGACTTCGTCCGCTTTCTCGGCCGGCGCATCGCCAACACCCACATCCTCCTGCTCCTGACGGCGCGCACCGATCGCAGCGAAGGCCAGATGCGCGTGCGCCGGGCGCTGGGTGAAATCCCGGCCGGCAATGTCGCGCGCATCGACGTGCCGCTGCTCAGCGAAGCGGCGGTGCTGTCGCTTGCCGCCGGCGCCGGCCGCGATGGCGATGCCATCTACCGGGCGACCGCCGGCAACGCCTTTTTCGTCACCGAACTGTTGAGCGCCGAAAACGAAACGGCGCTGCCGGCCAGCGTGCGCGATGCGGTGCTGGCGCGCGCCGAACGCCTGTCGGCCGGCGCCCGCGCGATGCTCGACGCCGTCTCGGTGTTTCCCAGGCGCGCCGACGCCTGGGCCTTGACCGGCCTGTGCGGCGTGGCCAGCGCCGGCCAGCTGGCCGAATGCGTCGCCAATGGACTGCTCGACGACCTCGGCGATGCCTACGCCTTCCGCCACGAGATCGCCCGCCGGGCCATCGAGACGATGCTGACGACCAGCCACAGGCGGGAATTCAACCAGCGCGCGCTGTCGGCGCTGCTCGAAAGGGGCGACATCGCCACCGCTCGGCTGGTCCATCACGCGGTGGAGGCGCACAATCTGGAGACGGTGCGCGAGCTGGCACCGGTCGCCGCCCGCGAGGCCTCCCGCGTCGGCGCCCATCGCGACGCCGTCGGCTACTACGAGGTCGCCCTGCGCCAGGCCGATAATTTGCCGGAAGAAGAGCGTGCCGGGCTTTACGAGCACTATGCCTTCGAGTGCCATCTGATCGGCCGCATCGACGAGGCGATCAAGGCGCAGGAGCAGGCGCGCGCGCTGCATCAGGCCCTGGGCAATGTGCTGAAGGAGGGCGACAGCCTTCGCTGCCTGTCGCGTTTTGCCTATCTGATGGGCGATCGCCAGGCCGCCGACACGTTCGGCGCAGAGGCGGTGGCGCTGCTTGAGTCCGCGCCGGCCGGGCCGGAGCTGGCCATGGCCTATTCCAATCTCTCGCAGCTGGCGATGCTGGCCGAACGGCTCGACGAGACCTTGTCGCTGGGCGCCAGGGCAATCGAGCTCGCCGAAGCGGCGAACCGGCCGGACATCGTCTGCCACGCGCTCAACAATGTCGGCGCCGCCGAGCAGTGGCTGGATCAGGACAGCGGGCGGCTGCACCTTGCCCGCAGCCTCGAAATCGCGCTGGCGCAAAACTTCCAGGAACACGCCGCGCGTGCCTTCACCAACTGCGCCTGCAGCGGCATGAACCAGCTGGAATATTCCGAGGCCCAGTCCTTCCTCGATCGCGGCATCGACTATTGCGTCGAGAATGATCTGGCGACCTGGCGCGATTATATGCGCGGCGTGCGGGCGCAATTGCTGCTGCGCCATGGCCGGTGGGACGAAGCCGGCGCCGAGGCGCTCGAAGTCATCACCGGCACGCATGCCGCCGCCCTCGTGCGCTATCCAGCCCTTGTGGCGCTGTCGCGGCTAAGGGTGCGTCGTGGCGATCCCTCCGCCGAGCCGCTGCTGGCGGAGACGAAGCAATTCCTGGAAAAGGGCGCCGAACTGCAGCGCCTGTTGGCCTACGCGGCCGTGATCGCCGAGCAGGCCTGGCTCGGGGAAGCGGACAAGGACGAGGCACTGCGGCTGATCGGCCTTGCCGAGAGCCTGTCGCCGACGCGGGCGGTCTTCGCCGAACTGGCCGGCTGGCGGCAAATGCTGGCGCCCGATATCGATCCTGGCGACACGACAGGCATGGCCGCGCCCTACCGGATGCTGCTGGCTGGTGACTGGCAGGGGGCTGCGGACGCGTGGGCGGATCTGAACGCGCCTTACGAACGCGCGCTGGCGCTCACCCAGGGCGACGAGGCCGCGCAGCGTGCGGCGCTGGACATCCTCGAGGCGCTCGGCGCCCGGCCGGTCGCAAGCCACGTGCGCGACATCATGCGGCAAAACGGCGTCATCCACATCGCCCGGGGACCGCGCCGCACCACGCGCGCCAACAGCGCCGGCCTCACCCAGCGCCAGATGGAGGTGTTGCAGCTGATCGAGCGCGGCCTGTCCAACAAGCGCATCGCCGAGCATCTCGCCATTTCACCCAAGACGGTCGATCACCACGTCTCGGCGGTGCTGGGCAAGCTCGACGCCGTCTCGCGCGGCGAGGCCTCCGCCGCCGCGCGCGCGAGCGGACTGATCTGAAGACGGTTGCGGCGGCTCAGTCGTAGGTCAGGTCCGTCGCCTTCCCGCCGAACACCCGATAGGCATAGAAGGAATAGAAGATGATGATCGGCAGCACGACCACGGTGCCGGCCAGGATGATGGCCAGGCTTTCGGTCGCCGACGCCGCCTGCCAGATGGTCAATTTGTCGGGCACCACGAACGGGTAGAACGACCAGGCAAGACCGGCAAAGCCGAGCACGAAGATGGCGGCCAGCGTCAGGAACGGCATCAACGCATGGCGGTCGTCGGGCTTCGGCAGATGGAAAGTCTGCCGCCACAGCCACAGGAACAGCAGCGCCGACAGGATCGGCAGCGGCGAGAGATAGAGCATTTCCGGCCAGACGAACCATTTGTCGAAGATGCGCGGGCTGGCGAAGGGGGTCGCCAGCGACACCGCCGCCATGCCGAGCGCGGTCAGCACCAGCGCGGTGCGCAGCCAGCGCACCGCCTTCTTCTGCAACTCGCCCTCGGTCTTGTAGATCACCCAGGCCGCACCCATCGCCGCGTAGGCCGCGGCCAGGCAGAACGCCACCAGCACGCCGAACGCCATGCCGCCGAAGCCGACATCGAGGCCGAGCACATAGACGCCCAGCATATAGCCCTGCGCCAGCGAGGCGATGACGGAACCCAGGAAGAAAATGCGGTTCCAGCGATGCTTTTTGCCGCTCGGCACCTTGGCGCGGAAATCGAAAGCGACGCCGCGCAGGATCAGGCCGACCAACAGCACGAAGACCGGAATGTAGAGCGCGGTGAGGATGACGCCATGCGCCATCGGAAAGGCGACCAACAGCAGGCCGACGGCCAGCACCAGCCAGGTCTCGTTGGCATCCCAGAACGGACCGATCGCCGCGATCATCGTATCCTGCTCGCTGTCCTCGGCCGCGGCGAACAGGATGCCGATGCCGAGGTCGAAACCGTCGAGGATGACGTAGATCAGGATGGCGAGGCCCATCAGGCCGGCGAAGATGAGGGGGAGAGCGGTAGGCCAGTCGAAGGTCATTGAGACATCATCCCTATCATTGCGGCCTCTGCCCTTCGCTATGGCTCCGGGCGTTCGTCATTCGAAAAGCCAAATCGTTGGCTTTTCGCCCGCTGCGCGGACCATTCCTCACTCGCCTGCAGCCGGCTGCGACAACGCCGCCTTCATCACCCCTGGCAGCGGTGAGGTGTCGCCATCCTTGGCTGCCTTCAGTGCCAGATGCACCAGCACGCCGAGATAGGCGATCAGCAGCAGCAGGTAGAGGATGAGATAGACGGCAAGCGTCAGCGCGACATGACTGCCCGCCACCGGGCCGACGGCGTCGGCGGTTTTCAGCACGCCGGTGACCAGCCAGGGCTGGCGGCCGATCTCGGTCGTGTACCAGCCGGCCAGCGTCGCCAGCCAGCCCGACAGCGCCATCGGCACCATCAGCATGGCGAGCGGCTTCGGCAGGCTGTGCCGGCGCTTAAGGAAGAAGGCGGCCGACCACGAGACGGCGAGCATCAAAAAGCCCGGTGCCGACCATGATGCGGAAACTCCAGAACAGCGGAAAGACCGGCGGATGGTTGCCGGGATAGGCATCCAAGCCGGGCACCACGCCGCTGGTCGAGTGCCGCAGCACCAGGCTGGCGCCGTCGGGAATGGCGATCTCGAATTTGTTCTCCTTGGCGGCCTCGTCGGGCAGCGCGAACAGCACCAGTGGCACGTTGGGGCCGGTGGTCCAGTTGGCTTCCATGGCGGCGATCTTCTGCGGCTGGTGTTCCAGCGTGTTCAACCCGTGCTGGTCGCCGGCAAGGATCTGGATCGGGATCAGGATCGCGGCCGTGAAGACGCCGGTGCGCAGCGCTTTCCACATCGATTCCGAGCGGTCGCCGTTGAGATAGCGCAGCGCCGACAGGCCGGCGATGAGGAACGACACCGTCAGGCCCGAAGCGAGCAGCATGTGGACGAGGCGGTAGGGCATGGACGGGTTGAAGACGATGGCCCACCAGTCAACGGCATGCGCCTTGCCGTCAATCATCTCGAAGCCGGCCGGCGTCTGCATCCAGGAATTCAGCGCGATGATCCAGAAGGCGGACAGCGTGGTGCCGCCGGCGACCAGCACCGTCGCCAGCGTATGGACGCGGTTGGACACACGGCGGAAGCCGAACAGCATGATGCCGAGGAAGGCCGCCTCGAGGAAGAAGGCGGTGAGGATCTCGTAGGCCAGCAGCGGCCCGGCAATGTTGCCGACCTTTTCCATATAGCCCGGCCAGTTGGTGCCGAACTGGAAGCTCATGGTGACGCCGGAGACCACGCCCATGGCGAAGGACAGCGCGAACACCTTCACCCAGGTGAAATAGGCCCGCATCCATGCGGAATCGTTGGTCGCGTTGTAGCGCAGCTTGAAGAACAGCAGCACCCAGCCAAGTGCAATGGTGATCGTCGGAAACAGAATATGAAACGAAATATTCGCGCCGAACTGGATGCGCGACAGTATGAGCGGGTCCATGGCGGGCTCCGGCTGCTGAAAGTACTGGCGAAGAGTAGGCCCGAAGCGGGTTCAGGTCAAAGCGGCGTCCTGCCGCGAGGCTTAACGCCACAGGACAATTTTACCGGTTCACGCGGCACATCTCCAGCCGTTCCCTGCTGTGGCTGTCCAGAACTGTCAGCAGCGCCATTGACTTCCGGTTGCGCGCACCGACATTCGGCCTATATCAGGGGACCTCTTTCAGGCAGCCGTTTTCAGCCCATGCCCTCCATCCTGTCCATTTCCGGGGTCTCCAAGACCTACGCCACCGGCTTCACCGCGCTCAAGGAAGTCAATCTCGACATCCAGCGCGGCGAGATCTTTGCTTTGCTCGGGCCGAACGGCGCCGGCAAGACGACGCTGATCTCGATCGTCTGCGGCATCGTCAACCGCTCGACCGGCACCGTCACCGTCGACGGTCACGACATCTCCAGGGACTACCGCGCCGCGCGCAGCCTGATCGGCCTGGTGCCGCAGGAGCTGACCATCGACGCTTTCGAGAGCGTCTGGGCGACCGTCAACTACAGTCGCGGCCTGTTCGGCAAGCCGGCTAATCATGGCTTCGTCGAGAAGGCGCTGCGCGACCTCTCGCTGTGGGACAAGAAGGACGCCAAGGCGATCACGCTGTCGGGCGGCATGAAGCGCAGGCTGATGATCGCCAAGGCGCTGTCGCACGAGCCGCGCATCCTGTTCCTCGACGAGCCGACCGCCGGCGTCGACGTCGAGCTGCGCCAGGACATGTGGGAGATGGTGCGACGGTTGCGCGAGGATGGCGTCACCATCATCCTCACCACCCACTATATCGAGGAGGCCGAGGCGATGGCCGACCGCGTCGGCGTCATCAACCGCGGCGAAATCATCCTGGTCGAGAACAAGGCCGAGCTGATGCACAAGCTCGGCCGCAAGCGGCTGGTGCTGGAACTGCGCACTCCGCTGACGGCCATCCCGGAGGCCTTTTCGCACTATGCGCTGGAGCTGTCGCCGGATGGCGGGCAGCTGACCTACACCTATGACAACCAGGCCGAGCGGCCGGGCGTCGCCTCGCTGATCCGCGACCTCGAGGCATCAGGCATCCAGTTCCGCGACATCGACACGCAAAACAGCTCGCTCGAGGAGATCTTCGTCAACCTGGTGAGGAAAGACGCATGAACCTGCGCGCAGTCTGGGCGATCTACCGGATGGAAATGGCACGTGCCTTCCGCACCGTGCTGCAGAGCATCGTCTCGCCGGTCATTTCGACATCGTTGTATTTCGTCGTCTTCGGCTCGGCCATCGGCTCGCGCATCACCGAGATCGACGGCATCAGCTACGGCGCCTTCATCGTGCCGGGGCTGATCATGCTGTCGCTGCTGACGCAGTCGATCTCCAACGCTTCCTTCGCCATCTATTTCCCGAAATTCGTCGGCTCGATCTACGAGCTTTTGTCGGCGCCGGTGTCCTATCTGGAGATCGTCATCGCCTATGTCGGCGGTGCGGCGACCAAGTCGATCATCCTCGGCCTGATCATCCTCGCCACCGCCTCGCTGTTCGTGCCGCTCACCATCCTGCATCCGTTCTGGATGGTCGCCTTCCTGGTGTTGACGGCGGTGACCTTCAGCCTGTTCGGCTTCATCATCGGCATCTGGGCGAAGAGTTTCGAGCAGTTGCAGCTGGTGCCGCTGCTGATCATCACGCCGCTGACTTTCCTCGGCGGCAGCTTCTATTCGATCAACATGCTGCCCGGCATCTGGCGCACCGTGACGCTGTTCAATCCGGTCGTCTATCTGATCAGCGGCTTCCGCTGGAGCTTTTATGGCAAGTCCGACGTCTCGGTCGGCATCAGCCTTGGCATGACCGTCGTCTTCCTGGCGGTCTGCATCGCGATCGTCGCCTGGATTTTCAAGACCGGCTACCGGCTGCGGAACTGACGCGGCTGGTCTTTGGCGATAGCGTGCATGGCAGCTTGGTGCATGCATTGTCTTATGGTGCGCTGGTCGACCCCCACTCCGTCTCGGCTTCGCCGAGCCACCTCTCCCCCGATCGACGGGGTAGAGGAAAGGCGCCAAGCTTCTTTTGCCATCAACGCTCGTCCAGCAAAGCTCCCTTCCTTTCCCTCCGGAGGGGGAAGGTGGCGCTGCGAAGCAGCGACGGATTGGGGGAACCACGTGGCAATCAAGCCTCGGGCCGATCAGTTACGCAAATCACAGAAAATGTTTGCATAGCGTAGACGGGAGTGAGGGCGAGGAACCCAAGTCCTGTAGAGTTCAAATTGCCTTGACCAGTCGCAGCAGCCCCAGCATCTCGATATAGGTCCCCTTGCGGAAGGCGATGTAGACGGGCTCTTCCACGCCGTGGAAACGGCGCTTGAACGCCGCCTGGCCCTGCAGGTTGAACCGGCGGCGGTTGACCCAGGGCGAATCGTAGGCGCGCTGGAAAGCGTTGCGCCAGAACTCGCTTTCGGCAAATCCGCTTGGGCCCACGTCGACAAGCGGCGACAGGCCAAGCGTCACCACCGACATGCCCTCTTCGCGAAACCGGTCGACGGCGAATTTGGTCAGGCCGATCTCGGCATGCGGTGAGGCGTCGATATGCTTGCGCTTGAAGGCCGTGGTGTAGCCGATCACCTTGCCGTCGCGGAACAGCGGATCGAAATCAAGCAGGGCAATCAGCTCGCCATCGGGTCCATGCAGGACGAAGCGGCGCATGTCGGAGCCGAGCTGATCGTAGAACGGGCGGTTGAGAAAACCCATCTCCCAGCGCTTGACGATGCGGTCGCCGCGCCAGTTTTCGGAAAGCCGGGCGATCTCGTCGAGGAAGACCGTCCGCTTGTCTTCTTCGAAGGAGAAGCCCTTCTTCAGCAGCCAGCGCTCGGAATAGCGCACGGTCTCGTTGCGCTTGCCGGAAAAATCATGCGCGGGCAGGACAAGGCTTGTGTCGATACCCAGCCGGTTGACCTTGTAGCCGAGTCCGGCCAGCACGCGCGCGGTGTCTTCGCCGATCTGCACGAACCACGGGTCACCGGCGGTCTCGACGAAGCGCCTGATGTAGTCGGGCCGCCGGGCCGGCGCCGCCACCGGGTCGCCGAGCGCGAAATGATGTTTCATCTTGGTGCCGAAGGCGATGTAGCCGTCGGCGTCACCGAAATAGGACAGCTTGTGCTGTACGGCACTGGAATAGGCGAGCGAGAAGTCGCCATGGCGGCGGACAATCGCCAGGCGTTCGACATGCGTCAGCGCCTGGCGCTCGACCTTGGGCGAGGCGCCCTCGAGGATTTTGTCGAAATAGATCCGCAAGGAGGCCATGGTCGAGATTCCGCGTGCGGTCTGTGGCGCGACGTGCCTTTCGACACGCTGGACGCGCCACGGCGTCTTGATTTTTCGCGGGAAGCCGAAATCGCTGCGGTTTCGAATTCCTGCGTCGGTAACGAGATCCGCCAGCCCCCCGGAACTCGAATCAATCACATTGCCGCGACCTGATTATCGCCGATGCCGCCGATATGCCATATAGGGCTGCATGGTTTCGGGCAGAAGCGGATAATCCGCTCCACGTCGTTGTTTTGGCCGCATTTCCGCGATGAGAGTTGTTTGCACCTGGCGGCGGAATGCTCCGGAGCGCAAGCGGCTCGGCGCAGGCCTCGGCAATCGGCACCGATCTGCTGTATGGGTTTGCGCGCGATCAAACGGTTACAGCGTCCTGCGACCTTGTCGGGATGCTGGGGTGGTGGATGGGTTTTAAGAGTGAATGGCTGATACGACGACCGGACCGATGATGGAGCAGGTGGTGGCAGTCGAGCCGGCGATCGTCATTGGCGCCGGCGCCGCCGGACTGGCTGTCGCGCAGGCTTTGATCAAGGCCGGCGTGCCGGTGGCAATCCTGGAAAAGGAGAGCCGGCTGGCAGAGCCCTGGCATCGGCGGCACCAGCAGCTGCATCTCAACACCCATCGCGATCTCTCGGCGCTGCCCGGCCTTTCCTATCCCGGGGATACGCCAGCCTTTCCACCCAAGAGCGTCGTTATCCGCCATATGAACGATTTCCGCGAGGCGAACCGGCTGCCGGTGGAGTTTGGCGTCGCCGTCGAGACCATCGTGTTCCGGGGCGACCACTGGGCCGTGCGCACCAGCACCGGCTCGCGCCTGGCGCGCCATGTCGTCGTCGCCACCGGCCGCGACAAGGAGCCCTTCACGCCGCAGTGGAAGGGCATAGAGGCCTTCGCCGGCCGGATCATCCATTCGGCGGATTTTGGCGACGCCAAGTCCTATGCCGGCAAGAAGGTGCTGGTCGTCGGCGCGGGCAATTCGGGTTTCGACGCCCTCAATCATCTCGCCGGCGTGGACACGGCTTCTCTCTGGCTGTCGGCCCGCAATGGCCCAGCCCTCCTGCCCAAGCGGATCGGCAAGATCGCCGTGCACCGGCTTTCGCCGCTCATGGCGCGCTTGCCGTTGCGCGTCGCCGATGCGGCGATCGCCGCGACGCAGCGCCTGGTTTTCGGCGATCTGACCAAATTCGGCATGCCGCCCGCGCCGTCGGGCGGCGCCAGCCGCCTGACCTCCGACTACACCGCGATCGCCGCGGATGACGGCGCCGTCGACGCCATCAAATCGGGCAAGATCGTCGTGGTGCCGGCGATACGCGAGTTCACCCGCGACGGCGTGATCCTGGCCAATGGCAGCTTGATCGATCCCGATATCGTCATTGCCGCAACAGGCTACCGCACCGGTCTGGAGCGCATGGTCGGTAATCTCGGCGTGCTCGACAGCAAGGGCGTCCCGCTCTTCAATGGCGGCGAAGCCGATCCGAAACTGCCCGGCCTGTGGTTCACCGGCATGCGGCCGAGCATCCGCGGCTGCTTCGCCAATGCCGCCATCTTGGGCAATGCGATCGCCAGGCGGATCGCCGGCTCTTCTCGGCCCTCGGGCGTGTCACGCTGATTTGATCGCAGAGGCGGACGCCAAGCATACGGCGGCTTTTGACAATTTGCATGCCATGTTATATAACATGTTACAATTTATCGCGGAATGATGATGGAAGACGTTATCCGGTCTCTTGGTTATCTCTGCTTGGGCAGCCGGCTGAAGCGCATTGGCGAGCAATTGCAGGCCGATGCACAACAGCTGCTCGATGGCCTGGAGGTTCCGCTTCAATCGAGCCAGTACCCCCTGCTGGCCGCACTCGACAGGCTGGGACCGCTGGCCGTCGGCGAGCTGGCGCAATCGCTCGGGCTGACACAGCCGGGCGTGACAAGAAGCGTGTCGCTTCTGGCCGAGCTGGGGCTGGTCGAAACCATTCAGTCGCAAGATGACCAGCGGCGGCGGATGGTCTCGCTGACCGGCAAGGGCCAGCGCCTGGTCGATGTCGCGAAACGGGATGTGTGGCCACGCATCGAGAACGCCGTCGCGGATCTGTGCCGGGATCTTTCCGGGCCGCTTCTCGATCAACTCGCTGCCATCGAGGATGGGCTGGCCACAGCCCCGCTCGATCGTCGTGTCAAAAAGGGCGCCGTGCAATGAAACATGTTCTCGACCGACCCGTCTGGAGCGCGCTTGAGACGCGGCATCAGGCCTTCGCGCAAGGCGGCAAGCTTGCCAGGCGCTATTCCCCGTCCATCGCCCTGTTTGCCGCCACCGCTGCCGACGACGCCGCAAGCCTGCAGGCGCTCGGCGAACTCGTTGGCCCTGATGAGAGCGTCATCATGGCGCAAGCCGACACCATTGTTCTTCCGTCGGGCCTCGCGGCGATCTCGACCGCCGACGCTGTGCAGATGGTCGCCGGCGCGCCATTGCAGACCGTTTCGGACGAGCGCGTCCAGCCCCTGACACGTAACGACACGGCCGAAATGCTGGCCCTGGCATCGCTCACCAAGCCCGGCCCGTTCACATCAGGGGCCTTGAGCCTCGGCGCCTTCTGGGGCGTGAAGGTCGAGGGCAGGTTGGTGGCGATGGCCGGCGAGCGCATGAAGCAGCCGGGCTATACCGAACTCAGCGGCGTCTGCTCGCACCCCGATTTTCGTGGCGCTGGCCTTGGCCGGCTGTTGTCCGTGTTCGTGGCCAATCAGATTTTCGTACGCGGCGAAATCCCGTACCTGCACGCCTTTGCCACAAACACCGGCGCGATAAGGCTTTACGAGTCCATCGGCTTCAGCTTGAGGAGCACGATAAATGTGGCGGTGGTTCAGCGCGCCGGATAGTTGGCGAGGTGCAAAAAGCAAGCAGTTGGTACATTCTGCCGGGGAAGCGGAGGTACTCCTCTATGGCTGCGGGCCGGTGGATAAGCAAAAAATGGCATTCCGCGCGGGATCGCCATCGAGCCTATCTGGATTTCGTTAGCCGGCATCCCATCTCGCTTGTGCCACTTGCAGCACTCTATGTCGGTCTGGTCGCGTTCTTGCTGGTTTGTTGCGTCGTCGTGGTCTCCAGCCTTGTCGACTTCCTGTGGCGCGGTCTTGAGCCTGACGCAAAGCTCAACATCGTACTTCCCTTCACCGTGATTTTCCTCTGGGGCCCGCTCACACTTATCGTCGCGGCCCACTACCTCTACGTCACATTCGTCAGCTTCCTGTCGGCGTCGCAACTCAGAAGTTTTGCGCGGCCGGTCTTCCAGGTGCTGCAGCTCGTTGCGACCACGATGATCTTCTTCGCGGCGGTTCACTACTACATCGCCCTGTTAACCGACGGCGTCGCCTATGATGGGCTCCTGCGCCCGATGCCGGAGGGCGGCTGGTCGCCCTGGGTCAACTGGTTCGACAAGCTTATCTTCGTGCCGTCCGCGGCAACAATTGTCGACTGTATCTACTTCAGCGCGGTCACAATGGCGACCGTCGGCTACGGTGACATCAAACCACTGACGATGACGGCGAAGATCGCGACCATTGCCGAAATCCTGTTTTCCTTCGGGCTGATCGTCGTGGTGCTGGGATGGGTGATCGGCCACGCTAAGGGCGCCGGTCCGGTTGCGCCCACCATCGTGCCGCCCACCGACAGCCAAACGTCCGCGGAATGAAGCGTTATCTCACGCCGATTTCGGCTCCAGCCGGCGGAAACCGACGGCGTCCGTCAGCATCGCCTCGTCGACCATGCCGGCATTGTGGAGCGCAAGCAGGGTCAGGGCGATTTCGCGCGCTTGCGGCGAATCGGGGTGGGCTTCGCGCTTGAGGCAGGCTTCGTCAAAGACGCGCTGCAGCCTGGCGATTTCGGCGGGCTTGAGCAGGCCACGATCATAGACGGACTTCGACATGGCGGTCTCCTGAAGGAGGAGTTAGGGCGCCACCTGTAAATTGCCAATCTTTCCCGGAGCTTGAATAGGTTTCATGCCGAAGGAGGGGCATTCGGGAACCGAACCCCCTCCCAAGGCTGCAAACCGGCGCCCGAGATCAAACCGCGATCTTGCCGCCGCCTTGCCTGGTGATGGCGACGACCGACGGCCGCACCGGCATGTCGGGCTTGAAATCGGGCCAGCGCGTCGACGGATCCTCATAGTAGGACGGGCGGCCAAAACCGTCCCAATCCTCGCCGCCATCGCCCGGATGCTGGACGGCGACGAAGGCGGTCTGATCATCCGGTGCAAACAGCGGGCCGCACATTTCGGCGCCGATCGGCACGCGGAAGAACAGCTTCGAGGTCGCCCGTGCAGCCCCCTCCGTGTCGACCGCCCACAGGCCGTCGGTGCGGCCGGTGGCCTTTGGGCCCTGGCCGTCGGTGGCGACCCACAGGCGCCCGGCCGAATCGACCGCGCAATTGTCGGGCATGCCGAACCAGCCATTGGCCGTCGTCGCCGTCGAGAAGGTGGCGCCGACATCGGCAACCGAGGGATCGCCGCATTTCAACAGCACTTCCCATTTGCCCTTGGTGGCGGTGAAATCGCCGTCGGTCTCGGTGATCTCGATGATGTGGCCGAAGGCATTTTCGGCGCGCGGGTTGGCGGCATCGACCTGGTCGGCCTTGCGCTTCGAATTGTTGGTCAGCATGACATAAACCTTGCCGTTGACCCCATTGGGCTGGATGTCCTCGGGCCGGTCCATCTTGGTGGCGCCGAGCAGATCGGCGGCGCGCCGCGTCTCGATCAGCACGTCGGCCTGGCCAGCGAAGCCGTTTTCCGCCGTCAGCGGCCCCTGGCCGAAGACGATCGGCAGCCAGTCGACCGTGCCGTCCTCGGCGAATTTGGCGACATGCAGCGTGCCGTCGTCGAGCAGGTCCTTGTTGGCGGCATGGTCGTTGGCGTTGAAGGCGCCCTTGGTGACGAATTTGTAGACATAGTCGAAGCGTTCGTCGTCGCCGAGATAGAAGACGACGCGGCCGTCCTTGGCGACGATCGATTCGGCGCCTTCATGCTTGAAGCGCCCCATGGCGGTGCGCTTCCTCGGCGTCGAGGTCGGATCGTTGACGTCGACCTCGACGATCCAGCCGAAGCGATTGGGTTCGTTCGGCTCCTTGGCGAGGTTGAAGCGGTCGTAATGCGCGCCCCATTCATAGGCGCCTTCCGGAATGCCGAGCCGCTTGTAGTTGGCGGCTTCCTTGTGGCCCTCGGGCAGTTCGCCGGAGAAATAGCCGTGGATGTTCTCCTCGGCCATCACATAGGTGCCCCAGGGTGTGACGCCGCCGGCGCAATTGTTGAAAGTGCCGAACACCTTGGTGCCGGACGGATCGGCATTGGTCTTGACGCGGTCATGGCCGGCGACCGGACCGGAGAGCGCCATTTCGGTGGTGGAGGTGATGCGGCGGTTGAGCTTGCCGTCACGCACCACTTGCCACTTGCCGCCCTGCTTGCGGATCTCGACGATGGTGCCGCCATGCGCCGCCATCTCGACATCGACCTGCTCCTTCGAGAGCGGGGCGACCTCGGCCTTCTTCTTCCCGTCCTTCTCGACGATCGAAACGATGCCGGGGAACATCAGATGCGGGTTGGTGTATTCGTGGTTGACCACCAGCAGCCCGTGCTCGGCCGAGCCGTCGATCGCGATATAGCCGACATAGTCATTGTTGTAGCCGAACTGTTTCGCCTGGGCCTGCGCCGACTGCTTCGTCGGGTCGAACTCCGGTGAATCGGCAAACAGCGGATCGCCCCAGCGCAACAGCACGTCGGCGTCATAGCCCGGCGCGACGTGGTGCTTGTCGTCGATGCCGGCCTGGAGCTCGTCGAATTTGAAGGCGGAGCCTTCCGCGGCGCGGGCATCGTCGGCGGCGATCATGGCCAGCGGGCTGACGGTGGCGGCGATCGCCGAGACGGCGAGTGATCCCTTCAGGAAACCCCGGCGCGAGAACCGCGCGGCGATGATATCGCCCATGGTGCGGTTGTCGGTGGGGTTGATGGCCGGTCCTTCGTTTTCCTCGAGCAGGCTGGTGCGGAATCGGGCGTCGGGGGAGCGATGTTCGGTCATGAGGGCCTCTGGCTTGGAGTGGCTGGAGCTTGTTGCCTGTTCGACCCCTTACGTCAGGCCGATCACATTTTCGTGACATCATACAAGCACCAATGCCCGAGGCGAGGCGACCCGTCACGCACGACATCAGACTTTGGTCCAACCTTGCGCTTGCAAAGGTCCTGGAGGACAACCGCAACGGTCGCAGGTCGCTTCCGGTCACTACATCTTTCGGGGATGTTGTTGGGTGCACTGCAACTTTGGGGGTGGGCACCGGCTCAATCGATGGAGATCAGGATGCACGGATCGATCACGGCCCGTTGTCGCCGGCTTGCGCTCGTCTCGTCGGCTGCTCTGGCGCTGACCATTATTCCCTATCGAATTGCCCTGCACGGCTCCGCCCCTGCAATCGATGCCGCATACGCACAGGCTGCCAAAGGCGGTGGCAATGGCGGTGGCAATGGCGGCGGCAACGGCGGTGGCAATGGCGGCGGCAACAGTGGTGGCAATGGCGGCGGCAACAGCGGTGGCAATGGCGGCGGCGGCAACAACGGCAACGGGAATGGAAACGGCGGCAATTCCGGAACGGATGACGGTGGCGGCGATACGGGATCCGGCAAGGGCCAGAACGACCAAGGCGCCAGCCATGTCAACGCAACGACCGGCGACAAGGTCGAGGTAGACGGCAACAAGATCACGGTCACGCATCCCGACGGCATAACCGAAAAGATCGAGAACGGCCGTTTCAGGATGAAGGATGCGCTGGGGCGCACGATCATCGACCGCCGGGCCACGCCGGCCGATGTCAGCCGTCTGAAGGCCTTGTGAGGCTGGTCAACAGGCAACGACCAGCTTCACAAGTCACCTCCGCCGCCCCCGGCGGAGGTGACTTGTTTTTTGTCCGGCCCTCGCGCGGTTCCGCGACGGCCTGACCCATTATTTTGACGCAATTCCCAAGAAAGCGCTATGCGCTTTCTTGGGAAAGCCGCTTCACACTTTTCCTGGAATTGCTCTAGCCTGGAATTGCCCTAGGGGCGGTTCCTGTCCCGGTCGCGCAACTCGCGCATCATCAGAGCCGCTTCAGTGCGGTTTCGCACATGGAGTTTCGACAGCACCCCGGTCATGTGGTGCTTGACCGTCTTCTCCTGCAGCTCCAGGCGCAAGGCAACCTCCTTGTTGCTGAGCCCTTCCGCCACCAGCCGCAGGATTTCCGTCTGTCGTTCGGTCAGGTGCCGCAACCGGTCCGCCACACCGTCGGCGGGTTGCGGCGATTGGAGATCGGAAAGCAGCCGCGCCGACAGCGTCGGCGTCAGATAGCTCTCGCCGGCCGCCACGTTGCGCAGGATGTCGGCCAGCGCGCGCGACCCGACACCCTTGAGGATATAGCCTTGCACCCCTGCGTTCAGGGCCTTGGTTACATCGGCATTGGCCTCCGAAACGGTCAGCATGACGATCTTCTGTGCGGGATGGTCGGCAAGGATGCTTGCAACCGCGGCCAGGCCGCCGCCCGGCATGGAGATGTCGAGCAGCAATATGTCGGGCTGCACCGTCGAGGCGATGCGTTCGGCATCCTGCGCCGTCGCACCTTCGCCGACGATCTCGAAACCTCCGATCTCCGACAGGCTGCGCGACACGCCTTCGCGAAACAGCGGATGATCGTCGACAACGGCAATGCGAATGGCCCCAATCATGCTTGCTCCTCAATCGAAAGACTGATCACCAATCGCGTGCCGTGCGCTCCGGTCAAGGTCTGGAACTGGCCGCCAATGCTTTCGACCCGCTCCCTGAGGCCGGCGAGCCCCAGCCCCTCGACCCGCGCCGGGTCGAAGCCCGGCCCGCCATCCGACACTTCGACAAAAAGCCTGCCGCTCTTCATCCCGGCACGCACCGCCTGGTCCTTGGCCCGCCCGTGGCGATAGGCATTGTTCAGCCCTTCCTGCACGAAACGATAGATGCTGATCTTCTCGGAGGCGCCGGGTTCGGGCAAATGCCTGGGCAGTGTGAGCGCCACCGACGTTCCCGTCCGGCGCTCATGTTCGTTGACGGCCAGCCGCAATATGTCCATCGTGGCGGCCGTCTCTATCTGCGGCAGCACGAGGCCGGTGCAGATACCGCGTATTTCGCGCATCGCATCCTCCAGCGTCTTGCGGATCATCGCAACCTCGGTCGAGCGGCTTTCGCCCCAATGGCCGTCGCCGGAAAAGACCGGGCTGTCCATCCGCAGCGCCGCCAGGGCCACGAGTTGCGCCGGTCCGTCATGCAGGTCGGCGCCGATCCGGCGCAGATATCGTTCATTGAGTGCGGTGGCGCGGCGGGACGCCCGCTGCACACGCTGCCGCAAGGCGCTGTTTTGCGTCACCAGGCCCTGCAACTCCGACACCTGGCGGCGTAGCGCCCCGCGCTGATCGTCAATGGTGCGGCTGGCGCGCAGCACGATGCTCGACAAGAGCAGAAACGCCGCCAAGGTGGTGCCGGCCACGACCAGCCAGCTCGACAGCAGCGCGGAAGCCAGCGTGGCCTTGAAATCGCTGGCGATCTCGTAGAATTCGGTGACGGCCACCACCTCGCCGGACCAGGGCGCGCGCACGGGATTGTAGATCTCCAGCAACGGCACGCCTATGGCCTGCTCCTTGCCTTCGTCTTCGTCGAACGTATCGAATTGGGCGGTGACGTTGCCCTGGAAGGCGGACCGCAGATTGTCGGTCATATCGAAGCGGCGGCCGATCAAGGCCGCGTCCTTCGCATAGAGCACGGTGCCGTCCCGGCGCCAGAGCCTGAACGAGATCAGCCGCTTGCCGAGCGCGCCCTGGCCGAGCGTCTCGTCAAGCGCCTGTCTGACGGAGTCGCTGAGCTCCTCGCTTTTGCGCAGGTCGGGCAGCAGCGGCGCGATCACGCTGTCGACATAAAGCGCTGTCGTGGCGGCCGAATTGCGGGTGACGCCATACCGGATCTGCGTCGTCACCCAGGAGCCCACCACGAGCATGACGGCCAGAAGGCCAAAGCCGCCGGCAACGAGGAATTGCAGAGCAAGAGAAAGCTCGCTCCAGCGCCGCGCCAAGTTCCGTAGAATACCAATCATGAGCCCCTGACCGCCCCCTCCATCGACAGACGGGCGACATCGGTACATTGAGCCTCAGTCTTGCCGTTGCCAAGGCCTTCGTTAGAACGAGGTCGCTTGACGTCTCGGCGTGCTTCGGAAACAAGGTCCGCGGCACATGCGGCGTAGCCGCTTTCAAGGGGACGGACGTTGAGTTTTTCGGGATTGCTGCAGCTTGGCTTTTCGACGGTGATCTTCCTTTTGGCGGCGACAGCCGCCAAGCAATGGGGAATGGCGCCGAGCCTGGGCAAGATCCTTTTGACGCTCGCGCTCTATTCGCTGGGCAATCTGATCATGCTGCGGCTGATCCGCGAATTCGGCATGTCGGTGTCGTTCAGCCTCTCAGCGGTCATCCAGCTGGTCTCGGTCAACGTCGTGGCGCTGGTGTTTTTCGGCGAGCGCGTCAACGCGCTGCAGGCCAGCGGCATCGTGCTGGCGATCGCCGCCGTGGCGCTGATCACGCTCGGGCCCTATCTGCAGGGACGTTAACCGAGATGAACACCGCGACACCGGCCCGATGAAAGACACCGCAAATACCTTGCTCAACCGCATCGAATTCCCTGTCCTGCTGGCCGGCCTGGTCCTCGCCGGCGGGCTGTGGGGTTTCGAGGAACTGATGGAGGTGGCGCGCGCCACCGCCCCGCACGCCTTCGACACGGAGATCCTGCTTGCCTTCCGTCAGGTCGGTCAACCAGGAATCCCGATTGGTCCGCCATGGCTGGAAGGCGCGATGCGCGACATCACCAGCCTCGGCAGCGCCAGCGTGCTGGTGCTGATCACGGCGGCGACGATCATCTATCTCATGTTGATCCGCAGGCCCGGGACCGCGCTTCTCATCTTCGTGGCGGTGGCCGGCGGCCAGGTTCTGTCGAGCCTGCTGAAGGTCGGCGTCGACCGGCCGCGCCCGAGCTCGTTTCGCATCTGGTCAGCGAGACGTCGCTTTCCTTCCCGAGCGGCCACGCCATGCTGTCGGCGGTGACCTATCTCACGCTCGGTTCGCTGGCGGCGCGCTTCGTGCATGGCCGGGCGACGAAGATCTACGTCTTGTCGCTCGCCGTGCTGACGACGGTGCTGGTCGGCGTCAGCCGCATCTATCTCGGCGTCCACTGGCCGTCCGATGTGCTGGCCGGCTGGTGCGCGGGCTTCGCCTGGGCGATGCTGTGCTGGTTGGTGGCGCGGCTTCTGCAGCGGCGCAAGGTGGTGAGCGACGATGCCTGATGGTGCCTGACCGCGCTCCTCGGGCTTGCGCTCAGATCAATCTGTTGATGAGGTGTCCGCCACAGCCTGCCAGTGCCAGAGCCATCGACAGCAAGCATGCCGATGTCATTAAGGCCTTGAAAATATTCAACCGCGTCACCCCCTGCCCAGATGGACAACACCCTAGAGTAATTCGCCGTTTCGCGGAAACGGCGAATTACTCTAACTCTTTGTTTTGACGCAATTCCGGACGGAAAACCGTTTCACACTTTTCCTGGAATTGCTCTACCTTGCAATCCTCGGGAAGTATCGGAAAAAATGGACAATCAGGCCAAGGCGCTTACGCCTAAAACATTCATACTGATGCTTGAAACATCATGATAATGGTATTATACGTTATTCCTGCAGACTCAGACATGGGGTCCGGCCGATGATCACTGCCGCGCAGATGCGTGCCGCAAGGGCCTTGGCCGGCATCGACCAGAAGACGCTCGCCGAGCGCGCAGGCGTTTCGCTTCCGACCATCCAGCGCATGGAAGCGAGCGATGGCGTGGTCCGCGGCGTGGTCGATACGCTGATGAAGGTCATCCAGGCGCTCGACGAGGCCGGGGTGGAGTTGATCGGCGAGAACCAGGCCAGCGAGCGCGGCGGCAGGGGCGTGCGCCTCAAGCCCGCCGTGCCGCCAGACCCCAAGGCTGAGCCGGCATAAGTCGCGACGGCGACCGCCGACAGTCCTGCCGACGATCCCGCCGCCTTTCATGTGCGGAAGGCAGTCCATGGATCAGACACGGCGGGCAGTGCATCAACCGGCTCATAAGCCGGGCCAAAAATCGGCCCAAGGGTCGGCCCAAGGGTCGGCAAAGCCGACATTTTCCGAATTGTTCACGCCCAAGCTGGTGACGGTCTGGCGCGAGGGCTACCACCTGCCGCAGATCAAGGCCGACTTCATGGCCGGGCTGACCGTCGCCATCGTTGCGCTGCCGCTGTCGATGGCGATCGCCATCGCCTCCGGCGTGACGCCGGAGCGCGGTCTCTACACCTCCATCGTCGGCGGCTTCATCATCTCCGCGCTCGGTGGCAGCCGCTTCCAGATCGGTGGCCCGGCCGGCGCCTTCATCGTGCTGGTGGCGGCCACGGTGGCGCGTGTCGGTGTCGATGGCCTGCTCCTGGCAACGATGATGGCCGGCGTCTTCCTGCTTGCCATCGGCTACCTCAGGCTCGGCACCTACATCAAGTTCATCCCCTATCCGGTCACCGTCGGCTTCACCGCCGGCATTGCCGTAATCATCTTCTCCGGCCAGATCGCCGAACTGTTCGGCCTGACCCTGCCGGGCAAGGAGCCCGGACCGTTCGTGCCGAAGCTGATCGCGCTTGGCCAAGCGGCCGGCACGATCAATCCCGCCGCGACCTTCGTGGCGCTGCTCACCATCGCCACCATCGCCTTCTTGAAGCGCTCGCGGCCGAAATGGCCGGCCATGCTGGTCGCCATCGGGCTCGCCTCGCTCGTCGTGGCGCTGTTTGCGCTGCCGGCCGAGACGATCGGCACGCGCTATGGCGGCATCCCGCGCAGCCTGCAATGGCCCGGCCTCCCCCAATCAGCCTCAGCAGGATGATCGAGGTTCTGCCGGACGCCATCGCCTTCGCGCTGCTCGGCGCCATTGAATCGCTGCTGTCGGCCGTCGTCGCCGACGGCATGACGGGCCGGCGGCACCGCTCCAATTGCGAGCTGGTGGCGCAGGGCTTCGCCAACATCGCGTCCGCCTTGTTCGGCGGCATCTGCGCCACCGGCACCATCGCCCGCACCGCCACCAATGTGCGCGCCGGTGCGCATGGGCCAGTCTCGGGCATGGTCCATTCCGCGATCCTGCTCGTGCTGATGCTGGTGGCCGCGCCGCTCGCCAGCTACATCCCGCTCGCCGCCCTGGCTGGCGTGCTTGCGGTCGTCTGCTGGAACATGTTCGAGAAGCAGGCTTTTGCGACGCTGTTGCGTGCGTCGCGCGGCGATGCGCTGGTGCTGATGGCGACCTTCCTGATCGTCGTCTTCCGCGACCTGACTGAAGGCATCGTCGTCGGCTTCGCGCTTGGCTCGATCCTGTTCATCGACCGCATGGCCAAGTCCGTCGCGGTCGAGGCGGATCTGCTGCAGGACGATGTCGCCGACAGCGTCAACGCCGCCGGCGCCTATGACGCCAGCGAGGCGAGCGACGCCGACACCGTCGTCTACCGCATTTCGGGCGCCTTCTTCTTCGGCGCCGCCTCCACCGTCGGCAGCGTGCTCGATCGCATCGCCGACCAGCGCAGGAATTTCATCCTCGACTGTTCCGCCGTGCCGCTCTTCGATTCGACGGCGGCCAATGTCATCGAAAGCGCGGCCCGCAAGGCGAGCCGCGCCGGGGTCCGCTTCGTCATAGCGGGTGCGGCGCCGCAAATACGACGGATGCTGATCAACCACGGCGTCAAGCGGCCACTGGTCACCTACGCCGCGTCGATCAAGAACGCGCGGGCGCAACTGGCGGGGACGCCGGCGCGTGCTGTCACGCACTAGGTGGCGGTTCAGATGTCAGCTCCCGCAATTCTTCCGCGTGCGCCTTCGCCAGGTCGGCCATGCTGTCGAAGCGGAAATCCACCGTCGGTACGTCGCCGGGGTTCATCGTGGCGCCGAAGCCCTGATCCGCATGCCGGCGATAGATCCAGCACGATGTCAGGCCGAAGCGGTTGGCGGGAGCGTGATCGTGGAACATGCTTTCCGCGGTGTGCAGGATCCCTCGCTTCTCTATCCCGATTGTACCGAGCTTTTCGAGCATATAGTCGAAGTTCCGGTCGGAAGGCTTGTAGGAGCCGATATCTTCCGCGGTATAGATCGCGTCGAAATCCACGCCGAGCTTCTTGTTGCTGAACGAGAAGCTTTTGTTGTCGACGTTGGAGAGGATGATCAGCTTGTAGTGCTTTTTGAGATACTGCAAGGCTTCCGCGGAGTCGGCAAAAGCCGGCCAATCCTTCACGCTTTCGCCATACGCCACGCATTCCTCAGGAGTGACGATGACACCCCACTCCTCCGCAAGTCGCTTGTAAACGATCGGCAGGAGGTCGCGGTAGCGTTTCCCCGGTGTCCATTTCTGCTGGCTGGCTTCGTGCCGGGCGTGCGCCTCCAGAATGTCGTTGCGGCTCAAGCTGCGGGCCGCCCGTTCGGTCAGCGGTTTCAGGCCGTCGATCATGCCGGATTCCCAATCGATCAGAGTGCCATAGCAGTCGAAAGTCAGGGCTTTGAAATCTGTGAGCTTCATGGGTTTGCCTCCTGTGATTGTCCATGCGTGAAGCGACGCCGGCGTGGATCGCGATCAATCGTAAGGCCGATTTCGCCTCGGGGATTAGCCGATATGCTGCTGACTGGGCTGAAAGTCCTTCAATGCTGCCCTGCCTGACGAGGTGAACCAGACGCCGAACAGTGTCACCGCAAGGCCAACCAACATCGCCTTCGAAAGCGGCTCGCCAAATAGCGACCAGCCCCAGAGCATCGTCACCGGTGGGCTGAGATAGATCACGCTGCTGACCTGTGAGGCGGTGTAGAGGCGCAGGCTTGCATAATACGTGCCGTAGCAGAAGAAGGTCGAAAACAGCACCAGCCAGGTGATACCGAACCCGAAACGGGCATCGAGGGGTGGCATCAGCCCGCCATTCCATTTTGCGCAAGCGGCGAAAAGGATTGCTGCCGTCAGGCATTGAATGCACAGGCTCTGATGGATGGGCATATTGATCGTCCCCATCCGCTTCTGCACCACCGTTGCCAGCGCCATAACCGTCATGGAAGCAACCGTCAGCACATAGGCCCAGACCGGGGCCGTCCCGAGGGCCAAATTGTCCAGCGAGACGATAAGCACGCCAACCACGCCGAGAGCCGTTCCGGTCCATTGTCTGCCGGTCAACCGGTGTCCCAGGACCGGCTGCGACAAGGCCGCAATGGCGAGAGGCACAAGATCGGAAATCAGCGCGACAAGGCCAGTCGGCACGCGCTGACCGATGGCAAGCGCGAATCCACCGAGATAGAGGAACATCGTCGCCGCGCCGAAGATCATCTGCTGGACCAGGGCAAGGGCGCTTATGCGCGGTCCGATCAGGAGAGCAAATGGCAAGAGGATCAATCCGGACATCAGTGTCCGCCAGAACAGCACCAGCATGACATCGGCATTCTCGCTGGCATAGCGGATGCCGACGAAGCCGGAACTCCAGCTTATGACCAGCGCCGTTGCCATCATTGGCCAGACGAGTCGATGGGTTTTGGTAGGCTGGAGCGTCATGGCGTCTCTTCGGTCAGGCGCCCGTATCCCGGAAGCGGATCACGGCCGATTTCGGCGCGGACTATTGACGGCACGCACGCGCCTTTGCACATGACAAATTTCGATACGATCATGAAGAAGCCCCAAAACTGGCATACGAACTTGCCTAAAGCGCATCAGAGGATCAGAAATTGACGCATCATTTTGGTTCCGAGCGAGGATTGTCATGGCCGGACTGATGAACCGCCGCTTGGATGTCGACGCCTTGCGCGCACTGGTCGCGATCGAGAAGCATGGCGGCGTCACGCGCGCGGCCGAAATTCTCGGCCTGTCGCAGTCGGCCGTCAGCCACAAGATCAGGAGGCTCGAAACGAGCCTCGACTGCGAAATCCTCACCCGGAAGGCAAACGCGCCGATATTCACCACGGCCGGACAGGATCTGCTTGGCTATGCGCGGCGCATTCTGGGCATCCATGACGAGGCGGTGCTCAGCCTGTCGAAAAGCCCGCTGCAAGGCAAGATCGCGCTGGGAATGACCGAGGATACGACCTGCACGGACCTGTCGCGCATCCTTGGCCGCTTTCGCCGGCTCTACCCGGAGGTGAGCGTCCGCACGCAGGTGCGCATGAGCCTCGTCCTGCAGGAGCAGCTCAGCCAGGGAGCCCTTGATGCCGCCATCATCCAGGTCTTCCAGCACGAGGTCCGCCCGGCCGATATCCTGCTGTTCCGCGAGACGCTGCATTGGGTGAAATCGCGCGACCTGGTGCTGTCGGCGGGGAAGCCGGTTCCGTTTCTGTCCTTCGACGAAAATTGCTTTTACCGGCGCTGGGGCATCGATGTCGGGCAGGACGAGGATAGAGTGTTCGAGACCGTGTTCGAATGCTCCAGCGCAGCCGGAATTGTTGCAGGCGTGACCGCAGGGCTCGGCGTCGCTCTCCTGAGCCAGCGCTACCTGCAGCCCGACATGGAGATCGTCGACAGCCAATTCCCCAAGCCTCCGGACCTCGCCTATGTCATCAGGCGCGCCCGCGCCCCCCCGGAACCCCGCGCTCGAGACTTTGGTCAGGGAGATCGAGGCCGAGGTAAAGCGTTACGGGGTGCTGCAAATCGCCGTCTGAATGCGCTGCGAAAGCCGGCCGGTCTCCTATTCCTGAAGCGATCTCGGACCGCTGACGAACGGGCTGCCCCTGACGTAGAACCGCAGCAGGCGGTCGGCATCCCTAGTAATGCCGATCCGAGTGCTCTGCCCGATCTCGCCGGGGTCTTGGCCATCCTTGGCGAGCCACAGAGGCCCTTCCTGGCAAAGGTCGATCCCGTCGAGCGAACGATCGATCCGCAAAGCCGCTGCCAGCCGTCCCGGCCCGCGCGCCAGGTCGCGCAAGCGCTCGACGCCGCGATTGCGCTGCATGATTTCAATGCCCTCGAGCGGCTCGAGCGCCCGGATCAGCACGCCGGTGCCGATCCCCGGCATCTCGCTCGAGACATTCAGCATCATGGAGACGCCATAGGCGAGATAGACATAGGCGTGGCCGCGTTCGAGGAACAGCGGGCGGTTGCGCGGGGTCATCCCCCTGAAACCATGCCCGGCGGCGTCGCCGACGACATAGGCCTCAGTCTCGACGATACGGCCGCTGACCATGCCTTCCGGCAGGTCGCGCACCACCAGCTTGCCGATGAGGAAACGGGCGAGGGCGACCGTGTCGTCAGGCAGCGCCGAACGGGCGATCGGCGGATAATGATCCCTATGGTTCACGGTATCCGCTCGACCCATTGCGCGCGCGACGGTCCCGGCTCGAACGAGTTGCCGAAATACTGGGTCTCGCGGGCCACCTTGCCGTCAAGGAATTCCATGATGCTGACGGTATAGGACGGCCGCCCGTCATAGGTCAGGACATATTCGGTGACCCAGAGATCATCGGCGCCGGTGATCCGCCGCACGCTGAAGCGCTTGCGGTTCGGCTGCGCGGCGCGGGACGACTGGATGTTGCGTCGCCCGCGGATGCGCTCGCCCGATTGCGGATAGTCGAGCACCGCATCCGCCCGGTAGATATCGTGCTCCATCTCGAAGTCACCGGCATCGGAGGCAGCCCAGTGATGATCCAGAGCCGCCCGGATATCGCGATCGTCCATGGCAACCTCCTTGACCATCGCCGTGGGATGGACCGTCGTAGCACGGTCCATCCCACGGCTGTTAGCGGGGTGCAGTGGAGGCAGGGCCTCTCAATCGAGCTTCAGCGCCGCGACTTCGCCCTCGTTCATCAGCGGCACGTAGAGGATCGACTTGCCGTCGGTGCCGATGTCGGCGCTGCCCGGCTTGAAATGCGCCACCGCTTCCGGCGCACCGCCGGCTCTGTAGCGGTAGAGCGTGCCGGTCATGTAGGCGGTGGCATAGATGCTGTCGCCAATGGCGATGACGCCGTCGAGGTCGGCGAATTTCTGCGCGCCGGGCAGCGGTGAAATCGCCTTGCTGGCGAGGTCGACCGACAGCAGCCCGCCCGGCTCCGCCGTGCTGAAGTCGGGCTTGATACCCTTGCCCCAGGAGGCGACGATCAGCCTGTTACCATCGGCGAAGACGCCGTTGGGCGAGGCCAGCATCGGGTCCCTGACGAACAGCTCCGGCTGGTCACCATCGATGCGGTAGATCGTGTCGGCCAGCATGTCGCTGACATAGACCTTGCCTGTGCTGTCCGAGGTCATGTCGTTGAGGAAGACGGCATTCGGCACCACGATGCTGGCAACGAGCTTGCCGCTGGCGAGATCGACGACGCGGACCTTGGTGATGTCGGCGACATAGAGCTTGCCGCCCGATATCGCCATGCCCTTGGGCGCGTCCATGCCGTCGGTCCAGTGCTGGGTGATAATCTTGCCGTCCAGGGACAGCACCGACAAATAGCCGTTGCCGTCGGCCTCGCCCGGATTGCCGACGATGTTGGATACGACGATGCGATTGTTGGCGGCGTCGAACAGTGCCGATTCCGGCTGTTCGAGGCCCGTGACGCGCCAGAGTTCGCCGGCCCGGGCGGCTGGCGCGGCGGCGATGCCAATGGCGGCGGCAAAGACTGAGAGGATGAGGCGGTTCATGGCTGTTCTCCTGTGATGACAGGCGGAGAGCTAGGATTTTCGATACTTTTCTGGAAGCTCGATTACCGCTAGTATCGAATATCGATACGAAATCGCTGGCAAGAGGTGCATGCCATGAACGGCCTGATCTTCGAGGCGCTGAAGCGGACGCTGAAAGCCAGGGGTGTCACCTATCGCGAGCTTGCCGAACGCATGGGCGTTTCCGAGCCGACGGTGAAACGCATCTTCCACGAGCGCAACTGCAAACTCGACCGGCTGATGGAGATCTGCATCGCCGCCGGCGTCGAGTTGGAAAACGTGCTGGGGTCGATGAACCGCGGGCCGGGACCGGTCAACCACATCGCGCCCGAGATCGAGCGCCGGCTCGCCGGCCGTCCGGCGCTGCTGTTCATCTTCGTCATGCTGTCGGAAAAATTCACGCCCGAAGGCATCATGCGTTCGCAAGGCCTGAGCGAAGCCTCGATGTTCCTCTATCTGCGCGACCTCGAGGAGCTTGGCCTGATCGCGCTTGGCCGGGGTCTTACGGCAAGATTGCTGGTCGAGACGCCGATCCAGTGGAATTTCGAGGGCCCGCTGCGGCCGCTGTTCGAGATGACCAACAAGAATTTCATCGGCTGGGCCATCACCCATATCGACAAGGAGGCGACCTTCGTCAGCTTCTCCAGGCGGATGCGGCCGGAGACGGCGGAGATGGTGCGCCGCGAGGCCGAAGAGTTGGCCGAGCGCGCCAAACTGCTCGCCCATCACGACCAGCACACGACGCCCGAGGACGGGCTCATCGGCTACAAATTTACATTTGCCTTTGGCGCGACGCCGTTCCAGGCGATCATGCCGATCGGCCCGCACCCGCGCGATGCCGGTGCACAGGTGGGCAGGCCGCGTATGCCGGCATAGCGATTGGCCGGCCGAAGGCTCGACGGCCTCGGCGTCTCAGGGCACACCGCCCTTGGGTTGAAGTCGCGCTCCAGCATCGGTGATGGCGAAAGCGGTGGCGGATGGGTACAAGATCTTCTGGCGCAAGGGCGGATTGCGCTGAATCATAAAGATACGATTCGCAATATCTCCGGCCACTCTCATTCCTGAAAGACCTTGCTCTTGCCCCTCCTTGTCGCTGCCTCCGCATTCATTGGCGCCTGGATAAGCCTGGTCCTGCATGAGTCTTCTCATGCTCTCGCCGGACATCTGGCAAAATTGCAAATAAGAGAAATTCATCTCGGCTTGGGACCAACAGTATTCCGCACCCGCCTGCTGAGAATGGAGGTCAGCGTAGGAACTATTCCGCTTACGGGCTGGGTGAGAACGGCTCCTCAACTATCCTTTTCGAAGCCCGCTAACCTGTTTTTTGTGGCCGCTGGGCCGATTATGGACATTGTTTGGTTGGGTGTTCTGAGCGGTGGAATGACTATCTATCGCGGCACAGAACTTGCAGGCACTATCTTGGCGCCGGCCGTTATAGTTCAGATGATGATAGTCATCGGCAACGGTCTTCCGCGTCATGCCAAGGTTGACGGCCAGCGAGTGCCCAACGATATGCTGGCCTTGTGGAAAATTGCCCGAGGTCGCGATCCGTTCGAGGTGCTCCGGCAGCAGTATCTGAACCGATTGCGGCCGTATATGAGTCCGGACGATCCTCCGTGGCACCCCACGGGTCAGTCGGATCGCGTTGCTTTCCATGTGTTCAAACCTGACCTGACGTACGAGGACATTACAGCGCTCGAAGATGAGCTGACCCACACGGCGTCCGCAAGCGAACGACTTCTCCTCATTGACGCCGCCGCGACGAAAATCCTCGCTCAACCTACCCAGCCGAACTCTCGTCTCGATGCCTTACTCGACCGCCTAACGGAAAGTGCCGTCGCCATGTCTCCGGAGCTCCCTACGCTGAAAGGCACACGCGGCGCGGCGCTCGCCCGATTGGGGCGCCACGAGGAGGCGCTGAATGTCCTTGCGCAGGCCGATAACTCCAACGACTTCAATCGCTGCTTGAATGCGGCCTTCCGGGCATTGGCGCATTCCCACGCCGGTCAAAAAGAAATGGCCGCCGCCGAGTTTGAGACATCCATCGCCATCTTGCGATCTCACGACTGGGCGGGCGGGATCGCCCATAAAATAGTAAGCGCTGTCTGCGTAGAAGCCGGATACCCCACTCCCTAAGAGTGCGAAACGCCGAAACCGTCTGCAGAAGACGGTCCACCTCCAAGCTAAGGCACCAGCAACGAGGCAAGACCATGATCAGGCCGCGTTCGCTTCTTCCTGCGGCGCGGCAAGATCGTCGCGCGCCTTGCGGGCCAGTTTTTCGTCGAGCGCTTGGGGCTGTCGCCGAACAGCTCGGCGGCCTCGGCAAGACACGATTTTCTCAGGCTCCCTTCCGAGCGCTTCAAGAGCTTGCCGAGAAGCTTTGTGTCCTCGCGTGGTCCCAGCGGCTCACCGCTCCGGCGGCGCCGACTGCCGCCATTCACCACCAGCTTGCCGCCCGGACCAGCCATGCGACCAGCGATGCCGACCGCCCCCGTCGGCGCGTTGGGATAGAACAGATCCGCCACCAGCATTCATGATAGAATTCGCAGACTGATTTGCCAGACCGTAGAGGGCGGGTTGCCGAATGCGTGACACGTCCCCGTGAAATCGAAGTGAAGCCTATGCCGACCGCACCAACACTTGAACGTCGCCGCTATTCGCGCCTGAAAAATTTGCGGGCGCGCGCAGAACGCCAGGGCGCTGCATTGCAGTTCTGGGCGCGTACGGCATCGCTCGCTGTGATCTCCTGCTTCTTTTCATTGATCAGCCGCTGGGATGCCTCACTGCTCTTCGTGCTGGCGGGCCTCGTGCTGTTCCAGCTCGTCGGCCTGATCCAGTTTCTCTTTGCGCGCCGTCGCACGGCGCCATGGTGGATCGGTTACCTCGTCGGTACGCTGGACATCATTCTGTTGACCATTCTGCTGGTAACGCCCAACCCGTTTTCCCAGGAGGTCGCGCCGGCCGCGATGCAACTGCGCGAGGGCAGCTTCAAATTCCTGCTGATTTTCGTATGCCTTGGCGCGCTGACCCTTTCGACACGATTGGCGCTCTATCTCGGCGCGCTCGCGGCCTTGACGTGGACGATCGGGGTGGGATGGGTGATTTCTCATCCAGGAACCGTCATCCCGGCGACGAACCTCTATTCGCTGCCGGTGACAGAGCGACTGAACCTCTATCTCAACCCCAATTTCGTCGATACATTCGCGCAGGCGACCAACGTGTTGGTTGTGCTGATTATCGGCGCGATCATGGCGCTGGTCGTCTTTCGTTCCCGACGTCTGTCGGAAGACTATGTCAAGGCAGAGCGCGCCCGCGCCAATCTCGCCCGGCATTTTTCGCCCAACGTCGTCGACCAGCTTGCCACGGACGACGAGCCGTTCGGCCCGGTCCGCCGGCAGGATATCGCGGTGCTGTTCGCCGACATCGTCGGCTTCACACACTATTCCGAGGATCATCCGGCCGAAGCAGTGTTCGAACTTCTGCGCCAGTTCCACCGTCGCATGGAGCAGGTCGTTTTCGACCACCATGGCACCGTCGATAACTATATCGGCGATTGCATCATGGCGACATTCGGGGTTCCGCAAGCCAGCCGTGACGACGCGACGCGCGCCATCCAGTGCGCTGAAGCGATGATCGCCGCTCTCGAAGACTGGAATGTGCAGCGTGTGTCCAGGGGATATCCGCCGCTGGACGTTCGCATCGGTGCACAATATGGCGCGGTCGTCATCGGCGCGGTCGGCAGCGAGCGCAACCTGTCCTTCGCGGTCGTGGGCGACACCGTCAACGTCGCCAGCCGTTTGCAGGCGCTCTGCCGTGAGCTTCAGGCGAATATTTGCTTTGGGTCACGACTGATTGAGGCCGCGAAGGCGGAATCGCCCACGACACGGTTGAATGCGCGCGATCATGGACCGGTGAGCATCCGCGGCCGGGACGAACCGGTCCATGTCTGGGTCGAACGCAAAGCCGAAAACCAGGGCGCTGTTGCGGTTTCGGCATGATCTAGGCCGCCATGTGAAACGCCTGCACCTCGACTGGCTACGCCGCGCTATAGGGGCATGTCCTGACCCAGGCCGAAGCCATCACGTGTCTGAGGCGATTGCTCCAGCCTTTGCGGCTTCGGCGTCTGTGCTGGCCTTGTCGTCCCAGACCATCTGCCGGTAGTCGAAGCCATATTCCAGCGTCGGCTTGACGATGCGGAAAAACGGCGACAGGTCGAAGTCGCGCGGCGTGTAGAGCGAGTGGTGGCGAATGTGCAGGATTTCCTTGCGCATATAGGTCGACTGCGCCGAGGCGCGGCCGGGCGCGCGAGTGATCTCGGGCAGGATCGGGTAGTGGATCTGGCCATAGGCCTCGGCGATGAGCGAGGAGCAGATGGCCCGCGTCGGGTCGCCGGAGCCGAAGGCCAGCATGCGCCGGCGCCAGCGCACCGGCACCGGCGGCGTCGGCAGGAAATAGCGCAACATGTCGAAAATGTTCTTGAGGTCGTATTTCAGGCCAAGCTTGCCGATCATGAAGGCGACCACCTTGTCGCGGTCCTCCGGCGCCAGCCCGCTCGCCCGGCAGATGCGGGTGTTGTAAGTGCGATAGCGCGACAAGGGTACGGCGACGCAGCCTTCGCCCATCGTCACCTCGATCAGCCGCGCCGCTCCGTTCCGTCTTGCGGCTCCGGCAAGGCATCGCCGACATAGAAGGCCGCGTGCGACCAGGTCGACTGGGTGAGATACTTGATCGCTGCCGAGATCTTCTGATTGCCCTCGATCAGCAGGATGTCGCCCGGCTCCAGCGTGCGGCGCAGCGTTTCGGCGTCGGACGGGGTATAGGGCTCATAGCCGGAGGATTCTTCCTGCAGCCGGCCGGCGAGCCAGCGGCCAAGTCGGTCCAGGAGGGTGTCGCCGGGCGCGGTCATGATAGAGCGTGACTAACACGGGCCGGCAGGCAAGTGCCAGCGCGCCCGTGCTTCGTCAGCTGGCGGCGGCGCTCGTCTCGTCATGCGGCGCCGGGCTGGCCAGGTCGTCGCGCGCCTTGCGGGCCAGTTTTTTCGTCGAATGCTTGGGGCTGTCGCCAAACAGCTCGGCCGCCTCGGCAAGACAGGATTTTTTCAGGCTCTTTTCAGAACGCTTCAAGAGCTTGGCGAGAAGCTTTGTGTCCTCGCGCGGCCCCAGCGGCTCGTCGTCGGCCTCGAGCAGGGCGCGCAGGACGAACAAATCATGCAGGTCGCCGAGCCGTTCGCCCAGCGCGTCGACCGCCTTGCGCCGCGCCTTGATCGGCGTCGGCCAAAGCCTGCCGAGCAGCGACAGGTGCATGCCATGCGTCTTGGCCGCCTTGCGCAAATCGTGGAAATCATCGGCCGCGCCGCGCGCGCCGGCCCTGTCGAGCGCCTTCCTGGCGCGGCGCAAGGTGACGCGGGCGCCTTCGGCAAGCACGTCAGCCGCCTGTTCCGGCTGGTCGGGCAAGGCGAGGCTCTCGATCCGCTTCACGCCGTCTTCGCAGGCGGCGGTCGCAGCGCCGATCGCCGCTTCGAGGCCGGCGCCTTCATGCAGATCGTGCTGACGCGCAATCAGCCTGTCGCGCACGGCATCGAGCCCGCCATCGGCGCATTCCTTGGGGAACCCTGCCGCCAGCCGGTCGATGGTCTCGATCAGCGCCGTCGCCTCGCGTGGTCCGGCAAGCAGCGCCGCCACGTTGCGATAGCACTGATTTTCGGTCGTGCAGAATGTTTCGTCACCGGAATGAACCAGGCGCAGCAAGGCACGCGCGCTCTTCAGCCGCTTGCGGCATTTGTGCAGTCCCTGCTCCGGCCGGCTGCGCGCCGCATCCAGATGCTGCAGCGCCTTGCCGATTTCCTCGGCAAGGATGCGCCTGACCTCGCCGGTCAGCGGCAGGCGCGGGTCGATGCGAAAGCTCATGCGGCGATCTCCGGTATCCCCCGAGGGCGAGCGACGCGTTGTAGAATTTCTGCTCGCCGGTCACTTCACGGCCAAGCCAGTCAGGCAGCATTTCGTCCGGCACATCTTCCGGAGTCTCGAGTTCGGCCACCACAAGTCCCGCGAGTGCGCCGCCAAAGACATCGACTTCATAGAGATAGCCGCGATGCGTAACATGGTGACGTGTCTTCTCGATGACACGCCCAACGGCGAAGTCCAGCATCTCCACCGCCTCGGCAAGCGGGATCGGATATTCGAACTCGTCGCGCTCGCGCCCCCTGCTGCCGAATTTGAGCGTCAGCTTGGCGGAAGCGCCGTCGCTGATGCGGATGCGGACGGTCCGCCCAGGCGCCGTGGCGAGATAGAACTGGAGAATGCGGATATCCGCCTCGACCAGGTTCCGCCATGCGGTGCTGGAGACCAGGAACTTGCGCTCGACTTCCTTGCCCATGGCCGCGCACTAAAGCGTTTGCCGCGGGCGATGGCAAGACAACTCTGCACACAAGTTGACTTTAATCAATCGATTGATTAAAGTCTGGCCATGATCAAGCTGCCTGACACCAAAAATCCACGCCGCGAGACCTCTCCGGCAGATCTGACGCGTGCCGCTCTCGTCCGCGCGGCGCTGAAACTGTTCGGCCGGCAAGGTTTCGACGGCACCTCGACCCGCGAAATCGCGGCGGAGGCGCAGGCCAATATCGGTTCGATCGCCTATCATTTCGGCGGCAAGGAAGGCCTTCGTGCCGCCGCCGCCGACTATATCGTCGAAACCATCCAGACGGTTGCTGGCCAAGCGCTGGGCGCCGGCCAGGCAGCGATGGCGAGCGATCCGGAAGCGGCACGCGCGCAGCTGTTCGCGGCGTTGGAGCGGATGGGCAGCTTCATCCTGGCGCAGCCGCAGGCCGGCGAGATCGTGCAATTCGTGCTGCGCGAGCTGTCGCATCCGACGACCGCGCTCGACCGCATCTATGACGGCGTGTTCGAGCCGACGCATCGCCGGCTGTGTCTGATCTGGGAGCAGGCGACCGGCGAGCCGGCCGAAAGCGAGCGGACCCGGCTCACCGTGTTCACGCTGATCGGCCAGGTCATCTATTTCCGCATCGGCCGCGAGGCGGTGATGCGCCGCATGGGCTGGCACGACATCGGCGCCGCCGAGGCCGCCAAGGTCGTGGCGGTCACGACGGACAATCTCAGCGCCATATTGGCCGCCCGAATGCGATCAAAACCCGCAATGGGATCAAAACCCCCAAGTGGATCAAAACAATGAGTTTTCTCTGCTCCTTGCCGCTTGCCGCGCAGCTCCTCAGTGCCTGTGCCCCCGCCACGCCACTCGCCGTCGGCTATGTCGAAGGCGACTATGTGCTGCTGGCACCGATCGAGGTGGCGCAGGTCGAGACCGTCTCGGTCAAGCGCGGCGATCGCGTCACATCAGGCGCGACGGTGGTGACATTGGAAAGCGCCGACGCCAAGATCGCGGTGGCGCAGGCGCAGGCGAGCCTCGCCCAGGCGCAAGCGCAGCTCGCCGACCTGCAGGTCGGCAAACGGCCGGAAGAAATCGCCGCACTCAAGGCACAGGTCGACATGGCCAAGGCGCAGGCCGACGATGCCAAGCGCAAATACGACCGCGCCGCCGACCTGTTCAAGCGCGGCACCGGCACCCAGGCCGACTACGACACCGCCTCGGCGACGCTGGAGACCGCAGAAGCCCAGGTCGGCCAGGCCGAGGCCAATCTCGCGGTCGGCGGCCTGCCGGCGCGCGCCGAGACGATCAAGGCCGCCGACAATCAGGTCAAGCAGGCGCAGGCAGCACTCGAGCAGGCTCAGTGGCGGCTGTCCAAGCGCACGCTCGCGGCGCCCTCGCCCGGCCGCGTCAACGACGTCATCCGCAATCCCGGCGACACGGCCGGCCCGACCGCGCCGGTCATCTCGATCCTGCCTGACGGCGCCGTGAAGCTCAGCGTCTATATACCGGAGGCCGCCTTCTCCTCGGTCAAGATCGGCAGCCTGCTCGCCGTTCATTGCGACGGCTGCGGCGACGGCGTGAAGGCGCGCGTCAGCTATGTCTCGCCCGATCCCGAATTCACCCCGCCGGTGATCTATTCGCTCGAGAACCGGCAGAAGCTGGTCTATCTGGTCGAGGCACGGCCGGAGGGCGATGCCGGCTTGCTGCAGCCCGGCCAGATCGTCGACGTCGATCTTGCGGAAACGGCAAAATGAACGCCATCGACGTTCATGGCCTGGTCAAGCGCTTCGGCGACAAGACCGTCGTCGACCACGTGACGATGTCGGTCGCCGAGGGCGAGATCGTCGGCTTCCTCGGCCCGAACGGTTCGGGCAAGACCACCACCATCCGCATCATGTGCGGCCTGCTGACGCCCGACGAAGGCGAAGGCACGGTGCTGGGCTTCAACATCCGCACTGAGTCGCTCAGGATCAAGCGCGAAGTCGGCTACATGACGCAGAAATTCTCGTTCTACGAGGATCTGACGATCGGCGAGAACCTCGAATTCGTGGCCCGGCTCTACCAGCTGAAGCCGGTAGGCGAGTACGTTGCGAGGACGTTGGAAGAGCTCGGCCTGACCTCGCGCCGCAACCAGCTGGCCGGCACGCTGTCCGGCGGCTGGAAGCAGCGGCTGGCGCTCGCCGCCTGCATCATGCACAAGCCGAAGCTGCTTTTGCTCGACGAACCGACGGCCGGCGTCGACCCGAAGGCGCGGCGCGAATTCTGGGACGAGATCCATCGCCTCGCCAGCGGCGGGCTGACCGTGCTGGTCTCAACCCATTACATGGACGAGGCCGAGCGCTGCCACCGCATCAGCTACATCTCCTACGGCAAGATGCTGGCCACCGGCACCGTCGCCGAGGTGGTGAAAAACGCTGGCCTGACCACCTTCGTGGTGCAGGGGCCACAGCTCGCCAAGGTGGCGGAAGAGCTGCAGGGCCGCCCCGGCGTCGACCAGGTGGCGCCGTTCGGCGCGACGCTACACGTCGTCGGTTCCGACAGGAAGAAGCTCGAAGCAGCGCTTGCCGACGTCGAGAAGGAGCACAAGGGCGTGACGGTCGCGCCAGGCGAAACCAGCCTCGAGGACGTCTTCATCCAGTTCATGTCGGGGTCGAAGGACAACATGGCATGAACAGCATCTTCTCCTTCGCCCGGCTTGGCGCGCTGCTGATCAAGGAGTTCATCCAGATGCGGCGTGACCGCATCACCTTCGCCATGATGCTCGGCGTGCCGCTGCTGCAGCTGGTGCTGTTCGGTTTTGCCATCAACAACGATCCGAAGGGCCTGCCGACGGCGCTGGTGGCGATGAGCAACGACCAGTATACGCGCGCCATGGTCTCGGCGCTGCAGGTGACGGGCTATTATCGTTTCGACCATGTGACCGAGAGCGCCGAAGAGGCGGAATTCCTGATGGCGCGCGGCGACGTTTCCTTCGTCGTCACCATCCCGGCCGACTTCGCCAGCCGAGTCGAGCGCGGCGACAATCCGCAGATCCTGATCGAGGCGGACGCCACCGATCCCTCGGCGGCGAGCGGCGCCATTTCCACGCTGAGCACGGTGGCGAGCCAGGCGCTGCTGCGCGCGCAAGGCATGCAGGCTGCCGCTGCCGAGGATGCCAGGCAGCAGCTGCAGGTGGTGGTGCACCAGCGCTACAATCCCGAAGGCATTTCGCAATACAACATCGTGCCCGGCCTGCTCGGCGTCATCCTGCAGATGACCATGGTGATGATGACGGCCATGGCGCTGACCCGCGAAACCGAGCGCGGCACGATGGAAAACCTGCTCGCCATGCCGTCCAGCCCGGCCGAGATCATGCTGGGCAAGGTGCTGCCCTTCCTCGTCGTCGGCGCGGTGCAGGTCGCGGTGGTGCTGGTGGCGGCGAAGCTTTTGTTCGATATCCCGTTCGTCGGCAGCCTGACGCTTCTGTTGTCGTCGGTGCTGGTCTTCGTGCTGTCGCTGGTGCTGCTCGGCTACACCATTTCGACCATGGCCCGCTCGCAGATGCAGGCGATGCAGCTGACCTTCTTCTTCTTCCTGCCGTCGCTGCTCTTGTCGGGCTTCATGTTCCCCTATCGCGGCATGCCGGGCTGGGCCCAGGCGCTGGGCGAAATCTTCCCGCTGACGCATTTCCTGCGCATCACCCGCGCGGTGATGCTGAAGGGCGCCGACTTCCATGCCATCGCCACCGAGATCGGCTGGCTGGTCGTGTTCGTGCTGGTGTTCGCCGGCACCGCGCTGTTGCGGTTCAGGCGCACGCTGGATTAGAATCAAAACCCATTCACTCTGAACGACCGAATTCGAATATTCCTGCTTTCGAAAGAAGGTCCGGAAATCCAGCTTAAAAAGCGGCGAGCAAGCCCGCCGCTTTCCAAAATGCGCCGCCTGCCGTCAGTGCTCAAATTGCGGCTTGATACTGTTCGTCGTTGGGATTTCCGCCTTGTCGCCCGTCGCCATGGCATGGCTGCCCATGATGGCCGTGTTCCGCACTGTGATGGACTGGGTGTGGAACTCGGCGGCGCCGGCAGACGCCTTGGTGCTGTTGGTGGATCCATAGTGGTCGCTTCCGCCTGCGGCAAACGCGGTGCCGGCAGCAACTAGAAACGCGGCTGAAAGAGCAATCGTTCTCATGGTGAACTCCATTGTCAGGTTGTGAGGTAGAGCGGCGGACGCTCCGACCAGGTCGGAGCCGCCGCTCCAAATTTCTCTGGGTCAGGCGACCGCTTTCTCGGGGTCGGCGCGAACGATGACCGTGTCCATGACCGGCAGGATCTCGTCCGCTGGCATGCCGACGCGGCTGGCGTGCTCCTTGATCGACTGGGGATCGCGAGCTTGGTAGATGCAGACGGTGCCAAGCCGACCGTCGGCCTCCTTGACCACGTAGCTGCGAATCCAGCGGACGCGGTCGGGCATCTCCTCATTGCCGATGCGGCCGGATTTCTCGGCCGCGGCCTTCAGCTCGACCGGATTGCCCCAGGCGGTCCTGCGGCGGATGACATAGAGATCCATGGTCTTCTCCCTGGTTTGTGGATCGAATTGGCCGTGAGACGGTGCTTTCCCTGAAGTCGCCGGCGACGTCCAATGGCCTATTAGCTATAGTGCCGCGTTCGGGGCTTGAATGACCGGGCCGCCGGAACACTTGACCGACTGACGGAAGGGAATTGATCTTGGACGCGCTTGGGGAAGTGCTGCGTGCCGTCAAAATGACGGGCGGCGTTTTTCTCGATACCCATTTCACCGCACCTTGGTGCGTGTCAGCCAGGTTCACTTCGGACCAGTGCCGCCCTTTCCTGACCGACGCCGTCCAGATCATCGCCTATCATTATGTCATCAGCGGCCGCATGCTGGCCACTGTCGAAGGCGAGAGCCCGTTCGAGGTCCGCGCCGGTGAAACGGTGGTGTTGTCCCGCAACGACCCACACCTGCTCGGCAGCGCCCTGGATATGCGCCCGGTCGGCACCGAGCATCTCATTCAACCCGGAGAGCGCGGCGGCCTTGCCCGAATCGTTCACGGGGGAGGTGGCGAGCCCACGCGGCTCATCTGCGGCTTTCTCGGCAGCGACGAGCAACGCAATCCGCTGATTGCCACGCTGCCACGGATGTTGAAGGTCGACATGGTAACGGCGGGCTCAAGCGACTGGATCGAGGCCTCTCTGAACTTCGCCCTCAAGGGCCTGCAGGAGGGTCAGGTCGGCTCGCCAGCGGTGATGTCTCGCCTTTCGGAGTTGATTTTCGTCGAAGCCGTGCGCAGCTACGCGGCGTCGCTTGTGCCAGAGCAAAAGGGATGGCTCGCCGGCATGCGCGACCCGGCCGTGGGGCGCGCGCTCGCCCTGATGCACGCAGGGGTGAACCTTCACTGGACCGCGGAGCAGCTGGCGCGCGAGGTTGCGCTCTCCCGCTCGACTTTCTCCGATCGTTTTGCCGGCCTCGTCGGGATGCCGCCTATGCGCTATCTCACCGCCTGGCGCATGCAACTCGCCAAGGAGCAGCTGCGCAGCGGCCATCGGTCGATCGCGCAGGTGGGCTATGAAATCGGCTACCAGGCGGAGGAGGCTTTCACCCGCGCCTTTAAGCGCGAATTCGGGATACCGCCCGCGGCATGGCGGAAGGCAAAGCAGCTACTGGGATGACCGTACACAGGAAGACTCCGCGCCAACCTGCGCACTGCAGATAGCGGCCCGACGCCGTTGCATCGCGGCCAATCGCGACTTTATGCAGCGGCCATGATCCCGGCGTAAGTCCCGAAATCGACATTGCCGCCGGACAGCACCACGGCAACACTTTTGCCCGACAGCTCGATCTCGCCTGACGACAGCGCCGCCAGCGCGACGCAGCCGCCCGGCTCGACCACCAGCTTCAGATAGGCCATGGCGTCGCGCATCGCCTGTGCCGTCGCTCTGTCGGAGACGGCAATGGCGCCGGCGAGGTTCTTGCGGTTGATTTCGAAGGTGATGGCGCCCGGCTCGGCGGTCAGGATCGCGTCGCAGATCGAGCTGTGACCCGGCTCGTTCGAAACCCGGGCGCCGGCGGCGAGCGAGCGTCGCGTGTCGTCGAAATGCTCCGGCTCGACCGCCCAGACCGCGGTGCCGGGCGAGGCATCCTTGACCGCGACCGAAATGCCGCTCGACAGGCCGCCGCCACCGCAGGGAATGACGACAGCGTCGAGGCTGACGCCGAGCGCCTTGGCCTGGCGCATCAGTTCGAGGCCGATCGTGCCCTGGCCGGCAATGATGGCCGGATCGTCGAAGGGCGGCACCAGCACCATGCCCCTGTCGATATAGGGGCGAACCACGGTCATGCGGTCATCGCGAAAACGGTCGAAGGGCACCACCTCGGCGCCCATCTTGCGGACATTGCCGATCTTCATCGCCGGCGCGTCCGCCGGCATGGCGATGACCGCCTTGACGCCGAACATGGCGGCGGAGGCGGCGACCCCTTGCGCATGATTGCCGGAGGAGAAGGCGACGACACCACGGTTGCGCTCCTCTTCGCTCAGCGACGACAGCTTGTTGTAGGCGCCGCGGAACTTGAACGAGCCGGTGCGCTGCAGCGTCTCCGGCTTGAACAGGATACGCCCGCCGAAGCGCCTGTTCAGTTCCTGCGATTCGATCAACGGGGTTTCGACGATCAAGCCGGAGAGGCGGGCTGCGGCGGCATGGATGTCGGCGATGCCGGGAGGGGTGATGGCGGTCATGCGAGGTCCAGCAAAAGAAAGTTGCGTCCTCGCATGATGCCCGCAAAGGCACATGGCACACCAATGAAAAAATGTGACCGTTACAATGTTGGAAGGGGCACTGCCGGCGAAGCTGCCAATCTCCCCCCTTGTGGGGGAGATGTCCGGCAGGACAGAGGGGGGAGCTGTCCCGCCGACATCTCTAGTTTCACCCCAACAACGTTCGCTCCCTCTTACTCCCACCCAGCTTGCGCCAATTGTTGAAGCGATGTGTCGCGGCGGCAAACGAGATCTTCATCTGCTGCGACACCGAATAGCGCGACTTGCCTTCGTCGAACATGCGGTAGCAGCACTCGACGCCCTCTTCGGTCAGCTTACCGTCCGGCGCCTTGTTGTGCGGGTTGGCGGGGTCGAATTTTTCGACCTGCTGCTCGACCAGACCCTTCAGGCGCTGCAGATCGGCCTCGATGCTGACGATGAGATCGAGAACGGGTTTTGGGTCGAAATGCTGTGCGTGCGGTTTCGTCATGCGTTGATCCTCGTCCTTGTCTTAGGTTCAGCTATATAGGCGAATCTTTGCTAATAATGAAGAGGCGAGACTGATCGAGCGGTTCAACAATTCTTGACCGCGCGGCCAAGCACGCGGTTGACCTTGGGCATGCCAAACCCTAGTTTAGAACTATTCTAAACTAGGGTCATTTCCTCATGCTTTCCCGCGTTTTCGGCTTCGGCCGCCGCCCCTTCGAATCGCTCTCCGAACAGGAGATCCTGGCACTTGCCATTTCATCCGAGGAAGATGACGGGCGCATCTACCGGGCCTATGCCGACGGGTTGGCGGAAAGCTTTCCGCAATCGGCAAAAGTGTTCGAGGAGATGGCCGAGGAAGAGGACGGCCACCGCGACTCCCTGATCGAGCTCTTCCGCAAGCGGTTCGGCGAGCGCATCCCGCTGATCCGGCGTGAGCATGTGAAGGGCTATTACGAGCGCAAGCCCGACTGGCTGGTGAGGCCGCTCGGCATCGAGCATGTGCGCCGCCAGGCCGAGGCGATGGAGCAACAGGCCTACCGTTTCTATGTCGAAGCGGCCAAGCGCACCACCGACGCCTCAACGCGGAAACTGCTCGACGAGCTGGCGGCGGCCGAGCAGGGGCACGAGAACTCGGCGCAGCGGCTGGAGCAGAAGCATGTGCCCGGCGACGTGAAGGATGAAGAGGCCAGCGCCGAACAGCGCCAGTTCATCCTCACCTATGTGCAGCCGGGCCTGGCCGGGCTTATGGACGGTTCGGTGTCGACGCTGGCGCCGATCTTCGCCGCCGCCTTTGCCACGCACGACACCTGGCAGACGCTGCTGGTCGGCCTTGCCGCCTCGATCGGCGCCGGCATTTCGATGGGCTTCACCGAGGTCGCCTCCGACGACGGCAAACTGTCGGGCCGTGGCTCACCGCTCAAGCGCGGCCTGACCGTCGGCATCATGACGACGCTCGGCGGTCTCGGCCACGCACTGCCCTATCTCATCCCGAGCTTCTGGACGGCGACCGCCGTCGCCGCGGTCGTGGTGTTCTTCGAACTGTGGGCCATCGCCTTCGTCCAGAACCGCTACATGCAGACCCCCTTCCTGCGCGCTGCCTTCCAGGTGGTGCTGGGTGGCGCGCTGGTGTTTGCGGCGGGTGTGCTGATCGGGAATGCGTGAGCTTCTTCCTTCCCCCCTTGTGGGGGAAGGTGGATCGGCGCGCAGCGCCGAGACGGATGAGGGGTGTTCCAGCGGAGTGAGACGGTGGTGTTGTGCCGCAGTGCCCCGGTTCAGTTGAAAGGTCGCGCCAAGCTGGAGCACCCCTCATCCGTCGCCTTCGGCGACACCTTCTCCCACAAGGGGAGAAGGAAGGGCGCTACCCATTCACCGCCCGGCTGTCCGCCGGCGCCTCATCTCTCTCGGTCAACCCATAATCCCTCACCACATGCGCGATGCGTAGTCGATAGCCGGCAAAGATACCGCCGCGCCCGGCCTGCTGCGCCTGCCGGTGTTCTTCCGTGTTGCGCCAGGCCTTCACCGCTTCCTCGTCGCGCCAGAACGACAGCGACAGGATGCGGTTCGGGTCGACCAGGCTCTGAAACCGTTCGATCGAGATGAAGCCGTCAATGCCGTCGAGCAAGGGACGGAGATTGGCGGCGACGCCGAGATAAGCATCGCGTTTGCCCTCCGCCGGTTGGACCTCGAAGATGACGGCGATCACGGCAGCACCAGCTTGGCGTGCGGCCCGGAGACGTGTTTCAGGAACATGCGGTCCTCCTTGAGGATGAATCGTTCACGCTTGGCGAACTCATAATTTGCCTTGCCGGCGGGATCGGCGGCAAGCCGGGCGCGATAGGCCTCATAGGCCGCCAGGTTCTCGATGTTGTAGGCGGCGTAGGCCGTCGTCGCCGACCCTTCGTGCGGGGCATAGTAGCCGATCAGATCGGCGCCGCAGCGCGGAATGGCCTGGCCCCAGTTGCGGGCATACTCCTCGAAGGCGGCCTTGCCGAACGGGTCGATCTCATAGCGGATGAAGCAGGTGATGGTCATGGTCGTCTCCTTTGGGTTGTGTTTTCACGCCGATGGTTCGAGCCGCGTCGAAACGTCGTGCCGCCCGATCTGCTAGGCAATTCCCTTGCGGGTCATGACCGCCAGAAGGACTTCGCGCATTCGCGGCGCACGTCTTCCCTGGTCAGGCCGAGGTCGCGCAGCAGATGGTCGTCGATCTCCGAAAGATCGCGGCGCTGCAGATGGCGGTCATACCAGCGGGCCAGCAATCGCGAGCGGACCCAATTGATGAATGGAAATGATTGGCGGCGAGCGAACGGTACGGGGGGTGAGGGCGGTTCGTGCGGTCATCGTCGTCTCCTTGATCTGATCGGAGAATAGTGCTTATCTGACAAGAATGCTTCGATGAGGAACGAACTATGCGTGAAGGACCTGATATCGCCCGCATCGCCAGCCTGGTAGGCGATCCGGCCCGCGCCAACATGCTGAACGCCCTGATGGGCGGCACGGCACTGACCGCGAGCGAACTGGCGCTGGAAGCTGGCGTGTCGCTGCCCACCGCCTCGTCACATCTGTCGAAATTGATGGAGGGCGGGTTGCTGACCTTGGCCAGCCAGGGCAGGCATCGCTATTACGGCCTCGCCGGTCCGCAGGTCGCGGGCATGATCGAGGCCATCACCGGTGTCGCGGAGGCGGTTGGCCCGAAGCGCGTGCGGCCAGGCCCGCGCGACGGCGCCATGCGTGTCGCCCGCGTCTGCTACGACCACCTCGCCGGCGAGCAGGCCGTGGCGATGCTCGACCGCCTTGTCGAGAAGGACATATTGCTGCGTGACGACAAGGAGATCAGGCTCGGCCCATCGGCGGCATCGCATTTTTCCGCGATCGGCATCGATGTCGAGGCCAGACCACGCCGCCCGGTCTGCCGCGCCTGCCTCGACTGGAGCGTGCGTCGCTCGCACCTCGCCGGCACGCTGGGCGCCGCCATCCTCGACAAGATACTCGCCGAGAAATGGGCGCGCCGCGAAAAGGATAGCCGCGCGGTGGTGTTCTCGCCGCCGGGGAGACAGGCGTTCGAGAGGATGTTTTTGAGCTGAGCCGGCGAATTACCCCCGCTTCAACACCTTCCCCTGCTCGAAAAACCCCTTCCACGGATCGGCTTCCGCCAGCTTCGCCAGCGTCGTCTTGTCGCCGATCGGGAACGCGTTCGGCGCCAGCCCGGCCTCGATCTCGGCCCAGGTCACCGGCATCGATACGGTCGCGCCCTTCTTGGCGCGTGACGAATAGGGCGCGACCGTCGTCGAGCCCCTGCCATTGCGCAGATAGTCGACGAAGATTTTGCCGGTGCGCGCCTTTTTGGACAGCGTCGCAGTGTAGCGGTCGGGGGCACCTTGTTCGAGTGCCTTGGCAAAATCATGCGCGAAGGTCTTTACCGCATCCCAATCCGCCGATGGCTTCAGCGGCACCAGCACATGATACCCCTTGCCGCCCGAGGTCTTGACGAAGTTCGGCAGCGACAGCTCGTCAAGCTTGCCCCTGATATCGAGCGCCGCCTCGCGCACCGCTTTCACGTCGACGCCTTCATCGGGGTCGAGATCGAAGATGACCTGGTCGGGCTGCTCGAGTTTGTCGATCGTGCAGCCCCAGATATGGATCTCGACCACGCCGTACTGGACGAGCGCCGCGACACCGTCGAAATCCCGGACGAACAGGATCTCCTCGCCATCGGTCGGGTCTTTCATGCGGGCGATTTTTTCGTTCATGCCGGCCGAGGCGTGTTTCTGGAAGAAGCGCGGGCCGCCGACGCCGTCCGGCGCCCGCACCAGGCTGAGCGGCCGGTTGACGACGAATGGCTCCATGCGCGGCCAAACCTCGGCGTAGTGGTTGAGCAGGCCCTGCTTGGAGATCTTTTCCTCGGGCCACAGCAGCTTGTCGGGATGGGAGAGTTTTACGCTGGTCGTCATCGTTCCGGTGCCGGTGCCGGTGCCGCTTGACGCTGGCTTGGCCTTGCCTGTCGCTGCCTTGGGCTTTTCCTGCACAACGTCCTCCGCCGGCTTGTCCTCGCGCAGCCCCTGGAACGAGGCATGGCGTATTATACGGTCCGATGTCCAGCTGCGAAACTCCACTTCGCCGACAAGCTCCGGCTTGACCCAGACCAGGCCCTTTCCCTTGGGCACGGCCTTGTCGAAAGGCGAATCCATCGCCTTCAAGGCTTCGAGCTTTTTCTTGAGCTCAGTGGCGCCCTTGGCGGAGAAACCGGTGCCGACACGGCCGGCATAGTGCAGTTTGCCGTCCTCATAATAGCCGACCAGCAGCGAGCGCAGCCCGCACCCGGTCTTGTCCGACGGCAGGTAGCCGCCGATGACGAATTCCTGCCGCGCCGTGCATTTCGACTTCACCCAGGTCGGGCCGCGCCCGCTGCGATAGGGTGCGTCGGCACGCTTCGAGACGACGCCTTCCAACCCCATGCGGCAGACATGCTCCAACATGATCTTGCCGGGCTCGGAAAAGTGGTCGGAGAAACGCACCGCTGGATTGTCCGACTGCTTGCCGAGCAGCTCCTGCAAGGCCTGGTTGCGCTCAATCAGCGCCTCGCCGCGCAAATCCTTACCGTCAAGCCGCATCAGGTCAAAGACGTAGTAGATGAAGCGGTTGGTGCGGTTGGCAGACAGGTCCTGCTGCAGCAGCGAGAAAGAAGAAACGCCGCTGTCGGCCAGCACGACGATCTCGCCGTCGAGGATGGCGTCGCTGCATTTCAGTCCGGCGAGTTCTGCGGCGATCTCGCTGCCGAATTTCTCCGTCCAGTCGAGGCCGGTGCGGGTCAGCAGCCGCACATCGGTGCCGGCGATCTGCGCCTGCATGCGATAGCCGTCGAATTTGACCTCGTGCAGCCAGTCCTTGCCCGGTGGTGCATCCCGTCCCAGCGTGGCGAGTTGTGGTTCGACAAAGTCGAGGCGCTTCCCAGCCTTCGCCTTGCCGGCGGCCGGCTTGTTGGAATGCCAGACTTCTGGCTTTTCACCCGTGGCCGCCTTGCCGTCGCCGACCTCTTCGATCGTCAGGCCCGACTTCACCGATTCTGGCGCATCCTTCAGGATGTCCTCGCCGGGGCGCGCGGCGGCATCGTCCGACTTGATCAACAGCCAGTTGTCGCGTTTTTCCCCGCTCGTGGCTTCAGCCGCACCAGATGCCAGAGCCCATGCAGCTTGTGGCCCTTGAGCTCGAAGCTGATATGGCCTTTCTTCATCGCCTTGGCCGGATCGATCTCGGGCACCCACGTGCCCTCGTCCCAGACGATGACCGAGCCGCCGCCATATTCACCCTTGGGGATCGTGCCCTCGAAGGAGGCATAGTCGATCGGATGGTCCTCGACATGGACGGCCAGCCGCTTTTCGTGTGGATCGAGGCTCGGGCCGCGCGTCACCGCCCAGCTCCACAGCACGCCGCCATGCTCGAGGCGAAAATCATAGTGCAGTCTCGTCGCGGCATGTTTCTGGATGACGAAGATGCCGCCGGCTTTCGCGCCGCGAACAACCTTGCCGGCCGGCTCCGACGTCTTCTTGAAATCGCGCTTGGCGTGATATTGTTCGAGACTGGCCATTGTCCCCTTATCCTCAGGCCGATTTGCGCTTGGGCGCGGCGGCTTTCGGCTTGGCTTTCGCGGACGATGCTTTCGGCGAGCTGGAATCCCCGGAATCCGACGACAGGCTCTTCTTCAGCGCGTCGAACAGGTTGACGACGTTGGAGGGTTTGGGCTCGGCCTTGGCCTTCGGCGCCTCGTGGCCGGCCTTCTTGGCGCGGATCAGTTCGAGCAGGGCGTCCTCGTATTTGTCGTCGAATTTCGACGGATCGAAAGTGGCCTTCTTCTTGTCGATGATCAGCTCAGCCAGGTCGGTCATCTCCTGGTCGGTCTTCACCGCCTTGATCTCGCCGAACACGCTGTCCGGCTGGCGCACCGTATTGTCATAGCGCAGCGTCGTCAGCACCATGCCCTTGCCGAGCGGCTCGATGACCACGGGACGCTCTCGGCTGTAGAGCACGATGCGCGCCAGCCCGGCCATCTTCTTCGCAACCATCGCGTCGCGGATGACGGCGAACGCCTCTTCCGACATCTTGTCGGCCGGCGCGACATAATAGGGCGTGTCGAGATAGATCTGCTGGATTGAGGCTTTGTCGACGAAGCCGTCGAGGCTCATCGTGTGCGAGGACTCGATCTGCACCGCCTCGATCTCGTCTTCCTCGATGTGGACGAAATCACCGTCGTCGAGTTCATACCCCTTGATCTCGTCGCCATCGCTGAGCGGCTTGCCGGTCTCGGCATCGACATAGATGCGCTTCACCGTGTTGCCGGTCTTGCGGTTCAGCACCCGGAACGAGACCTTTTCGGTATGGGTGACGACATTGGTCAGCTCGACCGCGCAGGTGACCAGCGACAGCTTCAAATAACCCTTCCAGGCGGGGCGCGGTGCCATGGCAATTTCCCTTCAGCAATCAGATGAAGGTCAGAACGGGCAGGGCTCACTCCAGTTCCGCCGGCGCACGACAATTGGCATGTCAGGCGCGCCCGAGCCATTGTGGCGGCGAGAACGGAAATTTCACGGGCGCCTGAGAAATTGAAACAGAACCGCGCGCAGGCGACATTCAAACGAAACATATGTGATGCAAAAGTCACACTGGGCGGAATGGCGACAAAGAGCACGGAAACACCCCGAATCAGCCGCATTCCGGCCACGAAGCAACGGGTTTTCGACCAGATATTAACATCGTGTTCACCGACTATTCACGCCTCGACGCTATGATGTCCGTCAATCGGAAGGGACATCCGAAAATCGGGACAGGGACAGGGTAAATGAACTTCCTCACGCACCTCATCGGCTATGCCGCAGCCATCCGCGAATTCATCGCGCCGACCTATCGGCCCGAGCGCTATTACATGCGCGGCCCTGGTCCGGCTTGCGCCCGCCGCGGCACCTCGCTGGGCGCGCACTGACCATGACCTTCGAGAGCCGCCACAACAGCCGCATCTGCAGGCCGGGCGCCGACTCCCGAGCCACCACCTATCGCTCCGAGCGCCCGGCTCTGAGCGACAGGCGGCGTGCGACAACGCCACGTCTTTGATCCCGCCTTCGGCTGGCCTAGTGTCATAGGACACGAGCAGCCGAGGCCCGCGTGACCGACCTTCCCCAGTCAAGTCTGTCCCAATCAATTCTGGCCAAGTCAAATCCGGCCACGCCCAGTCCTCTCGCTGAACCATCCTTCGATGCACGCCAGCCGCTGATCGTCTTCGACGGCGTCTGCGTGCTGTGCTCCGGCTTCGTACGCATGGTGGTCAGGCTCGATCGCCAAGAGCGCTTCCGCTTCGCCACCGCGCAATCGCCCTTCGGCGAAGCGCTGTTCCACAAGCATGGACTGCGCACGGACTCCTACGAAACCAATCTCGTCCTCGTCGACGGCCTTGCCTTCACCAAGCTCGACAGCTTTGTCGCCGTGATGTCGGAACTCGGCTGGCCATGGCGCGCGGCGAAGGCGCTGTTGCTGCTGCCGCGCCCGCTGCGCGACTGGCTCTACAATCGCATCGCCAGGAATCGCTATGCGTTGTTCGGCAGGAAGGACAGTTGCGAGGTTCCGTCGGCCGAGCTGCGCGGGCGCCTGATCGGCTGAAGGCCAATGCGTATCGCCCAAAAGTGACTTCGGTTTGGGAGAACGACATGCATAAAACAGAGAGCCTGAAGCGCGCCGCAAGAATCTGTTTCAACGCGACGCGCCTCCGGGCCGCAGTGCATGAACCCGGGCTCGATTGAGCAGCTCGGGTGCGAGCTCTGCGCTTGCGCCGTGCCCGATCAGGGCCGAAAGTTTTTTCTTGCGGCCTGTCGAAATCGGTCGCCGCCGCGCGACATACGTCTGGCCCCGCAAGGACGCGGCCTTCGAAATCACGGGAGAAGACCCATGCGATACATGCTTATGATCAACAACGACGAATCCGCACTGGCGGCTATGCCGATCGAGAAGACCCAGCAGATGAGCGCGGCCTATAGCGCCTATACCGAAGCGCTGAAGAAGTCCGGCGCGTGGCTGGCCGGCGAACGGCTGCGCCCGACCCAGGCGACCACCTCGGTGCGGATCGCCGACGGCAAGACCAACGTCATCGACGGTCCCTATGCCGACACCAAGGAGCAACTCGCCGGCTTCTACATGATCGAGGCGGCCGACATCGATACCGCCATCGAATGGGCGGCGCGCTGTCCGGCGGCCAGCACCGGCACGGTCGAGTTGCGGCCGATCTGGGAAATGGCCGACTACCTGCCCAAGACATGACCGTGTGATGGAAAGTCGACCGGAGATCGCCCGGGCGGCCGCCGAGGCCGCCGCCCGGCAAAGCTATGGCAAGCTGGTCGCGTGGCTCGCGGCGCGCACGCGCGACGTGGCCGCCGCCGAGGATGCGCTGGCTGATGCCTTTGCCGCGGCGCTCGAACGCTGGCCGAAATCAGGCGTGCCCGAAAAGCCGGAAGCCTGGCTGCTGGCAGTGGCGCGGCGCCGCCGCGTCGACGCGGTGCGGCGGCGGCTGACGCGGGAGGCGGCCCGCGATCATCTCCAGCTGATCGCCGAAGAGATTGAGGCGCGCATGACTGACGAAGAGCTGCCCGACGAACGGCTGCGGCTGATGTTCGCTTGCGCGCATCCGGCGATCGAGCCGGGCGTGCGCGCACCGCTGATCCTGCAAACCGTGCTCGGCTTCGATGCCGCGACGATCGCCTCTGCCTTCCTGGTCTCGCCGGCAACGATGGGCCAGCGCCTGGTGCGCGCCAAGGCGCGCATCCGCGAAACCGGCATTCCGTTCCGCGTGCCGGAGCGGGCTGAACTCGGCGAACGGCTGGATGCGGTGCTGGAGGCGATCTACGCGGCTTTCGCCGAAGGCTGGTCGGATCCGGCCGGCACCGAGACGCGGCGGCGCAACCTCGCCACCGAAGGCATCTGGCTTGGCCGCCTGGTGGCGACGCTGATGCCGCAAGAGCCGGAAGCGCTTGGCCTGCTGGCGCTGATGCTGTTTGCCGAAGCGCGCCGCACTGCCCGGCGCAGTGCCGAAGGCGACTTCGTGCCGCTGGCCGAGCAGGATTGCGACCAGTGGGACCGCGCCCTCATCGACGAAGCCGAGGCGCTTCTGTCCCATGCCGCGGCGAGCGGCGTCGTCGGCCGCTACCAGCTCGAGGCGGCCGTCCAGTCCGCTCATGCGGCGCGACGGTTGACCGGCCGCACCGACTGGCCGGCGATCCGCGCGCTCTACGACGCGCTGTTTTCGATCGTGGGATCGCCGGTGGTGGCGATCAACCGCGCCGTGGCGCTCGCCGAGACGGAGGGCGCCATGGCGGGGCTGGCGGCGCTTTACGTGCTGGGCGACGACAAGCGGCTCGACGAATATCAGCCCTATTGGGCGGCGCGCGCCGGTCTCCTGGCCAAGCTTGGTCAGGTGCCGCAGGCAAGCGAGGCCTATGACAGGGCGATCGGCCTCGAGCGCGACCCGGCGGTGCGCCGGTTCCTGCAGGGAAAAAGGGCGGCGCTGCGAAATTGACCCTCAGCCGGGCCACATCTTGTGCGATGTGTTGAGCGTCTTCAGCAGCGGATGTTCACGCAGCTTCGCCCACAAGCGTTCAATATTAGGCCATGCCGCCCGCGCGCTGTCGATGTCGGGATGCCAGGCAATGAGCATGATGAGATAGATGTCGGCCAGCGACATCTGGTCACCAACCAGCCACTCACGGCCCTTCAGAGCGGCATCGACGACGGCAAAGCCACGGTCCATCTCGGCGATTGCCGCCTGCTTGACGGCTTCCGTGCCGTCGGCGTCGGCCGTGTAGCGATAGGCGTAGTAGAGCCGCAGTACCGCCGGGTAGAGTACCGACGACATGAAAGCCATCCAGCGCAGGAAATCGGCGCGGGCAGGCGCATCGACCGCCGGTGCCAGGCGGGCCTCCGGATGGCGCTCGGCGAGCAGGATGCAGATCGCCGCCGATTCGGTCATCGAGCTTCCGTCCGGCAAGTCAGCACCGGCACCTGGTTCAGCGGGCTGATGTCGAGGAAGGCCGGATCGGGCCGGTCGGTCTTCGGCACGTCGATCTGCTCGAACGGCGCGTTCGCCAGGGCCAGTGCCGCCTCGACGACGAAGCCGCCGCTGCCCGGGCGGGTATAGAGCTTGTACATGAAATCCTCCCCCGGCCCGAACAATGCGGGCCGGTGGCGATATGAACCGGAAGCAGGGGTCTGCTCAAGCCGGAGGCAGACGCCACGGAGGATTTTTCGGCGGGCCAGCCGATCCGCAGAAAGCGCGGCGGCCTAAGCCCCCAGCCCCTCGAACAAAATCGTCGACAAATAGCGCTCGGCGAAGTCCGGGATGACCACGACCAGGGTCTTGCCCTTGTTCTCCGGCCGCGAGCCGACGACGATTGCCGCCTGCAGGGCAGCACCCGAAGAGATGCCGACCGGCACGCCTTCCAGGCGGGCGACGAGGCGTGCATTGGCAACGGAGTCCTCGTTGGAAACCTTGACGATCTCGTCATAGATCGTGGTGTCGAGGATCTTTGGCGCGAAGCCGGCGCCGATGCCCTGGATCTTGTGCGGGCCGGGCTGGCCGCCCGACAGCACCGGCGAGGCTTCCGGCTCGACAGCCACGACATGCAGCGAAGGCTTCAGCTTCTTCAGCACCTGGCCGACGCCGGTGATGGTGCCGCCCGTGCCGATGCCGGCAACGAAGATGTCGATCTCGCCCTGGGTGTCGTTCCAGATCTCCTGCGCCGTCGTCTTGCGGTGGATTTCGGGATTGGCGGGGTTTTCGAACTGCTGCGGGATGACGGCGTTGGCGATCGTCGCGGCCAGCTCGTCGGCCTTGGCGATGGCGCCCTTCATGCCTTTCGGACCTTCGGTCAGCACCAGTTCGGCGCCGAGCAGCGCCAGCATTTTTCTACGCTCGACCGACATCGTCTCGGGCATGGTCAGGATCAGCTTGTAACCCTTGGCGGCGGCGGCGAACGCCAGCGCGATGCCGGTGTTGCCCGAGGTCGGTTCGATCAGCGTCGTCTTGCCGGGCGCAATCTTGCCGGCCGCCTCCAGCGCCTCGATCATCGCCACGCCGATGCGGTCCTTGACCGACGCGATCGGGTTGAAGAATTCGAGCTTGGCGACGAGATTGGCGACAACGCCCTTCTCCTTGGCGAACTTGTCGAGCCGAACCAGGGGCGTGTCGCCGATCGTGTCGGTGATGGAACTGTAGATGCGGCCGCGGCCGGGGACGCGGGCAGAGGTGACGGGCTTGTTCATTGGTTTCGCTCCCAGGATTTCAGGCAAGTGGCATTGCAGCCGGCAAGATAGGGCTTTCAGCCGCGCAACATAAGCTGTCGGCCGGAAATATCCGAGTGGAGCCTGTGTCTAAAACGCCCTTGTCCCGGAAAAGCATTTCGCGGGGAAGCCTGGCCCCGGAATGTTTTGGCTGAAAGGGTGCTACTGGCGGGCCGCGATCGCTGCCGCGGCGCCGACCATGAAGCCGGCGGCGGTGCGGTTCAGCAGCTTCAGCGCGCGCGGCGATTTCAGGAACCAGCGCGCCTTGGCGGCCAGTGCCAGGTAAGGCACCAGCACGACGAACAGGACCACGACGGTCAGCGCGGCGAGAATGCCGTAATCGGCCAGCGTGATCGTCTTCAGGTCGACGATGGTTGGCGTGATGGCGAGATAGAAGATCATCGTCTTCGGATTGCCCAGCGTCACGGTCAGGCCGGCGACAAAGCTCGACACCAGCCCGCCCTTGCCCTTTTTCGCTTCGACCGTTTCGGGCGTGATGCCGGCGGTCCAGAAGCGCCAGCCGAGGAAAGCGAGATAAGCGACGCCAAGCCATTTGATGGCGAGGAAAACCATGCCGAAGGTCTGCGCGACGAAGGCGAGGCCGAGCACCACGGCGGTCAGATAGGTCAGGTCGCCCAGCATCAGGCCAAAGGACATGGCCAGCGACGAGCGAAAGCCGGAGCCCAGCGCCCGCGCGACAAGCGCGGTGACGCCGGGGCCGGGAATGGCGGCGGCGATGCCGAGGGCGGCACTGTAGGCGAGGAAGCCGGTGAGGGTCATGGGCGAGCCTTGCGTCCGTGGAACGCTATTGGGACGCCCGCCTTGTCGCACAAAGTCAGGCCTGCTGGAATCCCCTGAAGCCGGATTCGATTGCACCACGCCGAAATGGGTCAGGACCGGCCGCCATCATAGGTTACGCGCCAGATGGTGCCGTTGCCGTCCTCGGTCATGATCAGCGCGCCGTCGGCCGCCACGGCCACGCCCACCGGCCGGCCCCAGACCTCGCCATTCGAGACGACGAAACCGGTCATGAAGTCCTCATACTCGCCGGTCGGCTTGCCATCCTTGAAGAGCAGGCGGACGACCTTGTAGCCGGTCCTGTTGCCGCGATTCCATGAACCGTGCAGGGCAACAAAGGCGTCGCCCCTGTATTCCTTGGGAAAACCGCTGTCGGCGGGCAAGTCCTTGCGGTCGTAGAAGGCAATGTTGAGCGGCGCCGAATGCGCCTGCATCAGCACGTCGGGAATGGTCGCTTTTCCGGCGAGATCGGGGCGCGCGCCCTTGTGGCGCGGATCCTCATGGTTGCCGATGTAATACCAGGGCCAGCCGTAGAAGGCGCCGTCCTTGACCGAGGTGGCGTATTCGAAGGGCACATTGTCGCCAAGCGCGTCGCGCTCGTTGACGACGCACCACAGCGCGCCGGTCGCCGGTTGGATGGTCATGCCCGAACAGTTGCGCAGGCCGGTGGCGACGATGCGGCCGTTCTTGCCGTCCGGGTCGAAGGCCTGCACGTCGGCGCGCCCCTCTTCGGAGCCCCAGGTCGCACCCAGCGGCTTCGATTTCACCCACGCTTCCAAGCCGCCATCCGGCGCCTTGCCCATGTCCTCGGCGACATTCGAGCCCGAGCCGACCGACAGATAGAGCGTCTTGCCATCAGGCGAAAAGACGATGTCGCGGGTCCAGTGATGGTTTGAGGGAATGTTGTCGACGATGGTTTCCGGTTCGCCAGCTGCCTTCAGGTCACCCTTGCGGTAGGCAAAGCGCACGATGCTGTCGCTGTTGGCGACATAGACCCATTGCGGGTCGTCGCCCGGCGGATAGAAGGCAATGCCATAGGGCTGGTTGAGATTGCCGGCAAAAATGCCTTCTTCGGCGGGCTTGGCGCTGTCCTTGGCCAGGCTATAGACGCGGATCTGGTTGGCTTCGCTGTCGGCAACGAACAGGTCGCCGTTCGGTGCGACGCGCACGACGCGCGGATTGTCGATACCGGATGCGATCAGCTCGGCCGAAAAACCCGGCAGCAATTGCGGTTTCGCGCCCGCCGGCATGTCGGCAAGGCCGGCGCTGTTCGAGGCCGACTTGGTGAGATAGGGCTTCGGCAAATCTTCCGGCTTGATCAGGCGCCGAACGCCCGGTCTGTCGGCACGCCAGTCGCCAAAGGCGGCAGCGCCCTTCAGCACCGGCTGGTCCGCCTGCTGGGCGAATGCTGCGCTTGTGATAAAAAGGGCTGGAACCACCAGTCCGGCCAATCGGATCATTTTGTCCTCCATCTGGTCGCGAAGGAAACGGCCGATTTGTCCCTGGGTTCCGCCCCACACGACGAGGGAAGCGGTTCCCTGTCTATGTCCCGGCAGCCAAGAAATCGTCGTCGAGACGTTTTTCCAGCGCGACGAGATCGGCCGGCAGCGGCAGGCCCATGGCGCGCATTTCCTGCAGCTTTTCGCGCAATTGTTCCTGGATTTCGTGCTGGTCTTCCGGCTGGTTGACCATCTCCTCGAGCAGCAGGCTGATCCGGGCCTTGAGTTCTTCGAGCGCCATTGTTTTTCTCCTTGCTGCCCGTCTCTTGCTGTCCGGGACCCTACCTTAACATGCGCGATATCAGCTGCGCGGTATAATCGACCATCGGCACGATGCGGGCGTAGTTCAGCCGGGTCGGGCCGATGACGCCCAGCGCCCCGACGACGCGGGCATCCTTGTCGCGATAGGGCGCGACCACCAGCGACGAGCCCGACAGCGAAAAGAGCTTGTTTTCCGAACCGATGAAGATGCGCACGCCCGATCCCTGCTCGGCGAGATCGAGCAGCTGGATCAGCCCGTCCTGCGTCTCCATGTCCTCGAACAAATGCCTGAGCAATTCGATATCGGCCTGGGCGGTGACGTTTTCGAGCAGATTGGCGCGGCCGCGCACGATGAGCCGCGCCGGCAGGCCGCTTTCCGCACCCGCCCACACCGCCAGCCCCTTCTCGACGAGGTCCTGTGACAGCGTGTCGAGAGCGGCTCTCGTCTCTTCCTTGATGCGGGCGATCTCGGTGCGCGCTTCCGCCAGTGTGCGGCCGCGAATATGCGCGTTGAGGAAATTCGAGGCCTCGTGCAGCTGCGAGACGGTGATGCCGGCGGGCAGCTCGACGACGCGGTTCTCGACGTCGCCATTCTGCGACACCAGCACGGCAAGCGCCTTGGTCGGCTCGAGCTGTATGAATTCGATATGCTTCAGCGCCACCTCATTCTTGGCGGCGAGCACCAGGCCGGCGCCGCGCGACATGCCCGACAGCATCTGGCTGGCCTCGGTCAGCATATGTTCCAGCGTCGCGCCCGAGCCGGAGGCCCGCACCTGCGCCTCGATGGTGCGGCGCTCCTCGTCGGAGAGGTCGCCAAGTTCCATGAAGGCATCGACGAAGAAACGCAGGCCCGCCTGCGTCGGCAGCCGGCCGGCCGAGATATGCGGCGCATAGATCAGCCCGAGATGCTCGAGGTCGCTCATCACATTGCGGATGGTGGCCGGCGACAGGGAGGAGGGCAGGATGCGCGACAGGCTGCGCGAACCCACGGGTTCGCCATCCCTGAGATAGGAATCGACGATCCGCCGGAAGATGTCGCGTGAGCGCATGTCGAGTGATTGAAGTGCAAGCGACTGCGAACCCGGATCGATTGCCTTGGTCATTCGGCCAAAAACCTCCTGCTTCAGGATATAGACTTCGGCACGGTGGGCGCAACCCGGTCTCTGTATCAGATCGCCCGGTCCGTTTTCCTTTGCGCGCTGCCCCCCATACGTCTAAAAGCCGGCCACGATTCCGAAAAATGACTGGAAAGAAGCCTGAATGCGCCCCTCCAAACGCCAATTCGACGAAATGCGCGCCATCTCCTTCGAGCGCGGCGTCTCCAAGCATGCCGAAGGCTCGTGCCTGGTGAAGTTCGGCGACACCCATGTCCTGTGCACCGCCAGCCTCGAGGAAAAGGTGCCGGGCTGGATGCGCAATTCCGGCAAGGGCTGGGTGACGGCCGAATACGGCATGCTGCCGCGCTCGACCGGCGAGCGCATGCGCCGCGAGGCCTCCGCCGGCAAGCAGGGCGGCCGCACGCTGGAGATTCAGCGCCTGATCGGCCGTTCTCTGCGCGCCGTGGTCGATTTGCAGGCACTGGGCGAACAGCAGATCACCGTCGACTGCGACGTCATCCAGGCCGATGGCGGCACCCGTACCGCCTCGATCACCGGCGGCTGGGTGGCGCTGTATGACTGCCTGCGCTGGATGGAAGCGCGGCAGATGGCCAGTGTCGCCAAGGTGCTGAAGGACCATGTCGCGGCGATTTCCTGCGGCATCCATGACGGCCAGCCGGTCATCGACCTCGATTATCTCGAGGATTCCGCGGCCGGCACCGACGCCAATTTCGTCATGACCGGCAAGGGCGGCATCGTCGAGATCCAGGGCACCGCCGAGGGCGAGCCTTTTTCCGAAGGACAGTTCGCCGAATTGATGGGCCTGGCGAAGAAAGGCATCCAGCGCCTGGTCAGCCTACAGCAGATGGCGGTGGCGTAAGCCATCGATTTTCTGGTGACCCCCTCCGCCATCCTTGAATCAGCTCTCTACGTCACCGATCTGGCGGTGGCGGAAGAATTCTATGTCGGCGTGCTCGGCCTCGATTTGCTCGGCAAGGTCGACGGCAGGCATCTTTTCTTCCGCTGTGGCCCAGGCGTGCTGCTCATCTTCAACGCCGAGGCGACCAAAATTCCTCCGGCGCCGGACGCCCGGCTGAAAGTGCCGCCACATGGCACGGTTGGCGAAGGTCATCTCTGCTTTGCGGCAACCGCCGCCGAAATCGTGGCCTGGAAAATGCATTTGGGGGCAAAAGAATCGCCATCGAAAGCGAATTCGAATGGCCGCAAGGCGGCCGTTCGCTCTATATACGCGACCCCTCGGGCAATTCGATCGAGTTCGCCGAGCCGAGAATCTGGGGCCTTTGATGCATACTCTCGATGGCAAGAAGATCGTCGTCGCCAGCCACAATGCCGGCAAGCTGCGCGAATTCGCCGATTTGATGGGGCCTTTCGGCTTCGAGGCGAAGTCGGCCAAGGACTATGGCCTGCCGGAACCGGACGAGACCGGCACCACTTTCGAGGAAAACGCCTATATCAAGGCGCTGGCGGCGGCGCAGGCGACCGGCCTGCCGGCGCTGTCGGACGATTCCGGCCTGTGTGTCGACGCGCTCGATGGCGCGCCCGGCGTGTACACCGCCAACTGGGCCGAAACTCCTGATGGGTCGCGCGATTTCGCCATGGCCATGCAGCGCACCGAAGTGGCGCTGCAGGAAGTTGGCGCCGCCTCGGCCGAACAGCGCAAGGGCCGCTTCGTCGCCGTCATTTGTCTCGCCTTTCCCGATGGCGAGGCCGAATATTATCGCGGCGAGGCCGAAGGCACGCTGGTCTGGCCGCCGCGCGGCGAGCTTGGCTTCGGCTATGATCCCGTGTTTTTGCCCAATGGATTCGACAAAACCTTCGGCGAGATGACCGCTGAGCAGAAGCATGGCTGGAAACCCGGCCAGCCGACGGCGCTGTCGCACCGCGCCCGCGCTTTCCAGAAGTTCGCCCAGGCACGGTTGAATACGCCGGGATTGGGCTCGGCATGACTGGATCCGGCATCACCATGCCGCTTGACCGGACGCCCGGCTTCGGCGTCTACATCCATTGGCCGTTCTGCGCGGCCAAGTGCCCCTATTGCGACTTCAACAGCCATGTCCGCCACCAGCCGGTCGACCAGGAGCGCTTTGCCGCCGCCTTCGAGGCGGAGCTGGCGACGATGCGTGAGCGCACCGGTCCGCGCGAGGTCACCAGCATTTTCCTCGGTGGCGGCACGCCGTCGCTGATGAAGCCGGAAACCGTGGCCAGGGTTCTGGACGCGGTGGCGAAGAACTGGACGGTGCCGGACGGCATAGAGGTGACGCTGGAGGCCAACCCGTCCTCGGTGGAGGCCGAACGCTTTCGCGGCTATCGGGCGGCAGGCGTCAACCGCGTCTCGCTGGGCGTGCAGGCGCTGAACGACAAGGATTTGCGCTTTCTTGGCCGCCTGCACAATGTCGAGGAAGCGCTGCATGCCATCGGGCTGGCGCGCGAAATCTTTCCGCGCCTGTCCTTCGACCTGATCTACGCCCGGCCCGGTCAGACGCCGGAGGCCTGGGCATCCGAGCTCGAACAGGCGATCGGCCACGCCGCCGACCATCTGTCGCTCTACCAACTGACCATCGAGGAAGGGACGCCCTTCCACGCGCTGCATGCAGCGAGAAAATTCATCATCCCCGACAACGACCACGCCGCCGACCTCTATGCGTTGACGCAGGAGATCACCATGGCGCATGGCCTGCCGGCCTATGAGATTTCCAACCACGCCCGGCCGGGCGCGGAAAGCCGGCACAATCTGACCTATTGGCGCTATGGCGAATATGTCGGCGTCGGCCCCGGCGCGCATGGCCGCTTCGTCGAGAATGGCCGCCGCACGGTGACCATCGCCGAGCGGATGCCGGAAACCTGGGCCAACCTCGTCGAGGCCAAGGGCCATGGCGTCACCGGCGGCGAAATCCTGACACGCTCGGAGGAAGCCGACGAGTTCCTGCTGATGGGGCTGAGACTCGCCGAGGGTATCGACCTCTCGCGCTACGAGGCGTTTTCCGGCCGCGGCCTGTCGAGCGCGCGGCTGTCGGTGCTGCAGGGCGAGGGACTGGTGGCGCCGATCGGCAATGCGCGCCTGCGCGCCACGCCGGCCGGCATGATCGTGCTCGACGCCGTGGTGGCGGATCTGGCGCGCTAATCCTTTGAAGAACGTCCTCTTCGTCTGCAGCCAAAACCGCTTGCGCAGCCCGACGGCAGAGCAGGTGTTTTCAACGCGCCGGGACATTGAGGTTGCGTCGGCAGGCACAAACCACGATGCCGACACGCCGCTGACGCATGAGCTCGTCGCCTGGGCCGACATCATCTTCGTCATGGAAAAGGTGCATCGCACCAAGCTGCAGAAGAAATTCAAGACGAGCCTGAACAAGGTCCGGGTCATCTGCCTCGATATACCGGACAACTATGAATTCATGGATCTGGAGCTGATCGACGTTCTAAAGGCGCGCGTTTCACGCTATCTGGGGTGACCCAGACGAAGTTAGAACGGTCTCGGCCAGTCGCGCTTGTCAGGCGTCGTGCTTGAAACGGCGCTTGCCGCGATCCTTCTCGGCATGCGCCTCTCCGTTCCGGGCCGGTTTGGCGTCGGCCTTTTCGCGGCGAACGCTGTGCTGGTCGTTCATCGGATGCGGGGGCACGCCTTCCCTGGCGGTTTTCGTTTCAAGACGGGTGATGAAGATATCGAAGCGATTGGGCATCGTTCGGTCAGTGCTCCGTCGTGCGGTCGGGGTTGTTGTCGGAAAGCCTGACATTCGTCGGCAGGGCGGTTGTCGCCTGCTTGGTCGGGCTGGTGTCGGTCTTGGCAGGCAGGCGCTTGTCCCTGGGGGCGGCAACGCGCTTGCGGCCGGCATAGTAGGGCTCGAAAGCGTCCTGTATCTTCAGGCTATCCATCCTGTCCTCCTCCGGAATCAGGGGCTAAATCTGCCAATGCCGGTTTGGTTCCCCACTGTGGCAAAGGAATGGCGAGTTCCTTACATCGACGACAGCTTTTGCAAGGCCGCGCCAGCCATGCCAAACAAGGTTTGGCAGGCCAAACAGGCTGAATGGAGACGGTATCAGTGACAGACGAGACGGGCAGACGCAGCTATGTGGTCGGGCAGACCGAAATTCCCGCCCGTCCGCTCGAGCCGGCGCTCTATCTGGTGGCGACCCCGATCGGCAATCTCGCCGACATCACCTTGCGCGCGCTGGAGACGCTGGCCGCCGCCGACATCGTCGCTTGCGAGGACACCAGGGTGTCGCGCGTGCTGCTCGACCGCTACGGCATCCGCCGCCGCACCACGGCCTATCACGAGCACAATGCCGGCGAGGCCGGGCCGAAACTGATCGCGGCGCTTCAGGCCGGCCAGAGCGTGGCGTTGATTTCTGATGCCGGCACGCCGCTGGTCTCCGATCCCGGCTATCGCTTGGTGGGCGAGGCCATCGACCATGGCATTCGCGTCGTGCCGATTCCCGGCCCGTCGGCGCCACTGGCCGCGCTGACGGCATCCGGCCTGCCGTCCGACGCTTTCCTGTTCGCCGGCTTTTTGCCGGTCAAATCAGGCCAGCGGCTGACACGGCTGGAAGCGCTGAAGGCGGTACCGGCAACGCTGATCTTCTTTGAATCGCCGCGCCGGCTGGCCGAATCGCTCGGCGCCATGGTCGAGGCGCTCGGTGGCGAGCGCAAGGCCGCCATCGGCCGCGAATTGACCAAGACCTTCGAGGAAATGCGCATCGGCACGCTGCGGGCGCTCGCCGACCACTATGCGACGTCCGACACGCCGAAGGGCGAGATCGTCGTTTGCGTCGGTCCGGCTGAGGCCAAGGCGGACGAACCGGCCGATATCGATCGCCTGTTGCTGTCGCTCGCCGCCGAAATGCCGGCCTCCAAAGCGGCGGCGGAGGCCGCGAAGATGACTGGTGGCCAGAAGCAGGCGCTGTATCGGCGGCTGCTGGAACTCAAGGATGCCGCTGGAGAGGATGTTGGCTGAACGCCCCAGCGCCAGCCGCCAAAAGGCCTATCGGCGCGGCCATCGCGGCGAATGGCTGGCGGCTGCCGCGCTTATGTTGAAGGGTTATCGGATCCTGGCGCGGCGCCATCGCACCCGCTTCGGCGAGATCGACCTGATCGCGCGGCGGGGCGACCTCGTGCTGTTCGTCGAGGTCAAGGCGCGTCGCACCTTAATGGAAGCCATGGAGGCAATCGGCCACGAATCGGAACGCCGCATCGAGGCGGCCGCCGACATCTGGCTCTCGCGGCAGCCCGACTATGGGAAACTGTCGATGCGTTTCGACATGGTCGCGGTTCTGCCGTGGCGCTGGCCGGTGCATGTCGAGAATGCGTTTTATGGACGGAATTAGGGGAGCGACGGCGCGGCTAGTGGGCAACGTCCCAGCGCGCCTTCCATTGTTTGACAGTAGCCACTGCGGTCGCCAGCATCTCGTTCAATTCCGAAACTGGCCCCTGCCACGTCCGATCCATTTCCATCTCGGAATCGTCGTAGGTGTCGATTGCTCTTGCGGACACAGCAATCTCATTGGAATCAGGGAGGCCGATAGAAATTTGAAAGCACTCGAACTGTCGAGAGCCGCCAATATGAAAAAATCTCGCGGGCTTGCCTGCCCACTCGGTAAAGAGGGTTGAATCCGTCGCCCTAACCCAAGCGTCGATGACGACATCCACATCGGCATACGTGGTCATGTGCTGGAGTATGCAGTTTCGGTGAGCCTCCGCAACTGGCGGGGGTCACCCCCAGATCATCAACGCCACCAACCCGACAATCCCAACCACCAGCCGCCACCAGCCGAACAGCGAGTAGCCGTTGCGCGAGACGTAATCGAGGAGGTAGCGCACCACGACCAAGGCGGTGACGAAAGCGGCGACGAAGCCGATGGCGATGATCGGCAGGTCGGCTGAGGTCAGCACGTTGCGGTTCTTGAACAGGTCGAAGGCGAAGGCGCCGACCATGGTCGGGATGGCGAGGAAGAAGGAAAATTCCGCCGCCGCCCGCTTGTCGACGCCCAGAAGCAGCGCGCCGACGATGGTCGAACCCGAGCGCGACGTGCCGGGGATCAGCGACAGACACTGGAACAGGCCAATCTGCAGGTAAAGCCTGGTCGGGAAGCGCTCGACGTCGCGATAGACGGGTTTCAGGTTCATGCGGTCGACCGCCAAAAGCACGGCGCCGCCGATGATCAGCATGATGCAGATCAGCCTTGGCGATTCGAACAGCACCGTCTTGATGAAATCATGCGCCAGCGCGCCGATGATCGCCGCCGGCAGGAAGGCGATGAGGATGCCGATGACAAAATGCCGCGTCAGCCGGTCATGCGGCAGGTCGAGCAGCATCTGCCACAGGCGGCGGAAATAGACGCTGAGGATCGCCAGGATGGCGCCGAGCTGGATCAGGATCTCGAAGGCCTTGCCGGTGGAATTGAAGCCGAGGAAATGGCCGGCAAGCAGGATATGGCCGGTCGAGGACACCGGTATGAACTCGGTCAGGCCCTCCAGCAGGCCGAGCAGCAGGGCTTCGACGATGGTCTGGCTTTCCATGGCTACCTCGGCTTTGCGCGACGGCTAACAGAACGGCTTGCTTGTCATGGCGTTGAACTGCCCCTATAGGTCGCAACACCCTGACGGCCCGCTAACCGGGCGGCCAAGACTTACCGGTGCGCCCGGCGATTCGCCAGTGCGCTTTATCATAGCGGAACCATGCTGACGCTTTTCCACCATCCCATGTTCGCCACCTGCCGCTTCGTCCGCCTCGCTTTCGGCGAGTATGGCGAGGAACTGGCGTTGATCGAGGAAAAGCCGTGGACACGGCGCAAGGAGTTTTTGGCGCTGAACCCGGCCGGCACGCTGCCGATCCTGCTCGCCGAAGGCGACGTGCCGATCGTCGGCGCAACGGTGATTTCGGAATATCTCGACGAGACGCGCGGCGTCTTGAAGCGCGACAAGCGGCTGTTCGCCGAGGACCCAATGCAGCGCGCCGAAATCCGCCGGCTGATCGACTGGTACTTGAACAAGGCCGAAAGCGAAGTCACCCGCCATCTGGTGCGCGAACGCGTGCTGAAGCCGATCATGCCGGAAACGGCGGGCGGCGGCTCGCCTGATTCGGGCGCCATCCGCGCCGCGCGCGCCAACATCCGCCAGCATATGAAATACACCAACTGGCTGGCCGGCACCCGCCATTGGCTGGCCGGCGGCAGGGTCACCTATGCCGACCTCGCGGCCGCCGCGACGCTGTCGGTGCTCGATTATCTCGGCGAGATCGACTGGCGCGAACACACTGCTGCGCGCGAATGGTACACGCGGGTGAAGTCGCGCCCCTCCTTCCGGCCGCTCCTGACCGACCGCGTGCGCGGCCTGTCGCCGGTGTCGCATTATGCGGACCTCGACTTCTGACGCCGCAAAACTGCGCGCGCTGATCGACGCGGAGGCGCATCGCGCCGGCTTCGATGCCATTGCCGTCACCTCTCCCGATGCCATCCCGCTGGCGCCGGCCCGGCTCGCCGAATTCGTCGCCGACGGTTTTCACGGCTCGATGGACTGGATCGCCGAGACGATTGCGCGGCGCAGCGAGCCTTCCACGCTGTGGCCTGAAGTGCGCTCGATTATCGTTCTGGCGATGAATTATGGGCCGGACCATGATCCGCGTGCGATGCAGGCCAGGCACGACCGGGGCGCCATCTCCGTCTATGCGCAGAACCGCGATTATCACGATGTGATAAAAGGCCGGCTGAAGGAAATCGCCGGCAAGATCGTGGCGCGTGCCGGCGGCGACGTGAAAGTGTTTGTCGATACCGCACCGGTCATGGAAAAGCCGCTGGCGGAGGCCGCAGGCCTTGGCTGGCAGGGAAAACACACCAATCTGGTCAGCCGGGAGCATGGTTCCTGGCTGTTCCTCGGCATCATCTTCACCACGGCCGAACTGGTCCCCGATCGCGCCGAGATCGACCATTGCGGCTCCTGCCGCGCCTGTCTCGACGCCTGCCCGACCGATGCTTTCCCGGCGCCCTACCGGCTCGATGCGCGGCGCTGCATTTCCTACCTCACCATCGAGAACAAGGGACCGATCCCGCATGAATTCCGCGAAAAGATCGGCAACCGCATCTATGGCTGCGACGATTGCCTGGCCGCCTGCCCTTGGAACAAGTTCGCCCGGGCGGCGTCCGAAGCAAAACTCGCCGCACGTGACGATCTGCGCGAGCCGCCGCTCGCCGAGCTATTGCAACTGGACGACGCGGCCTTCCGCGCCTTCTTCTCCGGGTCGCCGATCAAACGCATCGGCCGCGACCGCTTCATCCGCAACGTGCTGATCGCCGCTGGCAATTCTGGCGATATCTCGCTTGCCGGTCCTGTGCGAGCCTTGCTGGCGGACGCCTCGCCACTGGTGCGGGGCGCGGCAATATGGGCGCTGGCGCGGCTGGTGCCGGATGCCGAATATGCCGAGCGGTCTGCGATCGGCCTGAAGACCGAAAACGACGGCGTCGTACGCGAGGAATGGCGTCTGGCGCGGCCAACCAGGACACATGCATGAGCGAAAGACAGGTCTTCATCTTCGGCGCCGGCTACTCCGGCAAGGCTTTTGCCCACGCCAACAAGGATACCGCCACGATCTTCGGCACGACGCGTTCGCCCGACAAATTCGCGGCCTTGCGCCAGGCGGGGATCGCCCCGCTGCTGTTTGACGGCACGTTGACGGGCGAAATTGACAAGGCGCTGGAGAAAACGACGCATCTGGTGATTTCGGTCGCCCCGGAAGAGGCCGGCGACCCCGTCTTGAATGCCGCCCGGGAGGCAATCGCGGGGATGCCGGCGCTGGAATGGATCGGCTATCTCTCGACCGTCGGCGTCTATGGCGACTATGGCGGCGCCTGGGTCAACGAAAGGACCACGTGCCGGCCGGTGTCGAAACGCTCCGTCATGCGGGTCGAGGCCGAGCAGCAGTGGCTGAAGCTCGGCGAGCATATCGGCCGGCCGGTGGCGATCCTGCGCCTGTCCGGCATTTACGGCCCTGGCCGCAACGCGCTGGTCAATCTGGAAAACGGCACCGCGCGGCGGCTCGTCAAGCCGGACCAGGTGTTCAACCGCATCCATTGCGACGACATTGCCGGCGCATTGTGGCAGTTGATCAAGGGCAACACAGGCGGCATTTTCAACGTCACCGACGATGAGCCGGCGCCGCCGCAGGATGTCGTCGCCTATGCCGCATCGCTGATGGGGGTTGAGCCGCCGCCGGAGATTCCTTTCGACACCGCCCAACTTTCGCCCATGGCGCGGTCCTTCTATGGCGAGAACAAGCGTGTCGCCAATGCGGCGATCAAGGCGGCGGGCTATTCCCTGCGCTTTCCCGACTACCGCGCCGCCTTCGACCATATGTGGGCAAGCGGCGACTGGCGTGATGGCGAGGCGCGCAGCCCGATGAAGCGCTGACGATCGAAGCTGCGGTCGTGGCGTGCTATGATTCGGCTTCGGGATTGCGGTGGGGATCCGGTTTCATGAAGACAGCGATACGGCTGGGCAAGAAATCACTGCTGGCAGTGGTGCTCGGGTTGCTTGGCTTCGCCGTCCAGCCAGCATTCTCTGAGGAACGGGCGAAAGACCTGTTCGGCGCCGAGAAACTGCCGACCGCGACCGCGGCGCAGTCGATCGGCTTCTATTCCAAGGGCTGTTTTGCCGGCGGCGTCGCCATTCCCATGGACGGCCCGACCTGGGAGGTGATGCGGCCCTCGCGCAACCGCCGCTGGGGTCATCCGGCGATGATCGCCCTGATCGAGAAACTGTCGCGCGACGCTGCCGCCGACGGCTGGCCGGGCCTGCTGATCGGCGACATTTCGCAGCCGCGCGGCGGCCCGATGATGACAGGCCATGCCTCGCACCAGATCGGGCTCGATGCCGACATCTGGCTGACGCCGATGCCCAGCCGTCCCCTGTCGATGGCGCAGCGCGAATCGATGAGCGCAACCTTGATGGTCGACGAGAAAACGCATCTGGTGAAGGACGCCCTGTGGACGCCGCAGCATACCGCGCTGCTGAAGCGGGCGGCGAGTTACTCCGAGGTCGAGCGCATCCTGGTCAATCCCGGCATCAAGAAAAAGCTCTGCGACACCGTCAAGGGCGACCGCACCTGGCTGCGCAAGATCCGGCCGTTCTGGGGCCACGACTATCATTTCCACATGCGCATCGGCTGCCAGCCGGGTTCGCCCAACTGTAAGGCGCAGGAGACGACGCCGGATGATGACGGCTGCGGCAAGCCGCTGGCCTGGTGGTTCACGGAAGAGCCTTGGCGGCCCAACAAGAACCCGGACGCGCCCAAGGCCCGTGACGTGATGACCATGGCCAACCTGCCCAAGGAATGCCGCGCCGTGCTCGACGCGCCGGGTCCTGCCTCGGCCGAGGCGGCGACCTATCACGGCGGCGCCATGCCGGTCGCGGTCGCGGCGCCCGAACCGGAAGCGCCGTCGCAGCCTGCCACCGCGGCCAGTGGCGGCGGCGATTTGCCAGGCGCGGCAAATGCTTTCGCGGCGACGCCCAGAATGGGTGCGCCGGTTCCGCGGCCACGGCCGCCTGCGAACTGATCGCCGCTGCGCCATCGCAGTCTCAATCGGTTTAGCGGACTGTTTTTCGGGAAATAGTGGCCGTTTGGCCGCAGAAGCCCACTGCGCGCGCGGTGGGGTTCGAAAACCGTTTCCCTTTTCAAACTCATGCGCTAGTCAACGGAAGAACGGCGAGACGCCGTCAGGGGGCGCCGGGGACGGACGAGAGCATGCCAAGCGTAAGCGATACCGACACCTCGTTGCGGTTTCCGATCCTGATCGGCGACATTGGCGGCACCAATGCGCGCTTTTCGATCGTGCTCGACGCCAATTCCGAACCGACCGAGCCGCAAATCGTCCAGACCGCAAATTTCAACACCATCGACGAGGCGATCCAGGCGGCGGTGCTCGACCGCTCGTCGGTCCGCCCCAATTCGGCGGTGCTGGCGGTGGCCGGCCCGGTCGACGGCGACGAGATCGAGCTCACCAACTGCCCGTGGGTCGTCAAGCCGAGGCAGATGTTCGCCAATCTCGGCTTGAGCGACATTGTCGTGCTCAACGATTTCGAGGCGCAGGCGCTGGCCGTCGTGGCGCTCGGCGAAGAGCATATGGAAAAGATCGGCGGCGGCACGCCGGAGCCCAATGCCGGCCGCGTCGTGCTCGGACCCGGTACCGGTCTCGGCGTCGCCGGGCTCGTCTATGCGCTACGCCACTGGATACCGGTGCCCGGCGAGGGCGGCCATATGGATATCGGCCCGCGCTCGGCCCGCGACTTCCAGGTGTTCCCGCATATAGAGAAGCTCGAAGGCCGCATTTCGGGAGAGCAGATCCTGTGCGGGCGCGGTCTCGTCAATGTCTACCGGGCGGTGGCCAAGGCCGACGGCAAGCCGTCGCCCTTCACCACGCCGGCCGAGATCACCGCTGCGGCGCTGGCCAAGACCGATGCGGTGGCGCAGGAAGCGCTGGAGACCTTCGTGACCTGCCTTGGGCGCACCGCCGGGGATCTTGCTCTGGTGTTCATGAGCCGCGGCGGCGTGTTCTTGACCGGCGGCATCGCGCAAAAGATCGTGCCGGCGCTGAAAGAAGGCAATTTCCGCGCCGCCTTCGAGGACAAGGCGCCGCACAGCGCGCTGATGCGCACCATGCCGGTCTATGTCATCACCCACCCGCTGGCCGCCCTTCTCGGCCTTGCCGCCTATGCCCGAAACCCATCGCTGTTCGGCGTCCAGACCGCCGGCCGGCGCTGGCAGGCCTAGTTTCTGCTACAGGACCCCATGGGAGACGCGCTAAAGCCCCGCGACGAAGTTAACCAGCCCCGGGCATAGGCAATCAGGCCGCAGGGCGTTAAGAGGGGTGCCGAATTCGCAGCCCGGTCCCACGAGGCGGAAAACCACAAAGCGCTCCCGATTTGACACTCCAAGCCCCCAAACAAAAAGTCCAGCCCGGCGAGGTCACGGCGGTGCTCCGCCGCATCCTCGCTGAAAATGGCGATGAATATCGCTGGACCTATGTCGTTGCCGTCACCTGCTTGCTGATTGTTTCCGGCACCACTGCCTTCACGGCGTGGATCATGGCCCCGATGATCAACCAGATCTTCTACGAACGGCGCGGCGATATGATCGTCTGGATCTGCGCCGGTTTCATGGGAGCCTCCCTGCTGCGCGGCTTCGCCGGTTACGGCCAGGCCGTGGCGTTGGCCAAGATCGGCAACAATCTGGTCGCGCGCTACCAGAAGCGCAGCTTCGACCATCTGATGAAGCTCGGCGTCAACTTCTTCAACGATACACGTTCCGGTCGGCTGGCGGCACAGGTCAGCGAGAATGTCGGCGGCGTCCGCGATCTGCTGTCGCTGACACTGACCTCCATCAGCCGCGACGCGGTCACGCTGGTCGCCCTCGTCGGCGTCATGATCTACCAGGATCCGGTGTTGTCGCTCAGCTCGCTGCTGATCGGGCCGCCGCTGATCTGGGCCGTCGTCTACATCACCCGGCGACTGCGGCGTATCAACCGGGAATCCGTGCTGATCAACTCGCGGCTGAACGGGTCCGTGCAGGAGGCCACGCAAGGCATCGCCATCGTCAAGGCCTTCACCCTGGAGGACGAGCTGGCGCGCCGCATCGGCATCATGGCTGATACGGCCGAGCAGCGTAACAACAAGATCGCCCGCGTCGCGGAGCGGCTGTCGCCGATTTCCGAGATTCTGGGCGGTCTCGCCATTACCTCCGTGCTTGCCTATTCCGGCTACCGGGCACTGGTGCTTGGACAACCACCGGGCGCGGTGTTTTCCTTCATCACCGCGCTGATCATGGCCTACGATCCGGCAAGACGCCTGGCGCGCACGCAGGTCGGGATGGAACGTGCGCTGGTCAACGCGCGCATGATCTACGAGTTGCTCGACCTGGAGCCGAAACAGGGCGATGCCCCCGACGCTGTCGAGGCCAGGATCACCACTGGCGAGGTGCGCTTCGACAATGTGACGTTCGGCTACAACGCCGACATGCCGGTGCTGAGGAACCTGAGCTTTACCGCCGCGGCCGGCAAGGTCACCGCCATCGTCGGCGCATCGGGCGCCGGCAAGTCGACGATGGTGGCGCTCTTGCAGCGCTTCTACGACGTCGACCAGGGCAGCATCGAGGTCGATGGCCAGGACATCTCGAAGGTGACCAAGCATTCGCTGCGCCAGTCGATCGCCTATGTGGCGCAGGCGCCCTATCTGTTCGAGGGCACGATCCGCGACAACATCCGCTACGGTCGGCTGTCGGCCACGGACGCCGAGATCGAGCAGGCGGCGAAACAGGCGGCAGCCGATGAGTTCATCCGCCAGCAGCCGCAAGGTTACGACACGCCGGTCGGCGAAGGCGGCTCGACGCTGTCGGGCGGCCAGCGCCAGCGCGTCTCGATCGCCCGCGCCATCGTGCGTCAGGCGCCGATCCTGCTGCTCGACGAGGCGACCTCGGCGCTCGACAATGAGGCGGAGGCGCGCGTCCAGGAGGCGCTGGCCCATGTCATGCAAGGCCGCACGACGATCGTCATAGCGCATCGGCTGTCGACGGTGGTCAATGCCGACCACATCATCGTGCTGGAAGAGGGACGGTTGGTCGAGGAAGGCACCCATGCGACGCTGATGGCTGACCCGGACAGCATCTATGCCCGCTTCCACCGCATACAGGGCGTCAAGGGTCTGGGGCTTGTCGACGACAGCGTATCGATCCAGACTTCGTCCAAGGACTTTGAGACGCGGAACATCGCCCGGAGCACGGCATGAGCGAGACATCGGCAACCGGCAAGCCGGCAAGCGATATGGGCCTTGTGGTGGTCGGTGCCGCCGGCCGCATGGGCCAGACGCTGGTCCGCGCCATCCATACCATCCCCGGCGCGCGCGTCATCGGCGCGGTCGAGCGCGCGGACTCACCTCATCTGGGCAAGGATGCCGGCGAGCTGGCAGGCATCGGCATCATCAATGTGCCGATATCAGACGATCCGCTGCCGATCTTCGCCAAGGCCGATGGCGTCCTCGATTTCACCACGCCGGCCTCGTCAGTCGAATTCGCCGGCTATGCGGCGCAGGCGCGCATCGTCCATGTCATCGGCACCACCGGCTGTTCGGCCGACGACAATGCCAAGATCGCGGCCGCGGCGCGCCACGCGACGATCGTCAAGTCGGGCAATATGAGCCTCGGCGTCAACCTGCTGGCGGTGCTGGTCGAACAGGCGGCACGCGCGCTCGATGCCGACGATTTCGACATCGAGATCCTCGAAATGCATCACAAGCACAAGGTCGACGCACCATCGGGCACCGCATTGCTGCTCGGCGAGGCCGCCGCCGCCGGGCGCGGCATCGCGCTGGCCGGCAATGACGTGCGTTCACGCGACGGCCATACCGGCGTGCGAAAAACCGGCACGATCGGCTTCGCCACGCTGCGCGGTGGTTCGGTCGTCGGCGACCACAGCGTCATCCTGGCCGGCACCGGCGAGCGCATCACGCTGTCCCACCATGCCGAGGACCGCGCCATCTTCGCTCGCGGCGCCGTCAAGGCGGCCCTTTGGGCCCGTGGCAAGAAGCCGGGACTGTATTCGATGCGGGACGTGCTCGGCCTGAGCTGAGCAAATCACAACCAGCTAGTAGGAGCAAAAATGTCGAGAACCCTCGTGCTCGTGCGCCATGGCCAGAGCGAATGGAATTTGAAGAACCTGTTCACCGGCTGGCGTGATGTCGACCTGACCGAGCAGGGCCATGCCGAGGCCAAGGCCGCCGGCCAGAAACTCAAGGCGCGTGGCCTGAAGTTCGACATCGCCTTCACCTCGGCGCTGACCCGGGCGCAAAAAACCTGCCAGCACATTCTCGACGCGGTCGGCCAGAGCGATCTGAAGACCATCCGCGACCAGGCGCTCAACGAGCGCGACTATGGCGACCTTTCCGGCCTCAACAAGGACGATGCCCGCAAGAAGTGGGGCGAGGAGCAGGTGCATGTCTGGCGCCGCTCCTACGACGTGCCGCCGCCCGGCGGCGAAAGCCTGAAGGACACCGGCGCGCGCGTCTGGCCCTATTATCTGCATGACATGCAGTCGCACGTGCTGCGCGGCGGCACCGTGCTGGTCGCCGCCCACGGCAACTCGCTGCGCGCGCTGATCATGGCGCTCGACGGCAAGTCGGGCGAGGAGATCGTCAAGCTGGAACTCGGCACCGGCGTGCCGGTCATCTACCAGCTCAACGCCGATTCGACCGTGGCGTCGAAGGAAGTGCTGGAGGGCTAAAGCAATTCCAGGAAAAGTGTGTGCGGTTTTCCGTCCGGAATTGCGTCAAGCAGAGAGTCCAAGCTTGCTGAGCCGGCAAGCGGAAGTCTGGGCTCCGGCTGGGACATGCGCCTTTGCCAAGGCCGGGATTCCAGCTTTCGGCGGCATGGTCCAAAAAGCGCGTTGACAGCAATCGCTTGCCCGCTTACATGAGCCCGCACCAGCCCAGATGGCGGAATTGGTAGACGCGCACGGTTCAGGTCCGTGTTCCGCAAGGAGTGGAGGTTCGAGTCCTCTTCTGGGCACCAAATTCCCGTTTCGAACCGTTCTTTGGTTCAGAGACCCCTGAGAAAAAGCCCGGCTTGTCCGGGCTTTTTCTTTGTCCGGCATGTCGGCGTTGTCCGGTGCCCGACTGTCAGCGAATTGACAGGTTCCTCCGGCCAATGTCCCGCCAGATCACGATCGCCAAAGCCCGATTCCAGAACCGCTCTCGTCGGACGAACCGCCGCTGCCTCCTCGATTGCGGTCGAAAGGGCCGCCCGACAAAGCTTTGACATGATCGCGGCTAGTTTAAAAACATTCAAAACTGGAATTCGCGGATGAATCCTACCTACACAAGCGCCCAGAAGGCCATGCATTGGGCCGTGTTTCTGCTGGTTATCGGCCTTTACGGCCTGACTTATGTCGCGGATATCTTTCCACGCAACGACCCTGGCCGGGCGCTCGTCTGGTGGTTCCACATCTCGTTTGGGATGCTGCTGTTCGCGCTGGTCGTCATCCGTATTGGCCTGCGCCTGGCCTTGGGAACGCCGGGGCTGCCGCAGGAAATGTCGGAGCTGGAACGATGGGTGGCCAAGGTCGCGCATCTCGTGCTTTACGGGCTGCTTGTCGCCATTCCGGTCCTTGGCGTCCTGGTGACCTGGTACCGGGGCGACGCCTTGAGCTTCTTCGGCCTCTTCACCATTCCGGCTCCGGTGTCTCCCGACAGCGCCACGGCCCGATCCATCAGGGAACTGCACAGCCTCTGCGCCAATCTGATCCTCATCCTTGCCGGACTGCATGCGGCGGCTGCGCTCTGGCATCATTATGTCCGCAAGGACGACGTGCTCAAGCGAATGCTGCCGGGGACAAGTGGCTCCTGATCACCAGTCAAACGCTGGCGGCCCGATGCCCTTTGTCGTGTTTCCGGACCAGCGACTGACCAGATGACGAGCCGGATTGAAACACAAGGTCTGCTATATGGCCTTTGGATGAAACCGATACTGAAACGTTTGGCGATGGCGAGCCTGGTCGGCCTTGTCCTGCTTCGACCGCTCCACGCCCGCGCGGACGAGGATGACGACGGCGATCACGACCGGGCGCGGGACCTTTACGAGCGCGGGGGAAATAAAGGGCCTGTCCAACATCCTGGGCGTGGTTCACGCCGAAGCTCCCGGCGACATCGTGGCTCTCGATTTTATCCGGATAGGCGACCGGTGGGTCTATCGGTTCCAGGTCGTTGCCGCTGACGGACGCCGCAGGATCGTCGACGTGGACGCCGGCGCCGGAGTGCTGATGCGCGGCAGGGGCGGTGACTGATGAAGATACTCCTTGCCGAGGATGAACCCCGTATCGCCGGCGACATAGCGGCGGTGCTCAAGGCCGCGGGAATGGCCGTCGACACCGTGCGCGACGGAGAAGCCGCGTGGTTCGCGGGTGACGTCGAGAACTACGACGCAGCGATCCTCGATCTTGGATTGCCGAAACTCGATGGCCTGACGGTGCTGAAGCGCTGGCGGGCCAATACGCGCCGCTTTCCCGTCCTGATCCTGACGGCGCGGGGCCTTTGGACCGAGCGCGTCGAAGGCATAAATGCCGGCGCCGACGACTACCTGCCCAAGCCGTTCGAAATGGACGAGCTGCTGGCGCGGCTGCGCGCGATCCTGCGTCGTTCAACGGGCCAGGCGGCACCGGTGCTGAAATCCGGACCGCTGCTTCTCGACACGCGCCAGATGCGCATTTCGCTGCGCGGCGTTCCCGTCGCACTGTCGCCGCTGGAATACCGGCTGATGGCGTTCCTGATGCATCATGCCGGGCGCGTGGTGGCGCCGACCGAGCTCGCCGAGCATCTCTATGATTCCGGCAATGATCGCGATCCGAACGCAATCGAGGTCATAGTCGCGCGCCTGCGCCGCAAGCTCGGCAACGACGTGATCGAGACACGGCGCGGGTTCGGGTATTTCGTGCCCGACGAGCCGTCCTGATGGGCAATTCGATCCGCTTCAGGCTCTGGTCGGCGGCAACCATCTCGATCCTCGTCGCTCTTGCCATCGCGGGGGTCGGGCTGCGCTATCTGTTCGAAAAGAACGTCGAACGACGCATCGTCGGCGAACTGACCGTCGATCTCAACGAACTGATCGGCGCGACCAGCTTCGCGGCCGACGGCCGGCTGTCGGTCGCGCCGGACCTTACCGACCCGCGTTTCATCAGTCCACTGTCTGGTCACTACTGGCAGGTGGAAGACCTGGTCAGCCATAGCCTGGTGCGCTCGCGTTCGTTGTGGGACGCAACGCTTGCGCTGCCCGATCAGGGGGCGAGCGGCGAACTGAGAAAGATCGAGGAGCTCAAGGGGCCTGGCGGCGAACTCACCGTAGCCGTGGTGCGCACCATAACCGATGCCGACGGCCGGTCGTTTCGCGCCATCGTGGCGGAAGACCATCACAGCGTCACAGTGTCGGTGCGCGAATATGTCCGCGATCTTGTCCCCGCGCTCGTCCTGCTTGCCGCCGCCCTCATGGCGGCCTTCTTCATCCAGATCACCGTTGGCCTCGCGCCGCTGGAAAACCTGAGGGTCGCCGTTCGAAACGTGATCGCGCAGCGAACCGCGCGGCTTGACGTGGCGGCGCCGAGCGAGGTGCAGCCGCTCGCCGACGAAATCAACCGCCTGCTCGATGCGCAGGAGAAGGCCCTTGCGCGCGCCCGGTCGCGCGCCACCGACCTGGCGCACGGCCTCAAGACGCCACTGCAGGTGCTGTCGGCCGACATCCGGACCTTGCGCGGGAAGGGCGAAACCGAGCTGGCCGACGAGATCGAGAAGAGCGCCGGAGCGATCCGACGTCATGTCGAGCGGGAACTCGCGCGCGCCCGTCTGGCGCCCGGCGTTTCCGGCAAGGCATCGTGCCGGGTCAGGGAAGCCGCGGCCGGCGTCATCGCCGTCATCAAGCGCACGCCGGGCGGCAAGCAGCTCTCGTTCCTGATCGACGTCGCGGAGGATTTTGTGGCGCCGGTCGAAGAAGGCGACCTTTCGGAGATCCTGGGCAATCTGGTGGAGAACGCGGCGCGCTTCGCAAGATCCTCGGTTCAGGTCAATGCGTGGGCAAGCGAGGGCGAGGTGTCGATCGCCGTCGCCGATGACGGCCCGGGCATCCCTGATGCGGACCGGGAATCCGCACTGTCACGCGGCGTGCAGCTGGACAGCAAGGGCGGCAGCAGCGGGCTGGGCCTGGCCATCGTCTCGGACATTGTCGAAGCCTATGGCGGACGCCTGACGATGACCAACGCCGATCCGGGCCTGGTGGTGACCATAGCCTTGCCCCGGCACGGCTGACCGACGCTCAGGCAAAGCCGGGGAAATAGTCGACCTTTATCTTCGAACGGCGAACGCCCATGGCCAGCAGCGTGTCGCGCAGCGCCTTGACCATGGCCTGGGGCCCGGAAATGTAGAAGGTCCGCCCCAGATAGTCGGGGATGGCGAGGCGCACTAGGCGCGCGTCGATGTAGCCGGGATACTGGCCGCGCTCGGCCCCCGAGCCACGGCAAACACCGTCCTGATGCCCAGTTCCCGCCTCGCCTCGCCGAGCACATCGCGATAGGCGATGTCCTGCCGGGTCTCGGCTCCGTAGAGGACGACGATCGGCCGCTTTTCACGGCTGTCGATGAGATATTGCAGCATCGAGCGGAATGGCGTGATGCCGATGCCGCCGGCCAGGAAGGCAATCTTGGTCTCGGGATTGGCCGGCAGGGTGAAGTCGCCGGCCAGTTGGGAGGCGTGGATCGTGCTGCCCGGCTTCATCGTGCCCAGCATTTGCTTGAAGGCGCTCGATTGCGGGTAGAACTTGACGCCAAGTCGTATGGATTGCTCCGTGGGCGCCGATGCGACCGTGAAATAGCGGCGGTTGCCGCGATTGTCCGATCGGTCGAGACCAAGCGTCCATTCCAGATACTGGCCGGCCTGGAAGGCAAGCTTTCGCGGTGAGCTGAAGATGAAATCGTATCTGTCTACGGCCGATTGCTCGATGCGTTCGAGCGTCAGCACGAAACGTCCTTTCGGGCTCACGGCGTAGGCAAAGAGATTGCCGGTCAGAAGCGCCAGTTCCGGTGTGAAATAGAGCGAGCCGACATGGATGTTGGGCGCGAACAGGAAGCCGACGATGGCGGCGAAGGCGATGCGCGGCCACCGTGTCGTTGGCGCCGTCAGCGGCTCCGTCAGCATCACGAAGGCGAAGAACAGCAGCGGCGATGAGCCCAGCGTCTCCGTCAACGCGGTGGCGTATTGCGACGGCTCGGTGGTCGCCAGAATTGTCGCCAGCGCGACCACACCGAAGGTGGCGACCAGATCGAGCCGGCGCAGCTTGCGCACGATGAGGATGCCGCCGGCAAGGACGACGGGAAGCAATGGCAAATTGCCGCCCACCCACCAGGTGGCCGGCTGGTCGAGAAGCAGCGCGGTCAGCGCCACGCCCAGTGCGGCGGGATTGAAGAGGTGTTTCCTGCCGATGGCGAGGATGAACTTGGATGAAATCGCCCAGACGCAGGCGAACACCACCGCGCCTATCCCCTTGAGGTCCGTGGCGGCCACCGGATCGAGGATGAGCGCCAGGATGAGAGCTGTGATGTAGACCGACTCGTTGTTGGCCGGAACCTTGAAGACGGCGGCAAAAACCCTGTTGGCGATCCAGCAGGCGGCCAGCATCAGCCCCGTCGTGAAGGCGAGCATGACCGGATCATGCGGCACGAGTTTGAGGAAGCCGAGCACGAAGGCCGTGCCCAGCAATGCGATCAGATAGTAGAGGACCAGCCGGTACATGGTCTGATGGTCGAGAAACCGGTCGATGGTCTTGATCATGGCTGGCAGAAAGCTCCGAAGCCACTCGTCGGCGTAGCTCGACGGTTGCCGTCGACGGCGTAGCCTTCGAGGCCAGGCGCCTGTTCGAGAAAAAGAATGCCCTCCCGGCCCATGGCGAAGGCGGCGGTGGCGAAACGGTCGGCTTCGAGCACATCCGGCCCGATGACCGTCAGGCTGACGATTTGGGTGATCGGATCGCCGGTCCCGAGCGGATTGTAGATATGCTGCCCGCGCACATAGGTGCCGGAGGTGGCGACGCCGTGTCCGCGCGGATAGACGATCTTGATGATCTCTTCGGCATTGAAGGGATTGCGGATGCCGACGCTCCAGTCGAGGCCCGAAGCATTCCTGCCGCGGGACTGGATGTCGCCGCCCGCCTCGATGAAGAAATCGCCGACGCCGGCCCGCTGAACCATGCCGGCTGCATTGCGGATGGCCCATCCCTTGACGATGCCGGACGGGTCCAGCGATCCGTCGGGCTTGCGGATGTCGAAATACCCATCTGTCTGGTCTTTCGTCTGAGCGGCGAGAGCCAGAACTTCCATCATCTCGCCGCTCCAGTCGCGGATCGGAAGATCACCCCGGTTGATGGCCGAAATCTCGCTGTCGCTCCTGTAGGTGCTGAAGCGCCGGTCGATGTGCTCGAAATAGTCGAAGACCGTGTCGACAAGTGCCGCGCCGGAGGCGCCGCCAATGTCGACGGTGATAGGCATGCCCATCAAGATCCTCGTGTCACGCATGGATCAGGACGACGCTTTCTTCAACGCACCGCCAAGCGACTGGATGAAGGCCCTGCTGGTCAGCGTGGCGCCCGAAATGATGTCGACATTGGCGCTCTGCGCACTGATCGCCTCGTCACGCAGCATCGGCAGCGCCTGCCTGTTGATGCTGATCGAAGTGCGGCGGTCGGACGGGTATTTCAGCACTTTGAGCGCCGTGAGACGGCCGCCCTGGATGGAAGCCTGAATCTGGATGAGGCCGTAATAGGCATCGGTGACGGGGCCGGTGTAGGTGCCGTCGGCAAAGCCATGCCCCGCCGGCTTCGTGCCGCTACCCACGGTCGCCTTCATGCCGGCTTTGATGACGCGGGCGGGTGCTTGCGGATAGTTCGGCCTCGGCTGGGGAATGGGGATGTAGACGGCCGGGGTTGCGGCGAAGGACGCTGTTTGCGGCGCGGCATCGGCGACGAGCTTGGCCGGCGTCTGTTCCGGCGCTGGCGCGGTCGAAAACTGCGGCTGGCTGGCTGCAAGTGGCTGCTCCCCGGCGGCTGCCGGCTTTGCCGCTCGCGGCTTCGGGGCGGGCGCGGCGATAGCGGCGGTGGTTTCGCTGCCGACCGTGGCCGGTTGGGTTGCCGGCGGCTCGAGCTGCACGCCCTGCCGTTCGATCGCGGGAGCGGTCAGGGCGGATGGCGCAACGGCGCCGGCCCGAGCAGGCGCTGAATCGAGCGGCGTCTGCAACACGCTGTCCTTGGCGGCATTGGCGGGGCTCGCAGCGTCGATCATGTCGCCGGCAGGACCCTTGCCTGCCTGGTCCCATACATAGGCTACATAGGCGCCTGAAGACGCGATCACGAAAAGGGACAGGGCAATCTGTTTCATGGGCTACGTTGCACCTTGAATCCGGTGCCGGCGAATCGGCTTCGCGGCATTCGGCAACAATGTCTCACGACGCAGCTGACAATTGGCTGTCAGGCGCTGACACCGTCGATAGAACCGATCCTAGAGCCTCCAGTCGTCATCCCGGAACGAGCAAGTCGACGGCCGCCGTCAACCAAACCTGCCCTCGCGGCTAGGCGCTGAACAAACCACTTCAAACTCCGCGACGGCTTCGCTACGCTTGCGGCCATGTCTCAATCCAGCACCGCAATCTTCGGCGCCCGCCGCGACCAGGCCTTTCCGACGCTCACCGAGGCCGACATCGAGCGCATGCGCCGGTTCGGCGAGGCCAGCGCCTATGCCGCCGGCGAGCACATCATCAAGGCCGGCGATGTCGCGCCCGGCCTGATCCTGGTCCTGTCGGGCAAGGTTGACATCACCCAGGATGGCCTCGGCCGGCGCGAAACGATCGTCACCCACGGTCCGGGCAGCTTCGTCGGCGAACTGGCGCAGCTTTCGGCCCGGCCCTCGCTGGTCAATGCCGAGGCCGCCGAACCGGTCGAGGCCTTCGTCATTCCCTCGCAGCGCGTGCGCGACCTGATGGTGCAGGAGGCCAATCTCGGCGAGCGCATCATGCGGGCGCTGATCCTGCGCCGCGTCGGGCTGCTGGAAAGCGCCACCAGCGGGCCGATCATCATCGGACCATCAGGCAATGCCGACGTGTTGCGGCTGCAGGGTTTTTTGGCCCGCAGCGGCCAGCCGCACCGCGTGCTCGATTCCGGCAGCGACCCCTGCGCCAAAACCCTGGTCGAGCGCTTCGACGTCGACCCGCACCATCTGCCGGTGGTGCTGTGTCCGAACGGCAGGCTGCTGATGAATCCCGGCGAGAAGGACCTCGCCCGCTGCATCGGCCTGCTCAGGCCGATCGATGCCGATACGCTTTATGATGTGGCCATTGTCGGCGCCGGCCCGGCGGGGCTGGCGGCCGCGGTCTATGCGGCCTCCGAAGGGCTGTCGACCATCGTGCTCGATTGCCGGGCCTTCGGCGGGCAGGCGGGCGCCTCGGCCCGCATCGAGAACTATCTCGGTTTCCCGACCGGCATCACCGGCATGGCGCTGATGGCGCGCGCCTACAACCAGGCACAGAAATTCGGCGTCGAAATGGTGATCCCGGACGAGGCGAAGCTGTTGAGCGCCGCGACCGACAATTCAGGCGCCCGCTATCTGCTCGATGTCGGCGACGGCGAGACGGTGCGCACGCGCAGCGTGGTGATCGCCAGCGGCGCGCGCTACCGCCGCCTCGATGTCGCCAATCTGTCGCAGTTCGAGGGAACTTCAGTTCACTATTGGGCCTCGCCCATCGAAGGGCGGCTTTGTGCCGGCCAGGAGGTGGCGCTGGTCGGCGCCGGCAATTCGGCCGGCCAGGCGGCGGTCTACCTCGCCAGCCATGCGCGCAAAGTGGCGCTGCTGGCGCGCGGTGGCAGCCTCGATGCTTCGATGTCGCGCTACCTGGTCGAGCGCATCAAGGCGCAGCCGAACATCGAGGTGCTGACCGAGACCGAAATCGAGGCGCTGGAGGGCGAGGCGGGCAATCTTGCCACTGTCCGCTGGCGCAACCGCGTCAGCGGCGAGCAGACGACGCGTCCGATCCGCCACCTCTTCCTGTTCATCGGCGCCGATCCGAACACCGACTGGCTGGCGCAGTGCAATGTGGCGCTGGATGCCAAGGGTTTCGTCCGCACCGGATCCGAGCTCGGCCCGGAACATGGCCTGATGGAAACCAGCCGCAGCGGCGTGTTTGCCATCGGCGACGTGCGCTGCGGTTCGGTCAAGCGCGTCGCGGCGGCTGTCGGCGAAGGCGCCCAGGTGGTCGCGGCGCTGCATGCTTATCTTGCGCGAGACGGCAGCCAAACCATGGAAAGCAATTCCAGGAAAAGTGTGTAACGGCCTTTCCGCCCGGAATTGCGTAAAAAGGAATAGTTGAGTCGCAACTGGTCGGGAGAGTGTGATGGCGGACGAATGCAAGCATGCGGTAGGGATCAAGGACGTCACGCCGAGCGCACTCGGCTGCGAGGAATGCCTGAAGAGCGGCTCATGGTGGGTGCATCTGCGGCTCTGCCGCACCTGCGGCCATGTCGGCTGCTGCGACGACTCGCCCAACCGCCACGCCACCAAACATTTTCACGCCACCAGCCATCCCGTCATCGAGGGCTATGACCCACCCGAAGGCTGGGGGTGGTGCTATGTCGACGAGGTCTTTCTCGACCTCGGCGACCGCACGACGCCGCAGAACGGTCCGATCCCGCGATTTTATTGAGACGCCACCGGACAGCCGGCTCCAGAGATGAAAAAGCCCGGTCGTCCGGGCCTTTTCTTGCCTGATATGCCGAGCTCGCGATCAGTCCCGCTTTGGCGTCACCGGCGCGGGTGTCGGATTGTCGACGCTGTTCTCGTTTACCTGGAAGGCTTTGCCCCCGACCTTCTTTTTCCTGAGATCGTCGCCCGTCTCAGGCTGCGGCGGGCGCTTGGGATTTTCTTCGGTGTTTTCGTTGATATCGAAGGCTCTGGTCATCACGTCCTCCAGGGGCTGTCCAGGGAGACAATGTTCGGCGGGTGCATGGGTTCCGCCGGCAAAGCAGGGCGCTGCTGCGATCAGGCGCTTGTAACGTGAGCCGTCGCTCCATTTTGTGCGGCGTTCAGGAAACAGCGACAAGGCCGGCAACGCAACCGTCATGCCGGCTTGTGCTGTCGTACGATCCTCCACTCGTGCCAGATCAACACCATGACGACCGCATCGAAGACGGTCAGGACCAGCAGGCCGAAGGAATGGGCGTATGAGTAGCGATAGACTTGATAGACCATGAATAAGCCCAAAGCCGCGAGCGAGGCCGGGTAAGACCAGAGCTTGCCTCTCAAAAGCCCGACAACCAGGGCAAGCTTTATCAGGCCGTGGCTGAGCAGGTAGAAGGCATAAAACTCTTTGCTGGCGATCGAGAAATGGCTTGCCATCTGCGACAGATGGCCAGCTATGAAGTCGTTCGGATCTTCGATCAATTCCTCCGCGGTGAGGGCATTGACCCAGGAGGCGATGGTATCGGTCGTGACGACATAGAGCAGAATCCCGCCGATGCATTCGATCAGGGCATGCGCGCCCTTCAGCCATACGCTGACCTCAAAGATCTGATGGATGCGACGTTCATTGAGGGCTTTCAAGAATCCACCTCACAACCAACCACGGAAACCCATGCCAAATGGATGCTTTAAAGACGCGTTCGGAAGCGCAATCGCGCTGTTTCCACACTACTGGACGCGGCTTCAAGATCAGCCCGCGAAGTATCGATACGCCAGCCATCCTGCCAGCGCGACCGAAGCGACCCAGATACAGGCGATGATCACCGCCGCGCCGCGCGCTCACTGGCCTGTCGACGGCAAGGGCGGCGGCCTCCCTGTGTTCTGCCATGACCTCGGGCGGTATCATCTTGACCACGGCAAGGATGCCCAAAGGGACCAGGATCGCGTCGTCGAGGTAGCCAACCACGGGGATGAAATCGGGAATAAGGTCGATCGGCGACAAGGCGTAGCCTGCGACACACACGGCAAGCACCTTGGCATACCACGGCGTCCGGGGATCGCGCGCGGCGAGGTAGAGCGCATGCACGTCGCGCTTGATCGTTCGGGCCCATTCATTCAGTGTCGTAGCCATTGGCGACCTTAGCGCCAAATGACGACCCGCCGATAGCGCACGCCTGCCGCCCCTTCCCGGCGTCCGCCGCGAAGAGCTGACGGACCTCTAAGGCACTATTCTGGTTCGGGGCTTCCCGAAAGGCGGCTCAGAGCCGCTCCGTCTATCGCACGGACCCTGTGACCGTCCGGTCGACATCGGGAACGGCTTTGCGCTCATTGCCGGCAAGCGCCGCGATGATCAGCAGGCTGGCGACGACAGGAACGAACAGGACGGCGACGCGGGCCTGTACATGAAGAATGGCGCGCCATTCGTTGCTGCGCTTGTCGGGGCTGTCGCTCATCATACTCACTTTGCCATGGACCCCCCGAGGGGTCACATAGAGGTGAACTGTTAAGCAACTCCTTCCGACTTCGTTAACACCGGACCTTCAAGCGCGAAATCAGCCGAGCCCGATCCGTCTGGCGCCTTGACGGAACAGCGCCTCGGCGTCCGGCTCGAAGCGGAAGGTGCGGATGAAATCGTCGGCGCGATAATCCGGCAATGTCTTGCGGATGGCGGCGGCAAAGCCGCGCGCCTCGTCGAGCCGGCCGGCCAGCGCCAGGCAGTGCGCGGCGATCGCCAGGATGATGGTATGGGCATTGGGCCGCGCCGCCGCCTTCAGCGCCCAGTCGGCCGCCTCCTCGAACTGGCCGAGCCGGACATGCGACATGGCGCGCGCTCCCAGCATGCCGAACAGCAGCGGGTCGAAGGGGCTGAGATGCCGTGAATGGTCCGACGAGCTTATCGCCGCTTGCGGGTCGCCCGACTGCGAATGGACGAAGGACAGCGCGTAATGGCCGAGCGCGAAATTCGGGCTGAGATCCACCGCCCGTTCCAGTTCGGAGAGCGACCCGTCCTGCTCGCCGCGCAGCCACAGCGCCCGCCCCATCGCCCAGTGCGCGGCCGGATTGTGGTCGTCGACCAGCAGGCTGTGGCCGGCGCTCTCATAGGCCAGCGCGCTTTCGCGATCGCGGTCGCCCCAGCGTTGGAAGGCATTCTGCCAGTGGGTGAAGGACAGGCCGGCATAGGCGCGGGCAAAGGTGGGATCGAGCTGCAAAGCCCTGTCGAAGAAATGCCGTGCCTGCTCGTTCTCGGCCTGGGTGAAGCGGTACATGTGCCAGAGGCCGCGATGATAGGCCTCCCAGGCATTGAGCGAATTGGGCGCCTTGAGCATGGCGCGGTTGCGCTCGACCGTTTCGATTTCGGCCGAGATCGACGACACAATGCTGTCGCCGATATCGTCGAGCACGGCGAAAAGGTCGTCGGGCCGGCGCTCGAAGGTGTCAGCCCAGACGATCCTGGCGGTGCGCACTTCGACGAGTTCGACGCTGACGATGAGGCGGCCGGCCGTGCTGCGCACGGTGCCCGTGGCGACATAGTCGACGCCAAGCTTTCTGCCGGCCTCCTCCGGCGCGATGGTCGTCTGCGCCAGCGCGAACACTGATCCGCGCGCGATGACGAAGAAATCCCGAAGCTTGGCGAGACGGGTGATGATGTCATGGGTGAAACCGTCGGCCAGCCCGCCGCGCGCGCCACTTTCTTCGACAAACGGCATCACCGCCAGCGAGGCCTGGCTCGGCTCGACCGGGCCGGCATCGCCTGATGGGACGACCAAAGGCGGTAGTGTGGACAGGCCGGCCGGCTGCTCCTTAAGCGGGCTGCCGGACTGTTGGTCGCGGATTGCCTGCCAGGCCGCGCGAAGTGGGGCGAAATCCAGCGCTTCCGACTGGAACAGGCGAGCCGCCGAAGCCAGATGCGCCTCGGCCGCGCCGATGGCGCCGCGCGCCGCCAGATTGGACAGCAAGGCCAGATGCGCGCGCGTGTCGAAGGGCGCCAACTCGACCCATTTGTCGAGATGCGTGGACATTTCGGGCGAGCCTGCCGGATGGTTTGCGGCAAGCTGTTCCAGCACGGCGGCGTGGTACGCGTGAAAACGCCGGCGCTGGGCGATCAGCCAGCTGTCGAAAAGCGGGCTGCGCTCGAGCACCAGCCCGTCGAGCAGATCGCCGGCGAAGAGTTTTGCCAGCGCCCGCAGTTGCTCCGCGTCCAGCGTGGCGATCCCTTGCGTGGCGGCACGGTCGATCTCCAGCGCGTCGACGAGGCAGCCATCGAGATCGAGCGCGACCGTGTCGCCCTGGGTGGCAACCCGGCGTCGGTCCGGTGTGTCGAGGGCGGCGCGCAACTTGCTCAGGCACCAGCGCAACTCGCCGCGGGGATCGTTGGGCACATCCCACAACAACTCGCACAGGCGGCTGCGGCCGACCGGGTGCGGCGCCAGTGCCAGATAGGCAAACAGTGCACGCAGCTTGCGCGACGCCGGCAGCGCCACCGGCACGCCGTCACGCAGGATTTCCAGCGATCCAAGCAGGCGCACGGACAGGATCGGCCTGTCGCCGGCCAGTCTCGATGGTGCGGATTCCACGTCCGTTCCCACGCCTGCTCCCACGCTGGCCTGTCGGCCCTTGCTGTATCACCAAACACGACACGGCGCATCCGGCGGCGAATTTCGCGCCGCATGCGGCTGTTGCCGCATCGCCGGCACGTCAGTCCTAGCGTGGCAAGGTCTCGAAACCTCGCCGCTCAACCCGCCGGTTTGTAACCGGCCTGTGATGACAACGAGCACAGACAAGGAGTTCTTCCATGTTGCAGCAACGGAACATCAGAACCACGGCCGGGCGCGGCCGCCTGTTCGACAGCATTCTCGACACCGTCGGCGACACGCCGGCGATCCGCATCAACAATCTCGGACCGGCCCATGCGACGATCTACGTCAAGGCCGAGTTCTTCAACCCCGCCGCCTCGGTGAAGGACCGGCTGGCGCTCAACATCATCGAGGAGGGCGAGCGCAGCGGCGCGTTGAAGCCCGGTCAGACAGTGATCGAGGCGACCAGCGGCAACACCGGCATCGGGCTTGCCATGGTCTGCGCGCAGAAGGGCTATCCGCTGGTCGTCACGATGGCGGACAGCTTTTCGGTCGAGCGCCGCAAGCTGATGCGTATGCTGGGCGCCAAGGTGGTGCTGACGCCACGCGCCGAAAAGGGGTTTGGCATGTACAAGAAGGCGGTTGAGCTGGCCGAGGCGAATGGCTGGTTCCTCGCCCGCCAGTTCGAAACCGCCGCCAACGCCGCCATCCACGAGGCGACCACGGCGCGCGAGATCGTCAATGATTTCGCCGGCTCGCGGCTCGACTGCTTCGTCACCGGCTATGGCACCGGCGGCACCGTCGTCGGTGTGGCGCGCGTGCTGCGCCGCGAACGGCCGGACACCCGCATCGTGCTCTCCGAACCGGCCAATGCGCAGCTGGTCGGCAGCGGCAAGGCGCAGCAGCGCGGTGCCCATGGCGCCCCTGCCGCCAGCCACCCGGCCTTCGAGCCGCATCCGATCCAGGGCTGGACGCCGGACTTCATCCCCAACGTCCTGCAGGAAGCGATCGATGCCAGCCTCTATGACGAGGTGATGCCGGTTGCCGGGCCCGAAGGCATCAAGTGGGCCAAGGCCTTGGCGCAGAAGGAAGGCATCTTCACCGGCATTTCCGGCGGCGCCACCTTCGCCGTGGCGCTGCAGGTCGCCGAAAAGGCGCCGGCCGGATCGGTGATCCTCTGCATGCTGCCCGACACCGGCGAGCGCTACATGTCGACGCCGCTGTTCGACGGCATCGAGACCGAGATGGATGCCGAGGAGATGGCGTTGTCGCGCTCGACGTCCGGCTGCCAATTCCCCGCGGCTTGACGGGGAGGTCGTCATGGATATCGCGCCGGAAAGCCTCGGCATGGTCGCCGAGGAAACACTCGACCCCGCCGACTGGGCCGCAGTTCAGGCCCTGTCGCACCGGGTCATCGACGATGCCGTCGACTATCTCAGCGATGTCAGGGACCGCCCGGCCTGGCGGGAAATGCCGGCGGATGTGAGGGAGGCCTTCGCGGCACCCCTGCCGCGATCGCCGGCGCCGCTGGCCGCTGTCTACGGTGAGGTCTCGCGCACGGTGATGTCCTACCCGATGGGCAACATCCATCCGCGCTTCTGGGCCTGGTATATGGGGTCGAGCAACTTCACAGGTGCGCTCGGCGACTTCCTGGCGGCAATCCAGGGCTCCAATCTCGGCGGCGGCAACCACGCCGCCGGGCTGATGGACAGCCAAGTGGTGAACTGGTGCAAGCAGATGCTGGGTTTTCCCGCCTCCGCCTCCGGCACTCTGGTCAGCGGCGGCTCGATGGCCAACATCATCGGCCTGACCGTGGCACGCAACACCAAGGCCGGCATCGACGTGCGCGAGCACGGCGTCGCGGCCATCGAAAAGCCGCTGCGTTTCTATGGCTCGGACCAGATCCATTCCTGCCACCGCAAGGCGATGGAAGCGCTCGGCCTCGGCAACCGGGCGCTGCGCCGCATTCCGACCGACGCCGGCCTGCGCATCGACATATCGGCATTGCGGACGGCGATCGTTGAAGACCGCGAAGCCGGCTTCAGGCCGGCCTGTGTCATCGGCAATGCCGGCACGGTTAACACCGGCGCGATCGACGACCTGCGAGCACTGGCCAAACTCGCGCACGAAGAAGACCTGTGGTTCCATGTCGATGGCTGCATCGGCGCGCTGATCGCGATCGCGCCTGACAATGCGCACCGCGTTGCCGGCATCGGATGGGCGGATTCGGTCGCGCTCGATCCGCACAAATGGCTGCACGCGCCGTTCGAGGTCGGCTGCGCCCTGGTCAGGGACGCCATCGCGCATCGCCGGACCTTCGCGGTCACCCCCGAATATCTGGAATCGACGCCGCGCGGTCTTGCCTCGGGCGAATGGCTGCACGATTACGGGCTGCAGACGTCGCGCGGCTTTCGCGCGCTCAAAGTCTGGATGGCGCTGAAAGAGCATGGCGTCGACAAATTCGGCCGCCTGATCGACCAGAACATCGCGCAGGCCTCTTATCTGGCCGGTTTGATCGAGGCAGAGCCACTGCTGGAGCTAGCCATGTCGCCGACCATCAACATCGTCTGCTTCCGCTATCAGCCTTGCGTCACCGGCGAGGCGCTGAAGGCACTCAACACCGAGATCATGCTGCGGCTGCAGGAGCAGGGCATCGCCGCCCTCTCCGACACCACCGTGCATGGCGAGCACTGGCTGCGCGTGGCGATCGCCAACCACCGCACAAGGCGCGAAGATCTCGACCTTTTGGTCGGCGAAACGGTGCGGCTGGGGCGGGAGATCGCGGCCGAAGGCTCCCGCGCGAAATAGGTCAGAACGCGAGCGACAGGCATGGGCGGCCATGCGATTCTGCGGCGGTGATTCGGGAGGTCCGACCGTGACGCTGTTTCGTATGGCCGTGCTCGCGGCGCTGGTCTGCACCAATTCGGCCGAGGCTGCCGATATGGCCTTTTTCGTCAAGAACCTGCGCAAGGAAGGGGTTGCGGTCGAGTTGTTCAGCCGCGACCGCGAGACGATCTGGCCCGGTAACGGCAAGGTGTTCATGATCGACCCGAATTCCCAGAAATCGGTGCCGCTCTCCTGCAATTCCGGAGAGCGCATCTGCTACGGCGCCTGGGTCGACGGCAATGACCGCGTCTCCGCCGGTGTCGGGCCTGATAACGATCAGCCTTGCGACAACTGTTGCTTCATCTGCGTGGAACACACGACCGAAACGATCGATCTGGTGCCGTGATTGGCGCGTCCTGAATCTAGCTACGGTATGCACACATTTCCAAGCAGCTGGTCCTTGCCGATAGCGTGCATGGCAGCTTGGCGCATGCATTGTCTTATGGTGCGCTGGTCGACCCCCACTCCGTCTCGGCTTCGCCGAGCCACCTCTCCCCCGATCGACGGGGTAGAGGAAAGGCGCCAAGCTTCTTTTGCCATCAACGCTCGTCCAGCAAAGCTCCCTTCCTTTCCCTCCGGAGGGGGGAAAGGTGGCGCTGCGAAGCAGCGACGGATTGGGGGAACCACGGTGCAATCAAGCCTCGCGCTGATCAGTTACGCCAATCACAGAAGAGTGTGCATCCAGTAGCTGAACCTACGCAGGAGGCCACGTCAGTCCGGAAGACCCGCCTTGCGAAAACCATCGACGAAATGATCGCGCATCGCGGTGTCGCGGAACGGCTCCGTCCAGACCCAGTAGCCGGTCGTGAAATGCGGGTTGCCGATGAGGAACAGTTCGACCTCGGCGCGCGCCTCGTCGAGCCGGCCGAGTTGCGCCAGGCTTGCCGCCAGGAAACGGCGTGAGCTCGTCCGATAGGTCTCCTCCCGGCGCAGTGTCTCGACGGCGGCTTCGTAGTCGCGCGCCGCATACTGCGCCTCGCCGAGCGTCAGATAGTACCAGCTTGCCGGATAGGGATTGAGCCGGAACGCCTTGCGGATATGCTCGAGGCCTTCCTCGACCCGTCCGGCCAGCACTGCGATGTCGGACAATGTCGCCCAGGCGTCGGCCTCGTTCGGGTCGAGTTCGAACGCTTTGGCGAATTCGGCGTCCGACTCTTCGAAGCTGTGCTCATAGGCAAGCAGATTGCCGAGCACCCAGCGGCAGCCGGCATCGTTGGGATCGATCGCCACGGCCTTGCGCGCCAGTTCCAGCGCGATGCGCCGGTTGGGGTCGACCGGCTCGCCCCAATGCACCCATCCCATCCAGTGGTTCATGGCAAGCCAGCGATGAGCCTCGGCGTAGTCCGGATCGAGGGACACCGCGCGCGTCAGCAGCAGATGCGCTTCCCGTGCCGTCTGCGGGGATTCCTCGATCAGCTTGCGCGCCCGTACGCACAGATCGTACGCCTCGAGATTTGTCGGCCGGTTGCGTGGCGGCGGCGCGCGCAGCCGGCCGAGCAGCGCCTCGACGATCTTGGCCGTGGCCTCGTCCTGAACGGCAAAGATATCGTCCAGGCCGCGATCGAAGCGTTCGGCCCACAGATGCTCCCCGCTCTTGGCGTCGACCAGCTGGGCGTTGATACGCACGCGCCCCGCGGCGCGTCTGGCGCTGCCCTCCAGGAGATAGCGCACTCCAAGCTCTTCGGCGATCGCGCGCACGTCCATCGCCTTGCCCTTGTAGGCAAAGGTCGAATTGCGGGCGATGACGAACAGGCCTGGGGCCCTGGACAGGTCGGTGATCAAATCTTCGGTCAACCCGTCGGCGAAGGCCTCCTGCTCGGGGTCGTTGCTGAGATTGACGAAGGGCAGCACCGCTATCGATGGTTTGTCGGGCAGCGGCAAGGGTTTACGCTTCGCACGATCGAGCTGTTCGATGGCGCCGGTGAAGCGGTAGCCGACCCGCGGAACCGTCGATATCCATTCACCGCCATCGGCGGGCGGACCAAGCAGCTTGCGCAGCTGCGCGATCTGGACGGTGAGGTTGCCTTCCTCGACCGCCGTCCCCGGCCACGCCGCGTCCATCAGCTCGGCTTTCTCGAGGATTTCGCCGGGCCGTCCGACGAGTGCGGCAAGCAGCTTCAGCCCGCGATAGCCGACGGCAACGGGATCGTCGTTCCGAAGCAGCGTTCCCGCACCCGGATCAAGCACGAACGGACCAAAAGCAAAGCGCGATCCCTGCATAGGCGCATCTATAGAGCAATTCCGCGAAAAGTGTGAGGCGGTTTGCCGGGGAAAAGGCGTCCAGAACTTTCCCTTGGGAATGACGCCAAAACAAAGAGTTAGGGCCCGTTTGGAACTTTTGAGAACTATTTGGCAGGGCTTAATTACGGCGCCCTCCATATCCTGCAGAATTCAACCTCGTTCAGATCGAGGGCGGCCCATTCTCAAACCCTAAGGGCGCCAAGCCACATGGAGGTTGTCATGACCAATATCTTTGCATCGGCCCCGCATCAGGCAGTGCGGCGGGGAATGTGTGTGGGACAGACATCGCGCCGGCGCCACAGCCTTGCCGCCCTGCGAAACACCATCGCGACCTGGCGTCAACAGACACGCTTTCGCTGGGACCTTAAGCGGATCTCGGAAGTCAATCCGCATCTGATCGACGACATCGGTTTGACCGAACGGCAGGTGGAGGAAGAGATCGCCAAGCTGCCCTTCTGGCAGCGATAGGCGAAGCCTGCGATGACGCCGGTTCGTCGTTTAGCTTCTGCGATTATATCAGGGATTGTCGTCATCATCCCTTTAGCGTCCGCACATGTTTGGCTATGATCCCCTCTATCGGCCGTGGGGGCCGATTCTTCATCGGGGGTTTCCATGTCCTTCATACCAGCGCGCCGGCTTGCCGCCGCGTTTTCGCTTGCCATCCTGTTTGCACCAGCCGCCCATGCCGGCGACGTCACCTTCACCGTCAAGAACAGCCATCCCAACGCCATGCGTCTTGAGCTCTACAGCCAGGACCGCGACTATGTCTGGCCGGGTAACGGCAAGGATTTCTACCTCGACGACGGCGAGACCAAGTCGTTGCCGATTTCCTGCAACGAGGGCGAATCGATCTGCTACGGCGCCTGGGTCGATGGCGACGAAGGCACTTATTGGGGCGTCGGCCCCGGCAACAAGGAAAAATGCGAGGATTGCTGCTACACCTGCAGCGGCGGCGAGACCGAGGAGATCAATCTCGTCCCCTGACCGGTTTGCCAGCTTGACGGTTTTCCCATTCGAGCCATAGCCTGCATCGAGACGATCACCCAGAGCACGCCGTACAGCTCCCTTTGAGGCGCGGCGTGCTCCAGGCAACAGGAGCACGGCAATGGCAGGCACGGTCGAAGGCGAGAAGATCGACGTCGGCTTTGCCGGCAAGCGCTGCATCCATTCGCGCAATTGCGTGCTCGGCGACCCGCATGTCTTCGTGCCCAACGCGCCGGGGCAATGGATCCATCCCGATGCGGCCAGCGTCGAAAAGATCGTCGCCCTCGCCGAAAGCTGCCCGTCCGGCGCCATCACCTATGTCAGGAAGGATGGCGGGCCGCAGGAGCAGCCGCCGGTGGTCAACACCGTGCGGCTGCGCGAAAACGGCCCACTCGCCGTGCACGCCGAGATCGTGCTCGACGGCGAAACCTTCTATCGCGCCACGCTCTGCCGCTGCGGCGCTACGGAAAACAAGCCGTTCTGCGACGGCAGCCACACCAAATCGGGGTTCACCGCCACCGGCGAACCGGCGCTGAAGGACACGCCGGCGCTCGAAGCGCGCAACGGCCCGCTGAACGTGACGCCGACCACCAACGGCCCGCTCAAGCTCGAGGGCAATGTCGAGATCGTCACCGGCACCGGCCACACGATCGACCGCACGCAACGCACCTTCCTCTGCCGCTGCGGCCACTCGGCCAACAAGCCGTTTTGCGATGGGTCGCATAAAAAGATTGGCTTCGTGGCATGAAAGGCCGTTCGCCAGCGTTAGTGTAGGATGAGGGTTCGCTCAGGAGGAAATCCATCATGCGCACCATGCTCGTTCTTGCTCTGCTTGCCTTTGCCATGCCCGCCTATGCCGCCAATCATGCGGTCCAGATCAAGGGCATGAAATTTAACCCGTCGAAAATCTCGGTCGCCGTTGGCGATACCATCACTTTCACCAATGCCGACTCAATGACGCACACCGCCACCGCACTCGATGGCTCCTTCGACACCGGCCATCTCGCCACCGGCAAGAGCGCCAAGGTCAAGGTATCGGCAGCCGGCGCACATCCATTCCATTGTGCGATCCACAGCTCGATGAAGGGCATTGTCACCGCCAAATAGCGGCATCCTCGCCAGAAGACTTCTTGCGTTGGAGGGAGAAATGCCCCTGGCGTTGCGGCAAAAGTTGCCGATCTCCTCTCTCGGGGGAGATCGGAGTTCGTATGACGGTCATCGCGCGTTGGCCCAGCGCTCGCGGCTTTATCGGCGGGCTCGTATCGGTTAAGGGCGGGGAAGTAAAATTCCCTACCCGTCCGGATCCGCCAAGAATGACCGCCAAGACCAAGCCAAAACCCCTGTTCCTCGGCATCGACACCGGCGGCACCTATACCGATGCCGTGCTGTGGTCCGAGACCGAAGGCCCGCAGCAGGGGCCGAACAAGGGCAAGGTGCTGGCCAAGGCCAAGGCGCTGACCACCAGGCATGATCTGGCCGTCGGCATTTCCGGCGCGGTCGACGCGGTGCTTGAAAAGGCCGGCACCGACCCGGCTGCGATCAAACTGGTGTCGATGTCGACGACGCTCGCCACCAATGCGCTGGTCGAGGGCCAGGGCGGCCGCGTCGCGCTGGTCATGATAGGCTTTTCCGAAGCCGACCTCGCCCGCGACGGGCTGAAGACGGCGCTCGGCACCGATCCGGTGGTGTTTTGTCCGGGCGGCCACGATGTCCACGGCAATGCCGCCAAGCTTGATCTGTCAGGACTGGAAGAGGCCCTGCCGGAACTCGGTGCCTCGGTGTCCGGCTTTGCCGTCTGCGCCTATTTCGCCACCCGCAACCCGGCGCATGAGATCGCCACCCGCGAGCTGATCCGCGACAGAACCGGCCTGCCGGTCACCGCGAGCCACGAACTGTCGGCCAAGCTCGGCGGCCCGCGCCGGGCGCTGACGACGCTGCTCAATGCCAGGTTGATCTCGATGATCGACCGGCTGGTGGCTGCGACCGAAGGGTTTTTGGAAGCCCGCGACATCGCTGCCCCCTTGATGGTGGTGCGCGGCGACGGCGCGCTGGTCTCGGCGGCGTTCGCCCGGCAGCGGCCTATAGAGACGATCCTCTCCGGCCCGGCGGCCAGCCTCGTCGGCGCCCGCCACATGACCGGGCTCGACAATGCCGTGGTGTCGGACATTGGCGGCACCACCACCGACGTCGCGGTGCTCGACAAGGGCCGTCCGCGGCTTGATCCCGAAGGTGCGACCGTCGGCGGCTTCCGCACCATGGTCGAGGCCGTCGCCATGCGCACTTTCGGTCTTGGCGGGGATTCCGAAGTGGCGCTGGAAGACGGTTCGCTCAACCCAAAAATCCTGCTTGGGCCGCGCCGCCTGGTGCCGCTGGCGCTGGCCGGCATGGCGCATGGCGACGCCGTCAAATCGGAGCTCGAACGCCAGCTGCGGGCGCCCAATCCCGGCCGCATGGATGGCCGCTTCGCGGTTCGCACCGGCGTGCCGGACAGGCTTGCCGCGGGTCTCACCGCGCCGGAAGCGCGGCTCTACGAGGCCATCGGCGCGACCCCGCTTGCCCTCGACAGGTTGCTGACGTCGAATGCCCAGAACGCCACTCTGAACCGGCTGGTCTCGCGCGGGTTGGTCCATATCTGCGGCTTCACCCCGTCGGACGCGGCGCATGTTCTGGGCAAGCAGGCCAACTGGGACGCCGCCACCGCCCGCCTCGGCGCTGACTTGTTTGCCCGCAAGCGTGACGGCCGTGGCCAGCCGATTGCCGCGTCGCCGGAGGTGATCTCGGAGCGCGTGCTGGTGACGCTGACGCGCTGGTCGGCCGAATACATCCTCGAAACCGCCTTCGCCGAGGACGGGCTCGATGGCGCAGCGACGGTCGCGCATGCGCTGGTACAGCGCGCCGTCGACGCCCATCCCGGCATAGCCCGGCTCAGCGTCGCGCTCGACCGCCCGGTCATCGGCCTCGGCGCCTCGGCGCCGTTGCACTATGCCGGCCTGGCGCCTCTGGTCGGCAATGACTGCGTGGTGCCGGAAGACACCGATGTCGCCAACGCACTCGGTGCCGTCGTCGGCCAGGTCAGGGTCTCGGCCGAAGCGCGGGTCAGTCAGCCCAGGGAAGGGCTGTTCCGTCTCGCATCCGGAGAAACGGTGCGCGATTTCCTCGACGAGGCGGCGGCGATCGCCGCCGCTGAGGCCGATGTGCGGGCGATCGTCGCTGAGCGCGCTCGGGACGCCGGCACCGACAACGCCGAGATCGACGTCGCGACCGAGTTCAAGGTTTCCACGGTCGAAGCCCAACGCATGTTCATCGAGGCGCATGTGGTGGCGGTGGCCTCGGGACGGCCGAGAATTGCGGTGTAGCGGTTGATCTCCCCCCTCGAGGGGGAGATGTCGCCGAAGGCGACAGAGGGGGTCGGTCCGACCGGACGCGACCTCCTGCTTTGAACAGAAGAGGCTGGCGCCTTATGTCCGGCGACCCCCTCTGGCCTGCCGGCCATCTCCCCCTCGAGGGGGGAGATCAGCCGCTTCGCCATCCTTGCCTAAATGGCCCCTTCACCTTAAGCCGAATTGACCCTGCCAACCCGACATGCCAAAGGCGCGCCCGAGCCTTTCGTCTGGAGACAAGCTGATGACCGATCGCATCGAGATCGCCGGATTGCGGATTGCCCGCGAGCTGCATGATTTTGTGGCTGGTGAGGCCTTGCCCGGCACCGGCATTGCGGCCGATGCGTTCTGGAACGGTTTTTCGGCCATCGTCCACGACCTTGCGCCAAAGAACCGGATGCTGCTAAAAAAACGCGACGCCATGCAGGAAAAGCTCGACGCATGGTATCGCGACAATGGCGCGCCGATTGACATGAAGGCCTACAAGGGCTTCCTCAAGGAGATCGGCTATCTCGTTCCCGAGGGTCCGTCCTTCAGCGTATCGACCGAGAATGTCGATCCGGAAATCGCTGTCGTTGCCGGACCGCAGCTGGTCGTGCCGGTGATGAATGCGCGCTATGCGCTCAATGCCGCCAATGCGCGCTGGGGTTCGCTTTACGACGCGCTCTACGGCACAGATGCCATCCCCGAGGCCGGCGGCGCGGAAAAGGGCAAGAGCTTCAATCCGGCACGTGGCGCCAAGGTCGTGGCGTGGACGAAGAGCTTCCTCGACGAGGCCGCACCGCTGACCTCGGGCAAATGGGCAGGCGTCAACGGCCTTTCGGTGGCGCATGGCGCGCTGAAGCTCGGCGCCGGCGCCGGCGGCACCACGCTGGCCGACCCCAAACAGTTCGTCGGCTATCGCGGCGATGCCGCCAACCCCGATGCCGTGCTCCTGGTTAAAAACGGCCTGCATATCGAGATCGTGATCGACCGCGCCAACCAGATCGGCCGCACCGATCCGGCCGGCATTGCCGACATCATCCTGGAATCGGCGCTGACCACCATCCAGGACTGCGAGGATTCGGTCGCGGCGGTGGATGCGCAGGACAAGGTTGTCGTCTACCGCAACTGGCTCGGCCTGATGAAGGGCGACCTTGCCGAAGAGATCGTCAAGGGCGGCAAGAGTTTTGTCCGCAAGCTCAATCCCGACCGCGCCTACACCACGCCCGCCGGCGGCCAGCTCACCGTCCCCGGCCGCTCGCTGATGCTGGTCAGGAATGTCGGCCACCTGATGACCAATCCGGCGATCCTGGACCGCGACGGCAACGAGGTGCCGGAAGGCATCATGGACGCGGCGATGACGGCGCTGATCGCACTGCACGATGTCGGAGCGAAGGGCCGCCGCGCCAATTCCCGCGCCGGCTCGATGTATGTGGTGAAGCCCAAGATGCATGGGCCGGAGGAAGTCGCCTTCGCCGTCGAGATATTCGATCGTGTTGAGGTGCTGCTCGGGATGGCCAAAAACACCATCAAGATGGGCATCATGGATGAGGAGCGGCGCACCACCGTCAACCTCAAGGAAGCGATCCGTGCCGCGCGGGAACGCGTGGTGTTCATCAACACCGGCTTCCTCGACCGCACCGGCGACGAGATCCACACCTCGATGGAAGCCGGGCCGATGATCCGCAAGGGCGACATGAAGCAGGCCGCCTGGATTTCCGCCTACGAGGCATGGAATGTCGACACCGGGCTCGAATGTGGGCTGGCCGGCCACGCCCAGATCGGCAAGGGCATGTGGGCGATGCCGGATTTGATGGCGGCGATGCTGGAACAGAAGATCGCCCATCCCAAGGCCGGCGCCAACACCGCCTGGGTTCCGTCGCCGACGGCCGCGACCCTGCATGCCACGCACTATCACAAGGTCGACGTCCACGCCGTGCAAGCAGCGCTGAAGAGCCGGCCGAAGGCCAAGCTCGATGACATCTTGTCGGTGCCGGTCGCCGTGCGGCCGAACTGGACGCCCGACGAGATCCAGCGCGAGCTCGACAACAACGCGCAAGGCATTCTCGGCTATGTCGTGCGCTGGATCGACCAGGGCGTCGGCTGCTCGAAAGTGCCCGACATCAACGATGTCGGCCTGATGGAAGACCGCGCCACGCTGCGTATCTCCTCGCAGCACATCGCCAACTGGCTGCGCCACAAAGTCTGCTCGGAAATCCAGGTGCGCGATTCCCTGCAGCGCATGGCGGCCATCGTCGACCGCCAGAATGTCGGCGACCCGCTCTACCGTCCGATGGCGCCGGATTTCGACAATTCCATCGCCTTCCAGGCTGCTTGCGACCTGGTGTTCAAGGGGACCAGCCAGCCCAACGGTTATACGGAGCCGGTGTTGCACGCGCGGCGGCTGGAGCTGAAGGCGAAGCAGGGTTAAGCGGATCTGCGTTTGAAATGGCCTGACGCAACGGGTCGATTAGAGCGGTTCGCATTTAGGTTGACTTGTATCCGGCGCTTTCGATGTAGTTGTTACATTCATTTGAGGTGACGACGTCGAGGGTGCTGGCGATGGCGCTGTGTACGGCCTGGATGCTTCGCTTGGCGGCACGTCGCATGCAGTGCTTGAGCTTGGCGAAGAGCTTCTCGATTGGATTGAGATCTGGACTGTAAGGCGGCAGGAAGAAGAGCCGCGCACCGGCGGCCCTGACGATGTCGCGGACGGCTTGGCCCTTGTGAGATCCGAGATTGTCGAGAATGACGATGTCACCCGGCTTCAGGGTCTTGATGAGTTCGGTTTCGACATAGACACGGAAGGCCTGCGCATTGATGGGTCCGTCAATGACCCAAGGCGCCTCTACCCGATCATGCCGCAGTGCGGCGATGAAGGTCATCGTCTTCCAATGACCATATGGCGCGTGAGCCATCAGCCGCTTGCCGCGCACACCCCAGCCGCGCAACGGCGCCATGTTGGTCTTGACCCACGTTTCATCCAGGAAGACCAGGCGCGTTGGGTCAATGCGGGTCTGATAGCGCATCCATTGCGTCCGCCGACGCATCAGCTTTGGCTTGAGTTGCTCAGCCGGCAGAACGGTTTTTTTTAAAACTCTTGCCCTCGCGATGCAGGAAGCGACCGACGCTGGCAGGGTGGATGATGAGACCCCGGTCAGCCAGTGCGGCCGTCAATTCATGAAGCGTTATGTTGGCATCCCGCTCGACCTCGCTCAGGACGAAGGCACGATGCTCCCCGTCAATCAGATAGGGTCGATGACCGCCCATCTTGCCGGGTGCCGCACTGCCCAGCCGACGCTTGCGCGCCGCCCACTTGATCACGCTCGAAACTGCCACCTTCAGTGCCGCGGCCACCTCTCGGCTCGTCTCGCCTTCTTCAAGGCGAGCCAACGCCCGTTCCCGCAAATCCATCGAATAAGGCTTGGCCATCTGTCCCGACCTCCAACGGTCAGAACATCGAATCTGATTTGCTCAGTCTTGGGAATCCCGATTCAGACAAAACGCGAACCGCTCTAAGTCTCGTCGGTCCGTGCTGTCCCTCATCGCCCTGCGGGGCGTTCGTCATTCGAAAAAGCCAAGCAATTGGCCTTTCGTCCGTTTCGCGGACCGCTCCTCAACTCCCCGTATAGTGACGGGGAGAAAGACGCTGCTATCGCCGATTTCGCCATTCACCAACGTCGCAAGAAGAGCGCCGAGGGGGCAGTAGCTCCCTTCTCCCCGTCAGTATACGGGGAGAAGGTGCCGGCAGGCGGATGAGGGGCGGCGCTACGATTGGTTAGACAGCGAACCGGCGTCACGAGGTCGAGCCCTCGATCACATAAATGAGATGTCGAGGTGATGGGCGATCCGCTCCAGGCGCCTTGACGATCAACAATCTACCTACTAGTTGGAAGGTAGTTGAAACAAGAGGTCCCATCATGCCTGGACAAGTGAACGATCAGAGCCGCGCCCCGTCATCGAACGGCTGGCTCAAAACCTATTATTATCTGCGGTTTGCCGTGTCGGCAGCCTGGGTCGCGGCGGCTTTCACCGTCGCCAAAAGCAGCCCGCCGCTCGCTGCCGCCATGCTGGTTGCCTACCCTGCATGGGACGCGCTCGCGAACTACATTGACGCCCGGCGCACGGGCGGACTTAGCCGCAACAAGTCGCAATTGCTGAACTTCGCCGTCAGCATCGTCGCCACGATTGCGGTCGCCATCGCGCTCGGTCACAGCATGAACGCGGTGCTTTCGGTCTATGGCGTCTGGGCCGCCTTTTCCGGCATCTTGCAACTCTTGACCGCAGTGCGTCGCTGGAAAACCAACGGCGCGCAATGGGCGATGATCCTGAGCGGCGCCCAATCGGCGCTGGCAGGTCTCTTCTTCGTAAAGATGGCCGGCGGCACGGAGATCATTGGTATCGCCAATGTTGCGCCCTATGCCGCGTTCGGCGCCTTCTACTTCCTCGTGTCCGCGGTGTGGTTGTCGGTCAGCGACGCCCTTCGTAAATCGCCGCGCGTCGCAAGCTAATGCATGTCGCTCAAAAGTCCCCCGGTTTTGAGGCAACGACATGCATAGAGGTAACGACTTAATTCCAGGAAAAGTGTGAGCGCTTTCCCTTGGGAATTGTGTCAAAACAAAGAGTTAGAGAGGTTCGCCGTTTCCATCAAACGGTGAACCGCTCTAAGGACAGAGGAGCCCTCTGCCGGAGCAAGCCATGAGCAAGCCTTCGAACACTGCCGACGAGATCCTGGCCGCAGCGCGAACCTTCATCATCGCCGGCGGATACAATGGCTTCAGCTACGCCGATATCGCCGAAGTGATCGGCATCCGCAAAGCCAGCATCCATCACCATTTCCCCAGCAAGGTCGACCTCGTGCAGACCCTGCTCAAGCGTTACCTCGAGGAGGCCGTCACGGGCCTGGGAGGGCTCGAGCGCGATGTCCCCGAGTCGCCTGAGTTGCTTCGAACCTATGCCGGCATCTGGGCCCGATGCATCGAGGATGCGAGCATGCCGTTCTGTGTCTGCGCACTGCTTGCCAGCGAACTTCCGGCCCTTCCGCCAGAGGTTGCCGTGGAAGTCCGGGCGTATTTTCAGTTCCTCTCGAAATGGCTGACCGGCGTCATCGAGCGCGGCGCCGAAAAAGGCACGCTGGCAATCTCCGCTTCGCCACGCGTCGAGGCCGAGGCTTTCATGGCGACCGTGCATGGCGCAATGCTTTCGGCGCGAGCTTATGGCGATGTCTTGACCTTCGGCATGATCCTGACGCCGACGCTTCAGAAGCTGATCCCCGCGACCGATTGATCCGGGCAAAAGAGGATCGGTCCGGAGAAACGAACCGGGCGTAGCTGCAAATGCCCTTCGCCTATGCCGCCTGCGCCACGCGCTCCGAACTCATGCGATAGGAAATCGCTTCGGCGAGATGGATGCGGCCGACGGTTTCGCTGGCATCGAGGTCGGCCAGTGTTCTCGCCACTTTCAGGACTCGGTGGTAGGCCCGCGCCGAAAAGGCGAGCTTTTCGCTGGCGTCCTTGAGCAGCGACAGGCCTGATGCGTCGGGCATGGCGATGTCTTCGATGACAGCCGGCGCGCAATGGGCGTTGGTGGTGGCGCTGGTCACGCCGAGCCGTTCGAAACGCTCGCGTTGGAGGGTACGCGCGCGGGCGACGCGCAGTGCCACGGCTGCACTCTTCTCCGCCCGGTCGGGCCGGATCAGGTCGCTGGCCGAAACCGCCGGCACTTCGATCCGCAGGTCAATGCGGTCGAGCAGCGGACCGGAAATGCGCGCCTGGTAGTCGGTGCGGCAGCGTTCGCCGCGCAGGCAGCGATAGCCCGGCTCGCCGGCCATGCCGCAGCGGCATGGGTTCATCGCCGCCACCAGCTGGATGCGCGCCGGATAGGTGACGCGGTGGTTGGCGCGCGCGATCATGCAGTCGCCGGTCTCCAGCGGCTGGCGCAGCGCATCGAGCGTCTGCGGCGTGAATTCGGGAAACTCGTCGAGGAACAGCACGCCGTGATGGGCGAGCGACACCTCGCCCGGCCGTGCGCGCAAGCCACCGCCGACCATCGCCGCCATCGAGGCCGAATGGTGCGGGGCGCGGAATGGCCGCCGGTCGGTCAGCTTGCCTTCGCCGAGCTCGCCCGCCACCGAGGCGATCATCGAGACTTCGAGCAATTCCTTCGGCGCCAGCGGCGGCAGGATCGACGGCAGCCGCTGCGCCAGCATCGATTTTCCCGAGCCGGGCGGGCCGACCATCAGCAGATTGTGCCCACCGGCCGCCGCCACTTCCAGCGCCCGCTTGGCCGTCTCCTGGCCCTTGATGTCGGCAAGATCGGGTAGGTCGCGCGCCGCGGCGTGGATGCCGGCTTCGGGGCGCGACAGCACCTGCGTGCCACGGAAATGGTTGGCGATGGCGATCAGGCTGCGCGGCGCCAATATGTCGAAGTCCTTGCCGGCCCAGGCCGCTTCCGGCCCGCAGGCGAACGGGCAGATCAGGCCCTTGCCCTCGGCATTGGCGCCGATCGCCGCCGGCAAGGCACCGGCAACGGCGGCAATCGTGCCGTCGAGCGAGAGTTCGCCAAGCACGACATAGCCGGCCAGCATATCGCCCGGAATGGCGCCAAGGGCGGCCATCAGGCCAAGCGCGATCGGCAGATCGTAATGGCTGCCTTCCTTGGGCAGGTCGGCGGGCGCCAGATTGACCGTCACCTTCTTCGACGGCATCGACAGGCCTGACGCGTGGAGCGCGGCCTGCACGCGTTCGCGGCTTTCGGCCACCGCCTTGTCGGGTAGGCCGACGATCTGCATGCCGACCTTGCCGGGCGCGATCATCACCTGCACGTCGACCGGCACGGCCTCGATGCCCTGGAAAGCGACCGTGCGAACCCGCGCCACCATTTTCCCACCCCGGATATGGGCCGTAACCCATGCGATCGGCCAAGAATGTGGCCCCCGCAAGAGACAACCACACTTCCTCGGTCAAATCAAGAACATTACGGGAACATTCAATCGCAGGGGTTGCAGCCGGATTGCGCCCGGTTGCAAAAGCGGAACATGGTTAATACGAACTGAAAACGGCTTACTTGCGCTTGCCCTCGACCGCGTCCCAGAACAGGCTGGCGATGTCGGCGCCGCCAAAACGGGCGACCTCGCGAACGCCGGTCGGCGAGGTCACGTTGATCTCGGTCATGTAGTCGCCAATGACGTCGATGCCGACGAGGATGAAGCCGCGTGCCTTCAATGCCGGTCCGATTCGGGCGCAGATCTCGCGCTCGCGCTCGGTCAGCTCGGTCTTCTCGGCGCGCCCGCCGACATGCATGTTGGAGCGGGAATCGTGTTCGGCCGGCACGCGGTTGATGGCGCCGACCGGCTCGCCGTCGATCAGGATGATGCGCTTGTCGCCCTTGCGCACATCCTTGAGATAGCGCTGCACAATATAGGGCTCGCGCGACAGCTGGCCGAACATTTCCAAGAGTGAGGCGAGGTTGCGGTCGCCTTCGAGCAGATGGAAGACGCCGGCGCCGCCATTGCCGTAGAGCGGCTTGACGATGATGTCGCCGAACTCCTTGCGGAAGGCGGCAACCTCCTGCGGATCCTTGGTGATCAGCGTGTCCGGCATCAGGTCGGAAAACTCGGTGACGAAGATCTTTTCCGGACTGTTGCGCACCCAGGCCGGGTCGTTGACGACCAGCGTCTTCGGGTGGATGCGCTCGAGGATATGCGTCGTGGTGATGTAGTTCATGTCGAAGGGCGGATCCTGGCGCAGCAGGACGACGTCCATCTCCGACAGATCGGTGCGCACCTTGTCGCCCAGCGAGTAATGGTTGCCCTTCTCGTCGCGCACCTGCATCTCCTCGATGCGGGCAAACACCTTGCCGTCGCGCAGCGACAGCCGGTCAGGCGTGTAGTGGAACAACTGATGGCCGCGCCGTTGCGCTTCCAGCGACAGCGCGAACGAGGTGTCGCCAGCGATCGACACGGTGGAGATATGGTCCATCTGGACGGCGATTTTCAGCTTCATGGCAGGTCCCCAGCGCAGTCGACGAGAGCGATATAAGGGTCGCAGCGCCTTCTGCCAATCGGGCCAGAGCTTTAACGGTCGAAGACCAGCCGTGAGTAACCAAGGAAGGACAGCGTCATGGCGGCAAGCGACGCGACGGCCAGGGCGGCTAGCGGCGGAGCCGCCGGGAGTGCCAGCAGGATGGCTGAATAAACGAAATAGTTGACGACGCTGGTGGCGATGCCGACGCTGCCATAGCGCGCGCCTTCCTGTGCCATCCCCCTGTTTGACGGCGAAAAGGTCAGATGCCGGTTGATCTGCCAGGTGACGCAGAGCGCGAAACCGATCGACAGCACGCGGGCCATGAACGGCCCGAGCGGCGTGACGGCCAGCAGCAGCCAGAGTGCGGCCGCGTCGGCGGCGAAACCGATGCCGCCGGCGAAGACAAACCGGACAAGGCGTTGCATCATTCAGGCCGCGCGCGGGGTCTTGCCTGGTTGCGGCTTGCGCACAACCTCGGTGGCGCGGCGCTCGACACGCCCGGAAGGCATGGACAGGTAGAAAATGCGCTTCTGTTCGGCGCGCCCGCGCGAGACGGAATCGAGGATCAGCCCGGTCACCGCCGCCAGCATCGACAGGAGCAGCAGGCCGACCGACAGCACCCAGGTCGGCATGCGCGGCACGAGGCCGGTTTCGGCGAATTCGACCAGCACCGGCGCCATCAAGAACAGGCTGGAGGCGAGGAAGAACAGCGAAAAGGCACCGAAAAAGCGCAGCGGCTGCGTCTCCTTCATCAGCATGGCGAACATCCAGAGAATTTTCGCGCCGTCGCGGAAGGTCGACAGCTTCGACGACGAGCCCTCCGGACGACGGCCATAATCGAGCGCGATTTCGCTGACCGGCAATTTGAGCTGCGAGGCGTGCACCGACATTTCGGTCTCGATCTCGAAGCCGCCGGAGACGGCGGGAAAGCTCTTGACGAAGCGTCGGGTGAAGACGCGGTAGCCGGAGAAGATGTCGCTGAAATCGCTGCCGAACAGCCATTGGTAGAGGCTGTTGAAAACGCGGTTGCCGAAGGCATGGCCGGCCCGGCCGGCATCGTCGGTGACGCCGCGCCTGGTGCCCACCACCATGTCGCTACGCTCGGTCAGCAGCGTGTTGATCAGCTGCGGCGCGTCCTCGGGCGCGTAGGTGCCGTCGCCATCGGCCATCAGATAGATGTCGGCGTCGATGTCGGCGAACATGCGCCGCACCACATTGCCCTTGCCCTGGCGCGGCTCGCGCACGACGATGGCGCCGGCCGCGCGGGCGCGGAGTGCCGTCAGATCCTTCGAATTGTTGTCATAGACATAGATGGTGGCGGCCGGCAGCGTCTCGCGGAACCGCCGCACCACCTCGGCAATGGTCAGCTCCTCATTGTAGCAAGGCAGGAGGACGGCGATGACAGGGTCTTGCGGCATTTTCGTCTCCGAATGCCTTGTCGACCATACGGTCGCGCGCCGGAAACCGGCCTCGTCCAGGCGGTTTTACTATTTATTGAAGCCGTTAAGGCTAGGTTTAAGGTCGACTTCATGAGTGTCGATTGGCCTGGAAAGGCCCGGCATTCCCGCCAAGGGCGATCGGGATGGGCATAGCAACGGGAACTTCCACGGCGAAGTCCGATATCGCGTTCGCGCTGCTTGCCGCCTTGCTGCTGCTGGCGCTCAATGCCTATGCCGGGTTCGCGCAACTGGCCAATCCGGCGGGCGACAATGACAGCCTGCTGCAACTGGTCGAAGTCCGCGACCTCATGGCCGGCCAGGGCTGGTTCGACCTGCACCAGTACAGGATGGGGCTGGAAGGCGGCTTCGTCATGCACTGGTCGCGGCTGCTCGACGCGCCGCTGGCGCTTGCCATCCTTGCCGTTTCGGCCCTGACAGGCAGCATCGCTCTGGCCGAACAGGTGGTGCAGATACTCTGGCCCACCCTGCAGTTCTTTCTCGCCATCTTCTTCATCATCCGCGCCGCGCGCGCTTCGGCCGGCCCGCATGCGGTGCTGCCCGCTGCTGTCGTCGGCGGGGCGGCCCTCTATTACATCGGCATCTTTTCGCCCGGCGCGCTCGATCATCACAATGTCCAGTTGATGCTGACGCTGGCGAGCCTCATTCTGCTGCTGGAGGCGCCCACGCACCGGCCGGCTGCCTTTGTCGCCGGCATCTGCGCCACACTCACCTTGGCCATCGGCATGGAAAGCGCGCCCTATGCCGGAACCCTCGGCGCCGTCGTCGCGCTGCTGTTTCTCGCGAGGGGTGACGGCGAAAGGCTGATCGCCAGGGATTTCGGCCTCGGCGTCGCCGGCGTCTCGGCACTCGTCTTCGCCGCCACGGTCCCAATGTCGTCCTGGGGCCAGGCCCAGTGCGACACATTTTCGGTCGTGCAATTCACTGTCACCGGCCTTGCCGGTGCCGGCTTGGCGGTCATCGCCTCCTTGAGGGTTGCCAATGCCACGGTCGCCCGGCGCCTGATGGCGCTTGGCCTGCTTGCCGTCGCGCTTGCTCTCGTCGTGGCGCTGCTGTTCCCGCAATGCCTGGCGGCGCCCTATGCCCATCTCGACCCGCGCCTGCAGCAGATGTGGCTCGGTTATATCGAAGAGGCGCAGTCGATCGTCCAGCTCGTCTCCGATGATCCGGCAAGGGTTGTGGCGCGCTTTGCCACGCCGCTGGTGGCGATCGTGCTGATGGCGCTTCACTTCAGCCATGGCGGCTGGCGGCGGCAGGACAGCCTCGTTGGCGCGCTGCTGGTGGTGGCGGTCCTGGTCAGCGCCTGGGAAGTGCGCGGCTCGACCTTCTCCATCGCGTTCGCGGTGATCCCGCTTTCGGCCTGGATCGCCAAATGGCGGCAGCGGGCCGAGGCCAGCCCATCCAGCGGCTCGGTGCTCAGGATGGCCGCGGCCTGGCTGATCTCGGTCAATGCAATCTGGTCGGGCGCCGCTCAAGCCGCATCGAACGCCTTTGAAGCCGGCGCGCCTGTCCAGGACGCCAGCATCGATGCACCTTGCAACAGCAAGGCGTCGTTCGCGGCACTTGGCGCGATGGCCCCCACCACGGTGCTTGCCATCTCCAATCTTGGCTCGCCGATCCTCGCCTTCACCGGCCATCGCGTGTTCGCCGGCCCCTACCATCGCAACGTCGCCGGAAACCTGCTGGTGTTCGATGCCTTGCTGGGTTCGGCCGCTGACGCCAAAGCCATTGTCGAAAGCCACCATGTCGGCCTTGTCGCGCTCTGCCGCGGCAACACAGAAAGCCGGCTGTTCGCGGCCAAGGCACCGGACGGCTTCCTGGCCGGGCTGATGCGCGGCAGCGTGCCGGCCTGGCTGGAGCCGGTGGCGGAGACGCGCGGCGCCCCGCTCGAGCTTTATCGCGTCAAGTCCAGCGGCTGAAAATCGGCGCGGAAACAGAAGGTTGACGCACGGTTTAGCCGGCTTCCAGACCGGATCCGGCCTTCTGCCTGGGCATGATCGACAGGGAAAACCGGATTGCGTTTTTTGCGATCATGCCCTGGCCGCGAAAAATCGATTTTCGGGATACGTTTCCTAAAGGGTTTCCTGCCAGTCTCGCGCACAAATTCCGACGTCAAAAACAGGGACACCGATGCAAACTTCGTTTGGCACCGGTCAGGCAAACAGGGAGAGCACGGATCTGGCGTTCACCGATCCGTTGACCGGGCTTGGCAACCATCGCCGCTTCTTCGACAAGGTCGATCGCCTGATCAGCGACCGCGCCGACGATCCCGCACCTTTCACCGTCGGCATTCTCGACCTCGACGGCTTCAAGCCGATCAACGATTTGTTTGGCCACAGGGCCGGCGACGACATCCTGATCCAGGTCGCCATGCGGCTGCGAGCCTCGATGGACGGCCATTCCACGGTCTGCCGCATCGGCGCCGATGAGTTTGCCTTCCTCTATCCGCTGGTGTTCTCCGAAGAGGCGGCGGCGGAAAAATCCCGCATGCTGATCGAGATCCTGTCGGCGCCCTACGATGTCGGCGAACGCACCGCCAGGCTGTCGGCCTCGGTCGGCTGCTCGCTGTTCTATTCCGGCGACGAGACCACCGAAATCCTCATCAACAAGGCCGAGACGGCGCTCTACCACGCCAAGCGCTCCGGCCGTGGCCGGGTCGTCGTCTACACCCGCGAGATGGAAGAGGCGGCCAAGCGCGTCACCCGCATCGAGCAGGCGCTGCGCCGCGCTGTCTCGGCCGGCGAGGTCGAGCCGCACTTCCAGCCGATCGTCGATCTTACCACCCGCCGCACCATCGGCTTCGAGACGCTGGCGCGCTGGACCGATCGCGACCTCGGCGCGGTGCCGCCGACGGTGTTCATCCCGATCGCCGAGGAGCGCGGCATCATCGGTCCACTGTCGCAGCTGGTGCTGCGCAAGGCGACCGAGGCGGCCAGGAGCTGGCCGAGCGACCTGTTCCTGTCCTTCAACCTGTCGCCGTCGCAGCTTGTCGACCAGAACACCGGCCTGCACATATTGGCGATCCTCGACCGCACCGGCTTCGATCCGCGCCGCCTCGAGATCGAGATCACCGAGACCGGCCTGATGAACGACCCGGCCTCGGCCGCGCAGATCGTCGAGGATCTGCGCCGCGTCGGCATCCGCGTCTCGCTTGACGATTTCGGCACCGGCCAGTCCTCGCTCGGCCGCCTGCGCGAATTCCATTTCGACAAGCTCAAGATCGACCGCGCCTTCGTCTCCTCCATTCTCGACGACCGCCCGTCCGAACACATCATCCGCGCCATTCTCGCCATGTGCGAAGGGTTGGGCATGGATGTGGTCGCCGAAGGCATCGAGGAGGAAGCGCAGGCCGATCGCCTCGTCCAGTTTGGCTGTGCCGGCGGACAGGGTTATCTCTTCGGCAAGCCGGTCGATGCCGACGCCACGCTTGGCTATCTCCGCGATTCCTTCCGTGGCGCGCTGCGCGCCAAGGCGATCTGACCGGCGATTTCGACGCAATCAGCATCCCGCCGATGCCGCCGCACGGTTCCAGTGCGGCGCATTGTCGTTTTGTCTGACATAAGCCCGAAAATCCGACGTTTCGCCCTTGCCCGCGCGACTTGCGTGGCTAGGATGCGCGCCGTTCATGCGCGGAGAGATAAAGACATGATGCCATCGGCGGATTTTGCCGACCTCAAAGGAGCCTCGGTGCTGATCACCGGCGGCGGCTCCGGGATCGGCGCGGCGCTGACCGAGGGTTTTGTACGCCAGGGCGCCAATGTCGCCTTCATCGACATTGCCGATGGCCCGAGCACGCTGCTTGCCGACCGCATCGAGAAGGAATTCGGTCGCCGTCCGCTCTACCTCAAGACCGATCTGCGCGACATCGAGGCGCTGCGCGCATCGGCGGGCAAAGCGGCAGAGGCGCATGGCGATGTCACGGTGCTGATCAACAATGCCGCCTGGGACGAGCGCCACGCCGTCGAGGACGTGACGGTGGAGTTCTGGGACAACAGCCAGGCGATTAACCTGCGGCCACATTTCTTCACCGCGCAGGCGGTGGCGCCCGGCATGAAGCGGGCCGGCGGCGGCTCGATCATCAATTTCACCTCGACATCCTACCTCATCAACCATCCCGACATGCCCGCCTACACCGCCGCCAAGGCTGGCATTCTCGGCCTCACCAAAGGTCTGGCCGGCAAGCTCGGGCCCGACCGCATCCGCGTCAATGCCGTCGCGCCCGGCTGGGTGATCACCGAACGGCAGCAGGAGCGCTGGGTGACCGAAGGAGCGCTTGAAGCCCATGTCGCCAAGCAGTGCATCAAGGAGGTCATGCGGCCGGACGACATGGTCGGCACGGTGCTGTTCCTGGCCTCGGATGCCTCGCGCATGCTGACCGCCCAGATGCTGATCGTCGATGGAGGCTTCCTGTGAGCCCAGAATTTGCCGGCAACGCTCCGGCGGTCGCCGCGCTCGATTGGGGCACGACCCGGCTTCGGGCTTGGCTGATCGACGGCAGCGGCAAGGTGCTTGCCGAGCGCCGTGGTGATGACGGCCTGATCACCGCACGCGAAAAAGGGTTTTCGAACGTTCTGGAAGGCCATCTGGCCGCCCTGGGCGCGCCGGAAACACTGCCCGTCATCATCTGCGGCATGGCCGGCTCTCGTCAGGGTTGGATCGAGGCGCCCTACGTGACCGTGCCGGCGCCGATCGGCGCCATTCTCGGCGGCGCCGCCCGCGTGGCTGATCAGAAACGCGACATCCGCATCATTCCCGGCCTCGCCCAGCGCCTGGCCGATGCGCCCGATGTCATGCGCGGCGAGGAAACGCAATTGGCCGGCGCCGGTTTGCCGGCAAAGGGGCGGCATCTCGCCTGCATGCCCGGCACCCATTCGAAATGGGTGCTGGTCGAGGACGGCGCTGTTGCCGGCTTCGGCACATGGCCGACCGGTGAATTGTTCTCGGTTCTGGCCGCGCACTCGATTCTCAAGCATTCGCTGGGCGAGCATCCGGCTCCGGTCGCTGCGGACAGTCCGTTCTTCCGGCAATGGTGCGAACGCGCGCTTGGCGAGGGCGGCGACGTCACCCCGAAGCTGTTTGCCATCCGTGCCGCCGGGCTGCTGCAGGACCTGAAGTCGGAAGATGCGGCGGCCTGCCTGTCCGGGCTTTTGATCGGCGGCGAGATCGCCTCGGCGAAGCGCCGCTATGGCGCCGGCGATGCGCCGGTCGTGCTGATTGCCTCGGGTGCGCTCGCCGTGCTCTACCAGGCTGCACTCGACCTCGCCGGGCTTGCCGTCCGCACCGTCGACGCGGATGAAGCGGTGCGCGCCGGCCTCATCGAAGCCGCGCGCGAAAACGGCATGATCGCCAGAACCGGAGCCTTGGCATGACCGAGACCGCAGCCTTTCCAAAACTCAAGCGCGGGCTGGTCGCCATCCTGCGTGGCCTGAAACCCACCGAGGCGATTGCCATGGGCCAGGCGCTGTTCGACGCCGGCATCGAGGCGATCGAAGTGCCGCTCAACTCGCCCCAGCCATTCTCGTCGATCGCCAGAATTGTCCAAGTGCTGCCGAAAACAGCCCTGGTCGGCGCCGGCACGGTGCTGACGGCGGCCGATGTCGACGGCCTGCACCAAGCCGGCGGGCGGCTCCTGGTCAGCCCCAACATCGATGCCGAAGTGATGGCGCGCGCCATGCATTACGGCATGGTCACCATGCCCGGCGTGTTCACGCCGACAGAAGCCTTCCAGGCGATCCGGCTCGGCGCCTCGGCGCTGAAATTCTTTCCGGCGAGCGCGCTGGGTGCTGCCGGCATTTCCGCGATCCGGGCGGTGCTGCCGGCGCAGACCCTGGTCGGCGCCGTCGGCGGCGTTTCGGAGAAGGATTTTGCCGGCTACAAGGCGGTGGGCGTCACGGTCTTTGGCCTCGGCTCCAGCCTGTTCAAGCCTGGCATGAGCGTCGACGACGTCGCCGCCCGTGCGCACGCCGCCGTTGCGGCCTGGGATGCGGTGTTCGGAGAGGCATGATGATTGAAGCGATCGTTTCGGTTTTTTCCGACCATGTCTGCCAACTCGGCGAAGGACCGAGCTACGATCCCGCCACCGATGCGCTGTTCTGGTTCGACATCGTCAACGGCCAGCTTCTGGAGAAGCAGCTGTCCGGCGGCGCGACCAAGGTCCATGAGCTCGGCCAGATGGCCAGCGCCATCGCTATCATCGACGACAAGCGGCAGCTGATCGCTACCGAGACCGGACTTTTTGTCCGCGATGTCGCGACCGGCAGAATGACACTGCACACGCCGATCGAAGCCGACAATCCGGTCACCCGCTCCAACGATTCGCGCGTCCATCCCTGCGGTGCCTTCTGGGTCGGCACCATGGGCAAGGGCGAGGAAAAGGGCGCCGGCTCGATCTACTGGTTCTCTAGGGGCGAACTGCGCCGCCTGTTTTCTGATATCACCGTGTCCAATTCGATCTGCTTTTCCGCCGACGGCGCGCTTGCCTACTATACCGACACATCGACCGGATTGCTGATGCGTGTCGCCTGCGACCCGGCGACCGGCCTGCCGGCAGGCGAGCCGAAGATCTTCGTCGATCATCGTTCTGCCAAAGGCTATATCGACGGTTCGGTGCTCGACCGCGACGGCATCCTGTGGAATGCCGTCTGGGGTGGCAGTGTCATCGAGGCCTACGGACCCGACGGCAAGCTCGTCCGCACGGTCGCCATGCCGGTGACACAGCCGTCCTGTCCGGCCTTCGTCGGCAAGAACGCCGATCGGCTGGCGGTCACGTCGGCCTGGTCGGGCAAGAATGAGAAGCAGCGCCTGCTCGACCTGCAAGGCGGCATGACTTTCCTGCTCGATGTTCCCGTCAACGGCCGGTTCGAACCGCGCGTGCTGATCGCCTGAACAGATTGGGCGATCGGCGCCGCTCAGACCTCTAGCTGTCACGCAGGCGTCCGGCCTGGGTCGGTTTCGCGAAAGCCGTTTGCGTCGGCCGTGCGATGGTAGGCGATAGCATCGCCGGGAATCGTTCATCTTATGTCGAGCCACAAGCCAAAGCTGATCCTTGTCTACGAGCCGGAAAAGGCCTGTTTCGATCGTTTGATCGCCGACGGCTACCCACCGCAGCGCGCCACCGAAATCTCGTCCTACCTGGCACAGTCGACGGATATCGCCCCCGACTTCGCCGCACTTGCAGCTGCCTGCGAAGCGCGCGGTCTCGCCTTCGCGCCGGTGGCGCTCGACGATGCCGCCGGGGCGCTGGAGGATGCGGATGCGGAAAGCACGCTGGTCTGGACGCTGTCCGACGGGATCGCCTATTTCCGTGGCGGCGCCGCGCCCGCGCTGGCCAGACTCAAGGGGTTGCGGACGATCGGCGCCGATGATGCGCTGTTCGCGCTCTGCCAGGACAAGTTCCGCTCCGGCGCCGTGCTTGGCGCGCTCGGCCTGCCAGCGCCGCAGGCCGGCCTTGCCCGGGACGGCAAATGGCTGGTCGAGCCGCCGGCTTCCGCCGCCGGCTGGTTCGTCAAACCCAACCGGCTCGGCGCCAAAATCGGCATCTGGCCGGATTCGCGCAGCAGCAATCTCGACCATGCGCTGGAGCTTAGCCGGCGCGTCTTTGCCGCCTATCGTGACGATGTCGTCGTGCAGCCCTATGTCGCCGGCCGCAATGTCCGCGCCAGCTTCCTCGGGCTGACGCCGCAAACCGGCGTCGAAGCGCTCGGCATCGCCTTTGTCGATTCAGGCGCCGATTTCCAGACCATGGCGGACAGCATGGCGCTTTACGGCGAAACCGGCGAGGCGGCCAAGGCGGCAGGACTTTATGCCGAGCCGGATCTCGTTGCCGTCGCCGACGTCCAGCCAGGAGCCGACGCCAGGATCAGGGCGATCACCGAGCGACTGATCAGCGGGCTTGGCCTGCGTGACGTGTTCTCCGTCGACCTGCGGGTCGAGGCCGACGACACGGTCCACCTGATCGAGTTCGAAGTCTGCCCCGGCCTTCCCTGCTTCGATTTCCGCGCCTATTGCCGGTCGCAATGGGGCCTCGGCCTCGCCGACGCCATGGCCGAAACCGCCGCGAACCGGCTGATCGGCCTGCATCGGGGCGGCTAGGCTTTCCTATATCGGTCGCGCCCCGGCCATGTACCTGGCGTTGTCGAACGGCTCTGGCTGGCTGTCGGCCAGGCTCCACAGCTGGCGGTCGGTGCCTGGCAGATCGCCGAGATAGACATGCAGGGCGCCGGAGCGGGCACTACCGGTGTTGGCGACCGAGTGAATGGTGTTGGAAGACATGTGCACCAGCGCGGGCGCCGAAAAATCCTGCCGCTCTGGCGCGTCGACCTTTTCGCCGGCGAGCGGGTAGATGAAATTGGTCTCGCCGCCCCAATAGATGCCGATCAGAGCGTCCATCAGATGGTTGTGCGGCGGATACTGGACGCCGGGCGAAAGCGTGATGTGGTAGATCGTCAACTGCGGGCTGGCATGCAGCAAAAGCTCGTCCTCATCCTCCTCATGGACAACTCCGCCGAGCGCATGGAAGCGGTTGGTATAGTCGCCCAAGACGGCCTTGACCGCATCGAAGGGACGGGCGCCTGCCGCCGCGTTGACGATATCCTTGATCGCAGGGTAGAGAGGGGAGTCGGCGGATAGAGGCATGCCACAGCTCCTGACTGAGATGCTCAGTTAGAATAGCTAAGATGGCCAATGTCAAGGCCGATGCAAAGCGAGAGACGCATGAAGCCGACCAAAGCCACGCCACCGAAATCGCCCGCGTCCCCAGGTGGGGCACCTGCGCTGTCGACGGCGGATCTGCTGCGCAGCGAACAGGCCTACGAGCAGCTGAAGAGCGATATCGTCGCGTGCGTCCTGTCACCCGGCGAAGCCTTGACCGAAAAGCAGATCGAGGCGCGCTACGGCATCAAGAAGGCGACGATCCGTTCAGCACTTGCCCGCCTCATGCAGGAAGGTCTGGTCAGGAGCGAGCCGCGCCGTGGCTATGTCATCACGACGCTGACCTTGCGCGATGTCAACGAGATCTTCGATGTGCGCAGCCTGATCGAGCCGGAAGTGTTCCGGGTTGCCACGTCAGGTATCACCGAGCGCGGACTGGATGAGATCAGGCTGGCGGCCAGAAAGGTGCTGAAGCCCGAGACGCTGCGCAGCCCTGTCGCGTTCCTGGCGGCCGACCGTGCCTTTCGCCTGGCGATTGCCGAGCTTTCCGGCAATTTGCGGCTTGCACAGCTTCTCAGCCAGATCCTCGACCAGTCGGAGCGGGCGCTCCATCTCGGCTTCAAGTCGCGCGATTTCATGCCGCTGATCATCGAACAGCAGAAGCAGTTGCTGCAGGCCTGCGAAAGGAGCGACGTCCCAGGCATCGTGAAACTTGCCCGCTCGCAGTGCCTTGCCCTCAAGCACCAGCTGGTCGGCGCCCTGCTTGGCGGAGCCAAGCTGCGAGACGTGAACCTGCAGGACTTCGTCTGAAGTGCCGGCCCCGGTTGCCCCGCCCTCAGGTCCCTTCAACCAGCACGATCTCGCCGTCGGCGACCTTCTGGCGAATGGCGACCGCACGCTGATATTCCCGCGAGTGGTAGCAGTCATGCGCAGCAGTGAGCGACGGGAACTCGATGATGACGTTGCGGGCCCGGCCTTGCCCTTCGGCAAACTCGTGCTCGCCGCCGCGTGCCAGGAATTTCACATCGAAACGATCGAAGGCGAGCTTGGCGGCGGCGACATACTCCTTGTAGCCTTCGGCATCGCGCACATCGACGCGGGCGATCCAGTATCCCTTGGGCATTGTTCTTCTCCCTATTTTATGCAGAGCGCATTTCGTCGAGGATCGCTTGCGCTGCCGCGCGGCGGTCGCTGGCCGCGACGATCGGCCGGGCCACCACAAGATGGCTGGCGCCGTTGCGGATCGCCTGCGCCGGCGTCACCACACGCTTCTGGTCGCCATGGTCGCTGCCCGCCGGCCGGATGCCGGGCGTCACCACTGCCATGTCGGGGCCGACGATGCGGCGCACCGCTTCGGCCTCCGCGGCCGAGCAGACGATGCCGCCCATGCCGGCATGCAGCGCCTGTTCCGAGCGCCGCAGCACCAGCGTGTGCGGGTCATATTCATAGCCGACATCGATCATGTCCTGCTCGTCCATAGAGGTCAGCACGCTGACAGCGAGCAGGCAAAGCTCGCTGCCCCGCGCCGCTTCCACCGCCGCGCGCATCGCCTTGGGGTAGGCGTGGATGGTCAGCATGGTCATGCCCATCTTGACGATGTTCTCGACGCCCTTGGCCACCGTGTGGTCGATGTCGAGCAGCTTCATGTCGAGGAAGATTTTTGTCCCGCCGCTGGCCAGTTCCCTGGCGAAGTCGAGCCCGCCGGCAAAGGCCAGCTGATAGCCGATCTTGTAGAAGGAGACGACGCCGTCAAGTTCGCGCACCGCCTGCTCGGCTTCCCGCACGGTCGGCAGGTCGAGGCCGACGATCAATCTCTCCTGTATAGATTTGGCCTGCATGGATTGGGTCTGCATCGTTGCGGCGATCACGCCTCGATCCGGGTCGACAGCATGCGCGAGGTTTCGATCAGCGTGCGGCATAGGTGCTCCATCGATTTGTACAGTCTTTCGTCACGGAAATTGCCGCCTGCGTCGAAGGCGTCGCCGCCGTCCGGCACCGAGCATTCCGGCGTCACCACCTCCATCTGGCAGCGTATCAGCACGGCGCGCAGATGGTTGATGCAGCGTATGCCGGCGAAGTGGCCGTTGGAGGATGAGCATAGGCCGACGACCTTGCCGGCAAGCGGCCTGACCGTCCGGCCGCCATCCCGGCGCACCCGACTCACCCAGTCGATCGTGTTCTTGAGCAGCGGCGGGATCGAGCCGTTATATTCGGGCGTGGCGATCAGCAGGCCGTCATGGACTGAAATCAGACGGCCGAGTTTGACGGCGTTTTCGGGAACGCCTTTTTCCTTCTCGAGATCCTCGTCGAGGATCGGCAAGGGATAGTCGGCGAGCGAAATGCGGGTCACCTCGGCGCCTTGCACCGCAAGTTCCTTCTGCGCCACGTCGGCGGTCCTGCCGCTATAGGCGCCGCTGCGCACCGAACCGGCGAAGACGAGGATTTTCGGGATCACTGCCATTGGCCACCCTTGTTCCCGGACAGGTACAGCCAAGGTTCGATCAAATCAACGCGCCGTAGCCGAAAATCGAAACCGATTTGGCGCAAACGCGTGAAGGGTGTGCTGAGATTCAGGTCAGGCCGAGTCGAAAATGGTGGCTTCCGAGAACCGGAGCGGAGCGTACTTTTCGTACGTGAGGACCGGAAGCGCAGGGAGCCGCCATTTGCAGACCGGCCTCACCTGAATATCGGCACACCCTAATGCGCTTCGCGGCGATAAATCCAAAGCTGCGTCGGCGGGATGTTGCGGAAGATGAAATCGAAATGCTTAACCGTGTAGTCGCCGCGGCCGGCCGGGATCGGTGACATCGGGCCATAGGTCAACTGCACGATCGGCCGACCCGCCGGGATGCGGTCGAGCAGGCTCTCAATATAGGCGATGCGTTGGGCCACCGGGAAATTGAGCAGCGGCACGCCGGAGACGACGGAATCGAAGATCATCCCGCTCCTCTCGCCAAGCGTGGCGTTGAGGTTGAAGGCATCGCCCTCGATGACGTTGACGCCGGGATAGAGCTGGCGCAGATGGCGCACGAAATCCGTGTTGTATTCGACCGCATAGAGGTTTTCGGGCCGCACGCCCTGGGCGAGGATGGCGCGGGTGATGACGCCGGTGCCAGGACCAACCTCGAGCACCGGCAGGCCGGACTTGGGATTGACGATCGAGGCCATCTTGCGCGCGGTGATCGAACTCGTCGGAACGATCGAACCCACCGTCTTCGGCTTGTCGATCCAGCCCTTGAAGAATTTGAGTTCGTCGTCGAACTTCTCGGCAAGCGCCTTCCGCAGTCCGGGACGTGTCATGCAAGCTCTCCTCAACGCTCCCCGCAAGTTACTTAACACCTGCGTGACGCAAGGCAAGGCGCAGCGAGACGCATGTCGTGGATAAGATAGATTTCGTCGCGTCTCAAAATGCGGCGCGTTTCATCGATTCCCGCGCCGTTCTTGCACGATCAACGCTCGCCGAAGGATTCGAAGAAATCCTTCATGCGGGCGAAAAATCCGCTCGATTGGGGCGAATTGTCCTGCGAGGAGAGCTGTTCGAACTCCTCCAGCAACTCGCGCTGGCGGCGCGACAGGTTCTGCGGCGTCTCGACAGCGGTCTGGATGTAGAGGTCGCCGACATTGGGCTGGCGCAGCACCGGCATGCCCTTGCCCTTGAGCCGGAACTGGCGTCCGTTCTGCGTGCCTTCGGGCACTTTTACCTTGGTCTGGCTGCCATCCAGCGTCGTCACCTCGAAGGAGCCGCCAAGGGCCGCCGTCGTCATCGAGATCGGCACCTTGCAATAGAGATCGGCACCATCGCGTTGGAAGAATTCGTGCGGCTTCACCGCCAGGAAAATATAGAGGTCGCCCGAAGGCCCGCCGCGCAGGCCGGCCTCGCCCTCATTGGCAAGCCGGATGCGGGTGCCGTCCTCGATGCCGGCCGGAATGTTGACCGACAGCGAGCGCTCCTCGGTGACGCGGCCCTGGCCGGCGCATTTCGGGCACGGATCCTTGATGGTCTGGCCGCGGCCCTGGCACTGCGGGCAGGTGCGCTCGATCGAGAAGAAGCCTTGCGTGGCGCGTACCTTGCCGTGGCCGTGGCACATCGAGCAGGTCACCGGCTGGGTGCCGGGCTTGGCGCCGCTGCCTGAGCATTCCGTGCACGAGATCGAGGCCGGAACGCGGATTTGCGCGGTCTTGCCGGCAAACGCCTCTTCCAGCGAGATTTCCATATTGTAGCGCAGATCGGCGCCGCGTTCGCGGCCACCTGAGGAGCGACGCTGGCGGCCGCCCATCATGTCGCCGAAAATATCCTCGAAGATATCGGCAAAGCCGCCGGCGCCAAAGCCTTGCGCGCCGCCATTCATGCCGCCATGTTCGAAGGCGGCGTGGCCGAAGCGGTCATAGGCCGCGCGCTTCTGCGGGTCCTTCAGCGTCTCGTAGGCTTCGTTGATTTCCTTGAACTTGTGCTCGCAGGAATGATCGCCGGGATTGCGGTCAGGATGGAACTGCATGGCGAGCTTGCGGAAAGCGCTCTTGAGCTCCTTCTCGTCGGCGCCCTTTTGCACGCCCAGCGTTTCGTAGAAATCAGCTTTCATTTTTTCCCGCTGTCCGGATGCTCAACGTCTTGATGCATTGTCGCGTCGTTTGCCGGCACGTCGCCTCGATTTAGGATCGGTGCCGCCCGGATGCCAGTGCTGGTAAGCGCCGGTCCGGGTTTTTCTGTCATTTTTTCGGAAAGGCCCGCATTTTTTCAGCAAGGGTTGCAAAAAAGCCCGGCTTTACGCCGGGCTTTCCGCTTTATTTTGCCGTCAGGCGGCTCAGGCCGACTTCTTCTTGTCGTCGTCCTCGTCGATTTCCTCGAAATCGGCATCGACCACGTCGGAGTCCTTGGCGGCATCCGCCTTGGCGTCGGCTTCCGCCGCTTCCTTCTGCGAGGCCTCGTACATGGCCTGCCCGAGCTTCATCGAAGCTTCGGCGAGCACCTGGCTCTTGGCCTCGATGTCGGCCGGATCGTCGCCTTCGGCCGCGGTCTTCAGCGCCGCGATCGCATCGGAAATCGCCGTGCGTTCGGCTTCCGAGACCTTGTCGCCATATTCCTTCAGCGACTTCTCGGACGAATGCACCAGAGCCTCGGCCTGGTTGCGGGCCTCGACCACGGCACGACGCTTCTTGTCGCTCTCGGCATTGGCTTCGGCGTCCTTCACCATCTTCTCGATGTCGGCGTCCGAAAGACCACCCGAGGCCTGGATGCGGATCTGGTGCTCCTTGCCGGTGCCCTTGTCCTTGGCCGAAACGTTGACGATGCCGTTGGCGTCGATGTCGAAAGTGACCTCGATCTGCGGCACGCCGCGCGGCGCCGGCGGAATGCCGACCAGGTCGAACTGGCCGAGCGCCTTGTTGTCGGCGGCCATTTCACGCTCGCCCTGGAAGACCCGGATGGTCACGGCCGACTGACTGTCTTCAGCGGTTGAGAACACCTGGCTCTTCTTGGTCGGGATCGTCGTGTTGCGCTCGATCAGCCGGGTAAACACGCCACCCAGCGTCTCGATGCCGAGCGACAACGGCGTCACGTCGAGCAACAGCACGTCCTTGACGTCGCCCTGCAGCACGCCGGCCTGGATGGCGGCGCCGAGTGCGACGACCTCATCCGGGTTGACGCCCTTGTGCGGCTCCTTGCCGAAGAACTGCTTCACGATCTCCTGGATCTTGGGCATGCGGGTCATGCCGCCGACCAGGACCACTTCGTCGATCTCGCCAGCCTTCAGGCCGGCATCCTTGAGCGCCGCCTTGCAGGGGTCGATGGTGCGCTGGACGAGGTCTTCGACCAGGCTTTCGAACTTGGCGCGCGTCAGCTTCAGCGTCAGATGCTTCGGGCCGGTCGCGTCGGCGGTGATGAAGGGCAGGTTGATTTCGGTCTGCGTGGTGGACGACAGCTCGATCTTGGCCTTTTCAGCCGCCTCCTTGAGGCGCTGCAGGGCGAGCTTGTCGTTCTTCAGGTCGATGCCCTGTTCCTTCTTGAACTCGGCCGCCAGATATTCGACCAGGCGCATGTCGAAATCCTCGCCGCCGAGGAAGGTGTCGCCATTGGTCGACTTCACCTCGAACACGCCGTCGCCGATTTCGAGCACCGAAATGTCGAACGTGCCGCCGCCAAGGTCATAGACGGCAATGGTCTTGCCATCCTTCTTGTCGAGGCCGTAGGCGAGCGCGGCAGCCGTCGGCTCGTTGATGATGCGCAGCACTTCGAGGCCGGCGATCTTGCCGGCATCCTTGGTGGCCTGGCGCTGGGCGTCGTTGAAATAGGCCGGAACGGTGATGACCGCCTTCTCGACCTTCTCGCCAAGATAGGCTTCCGCCGTTTCCTTCATCTTCTGCAGGATCATGGCCGAGATCTGGCTGGGCGACTGCTTCTTGCCGCCGGCCTCGACCCAGGCATCGCCATTGTCGCCCTTGACGATCTTGTAGGGGACAAGCTTCTTGTCCTTTTCCGTCACCGGATCGTCATAGCGGCGGCCGATCAGGCGCTTGACCGCGAAGATGGTGTTTTCAGGATTGGTGACCGCCTGGCGCTTGGCCGGCTGGCCGACGAGACGTTCGCCGTCGCCCGAGATGGCGACGATGGAGGGCGTTGTGCGCGCGCCTTCCGCATTCTCGATCACCTTGGGCTCCTTGCCATCCATGATGGCGATGCAGGAATTGGTGGTGCCGAGATCGATACCGATTACTTTTGCCATTTTTCTAGTCTCTCCGCTAAGCAGGCTTTCAGGACCCATGAAGGCGTTCCGACGAAAGCCCCTGTTCATAAGAAATCCCGTTCGGCAACCGGGGTTCCGGCGCCGCACGGCTTGGCGCGTATATAAGAACAGGCGGCATCGGGCGCAAGCATTCTGCGCAAGGCTTCCATGAACCTTTCCACCGCCGCCCGCGACTGAGGTCCAGGTGCCGCATGGTGCGGCCCGGAAAGGAAGCCCCCATGACCAGCAACCCAGAGGCTCTGCGGTCTCCGGGAACAACAGGAGCTCGGCGCGACCACCGCCTTCGGGACGGGGTCGATGCGCTGGGCTTCCCGCTGATTCCGTTGACCCTGCGTAAGAGCAGGCGTATCGTGACAATGAGGAAAGCAGACAATTCGATCAGGGAAGAACGAGCCGGACCGCCGCGCCTTGCCCTGGTTCGCGCGGCTCAGCCGGAGGTTCCGCCCATAGACTTCGGGGGAGTTCTATGTCTTGCGATCACGGCCCGTTCGTGCCTTCTTTCACCAGCCGTTTGCACCGTCTGATCAAGGCAACCGGCGGACTTCTCGTGTTTGCCCTGACCGCCAGCCTTTGGCTTGGCGGCGCCGCCAGGGCGCAGGACACCCAGATCATCTATCCCGGCTCGATGGCGGTCACCGGATTTTCCGGCACCATCATCCCCAATTTCGACGAAGGCCTGCCGCCCGGGGTCGATCCGGTCGATGAAACCTTTATCGACACCACGCGCGCCACCTTGCGCGTTTTCGACGTTTCGCATCTCGGTGGCCCGGCTGCGGGCCAGCTCGTCTTCACGCCGCCGCCTTTCGAGGTCACGGCCGGCCAGATCGGCCAGGTTTTCGGCGTCGCCTATGATGACGGCGTGCGCGATGGTGTCCCATCGGGCATTCCCAACCTTTACGCCGCCGCCACCTCGGTGCACGGCATCCGCATCGTCACGCCGGACGCAGACAGTGACGGCAGGCCGGAGCGTCAACGCCGCGGTACGGCAGGCGCCACCTTCATGGAAGGCCAGTTCGGCAGCGAAAATGGCGGCGGGCCGGGCACCATCTGGAAGATCGACGGCATCACCGGCCAGGTCGCCAAATTCGCCGACATCGACACCAACAGCGGTCCCGGCATCGGCAATCTCACCTTCGATCCGAACCACCGCCAGTTCTTTGCCTCCGACCTCGACACCGGCCTGATCCATCGCATCGACGCCAACGGCAGGCTGATCGACACGTTCGACCATGGTGTCGCCGGGCGTCCGGCGCATGGCCTGGCTCCCGTCGCCGACGATGGCGCGGTGATGGACATACAGGGTGCCGCCTTCGACACGGAAGATCCCGAGACCTGGGGCTACACCCAGGACGATCGCCGCGTCTGGGCGGTCTCCTACCATGGCGGCCGGCTCTATTATTCTGTCGGCGAAAAGTCGGAAATCTGGTCGGTGGGCATTGCCCGCGACGGCAGCTTTGCCGGCGACCCGCGCTGGGAATTGACGGTCAAGGCCGACAAGGACTACGCCGTCACCGACATTGCCTTCGACAATCAGGGCTTCATGTACCTGGCCCAGCGCGGCCCGGTCGAAAACCGCTATGATTACAGCCGCTTCGCCGATTCCGGCAAGGGCGAGATCATCCGCTATTTCAGAGAAAACCCGGACGATCCGGCAACGGAATCGGTCTGGGTGGAAGCGCCGCAGGAATATGCGGTCGGTTTCCCGCAAGGCAACCGGCAGTCGGCCGGCGGCCTCGACCTGCAATATGGCTATGATGCCGACGGCAATCTCGACACTTCGGTGTGCACGCAGACGCTGGTCAACACCGGCGACAAATTGCGCGACAATCCAACGCTTGCCGAGCAGCTCGCCGCTGGCGGGCCGCTCGCCGTGCATGGCGTGCAGATCACGCCCAAGGACCTGGTCAAACCGGCCAACGTGCCGCCTTTCGGCTCCTGGTTCGTCGATTTCGACGGCTATTTCGAGGATCCCGAGGTGGAGGGCCATGTCGGCGACGTCGCCGTCTGGCATCCCTGCGAGGGCCGTGCCGGCTATTATGAAGAAATCCCGGGCGGCTATCTGCCTCCCTTCTACCCGCCGGACTTCCCACCGCCCGGCAATCTGCCTCCCTGTCTCGATGTCGAGGACGTCCAGTACTACTGCACACCTTCGGGCCTCGAGGCCGATCTCTATCTCCATGACCATGCCGGCTTCGGCGGCGATTCGATCAAGGCCCAGTCCAGGACGCCAGGCGTCGGGGTGACGTCACCCATGTCGCATGCGCCCGGCACGCCTTACACGATCGGCATCACCGGCCACTATCCGGGCGACAGAGTGGATGTTGGGCTTTGCTTCTACAGGAAGTCCGACAAGGACAAGGGTGGCTACTACCCTTGCTGCAAGATGACCTTGCCGCTCCGCACCCCAGCCGTCAGCTGCGAACGTTGAGGAGGGGAAGATGAACAATCTCGCACTCTCCCCGCTCGCGCAAAACAACGCAACCGTCATGGAGACGATCATGAAACCCCTGTCATACGCCAGGCGCGGCGCGCGCTGGCTGATGGCGGCCGGTATCGCGGTCGCCACCCTAACCCCGGTGCAAAGCTTCGCCTATGATGTCTACACCGCTGTTACCCAACCCAAACTCGATTTCGACAATCCACGCGTCGTCAATCCGGAACCGGGCCGGCTCGTGCCCTTCTTCACCAAGAAAGGCGGACAACGAAGCTGCGACTATGTCGAATATTTCCTGAGCTTCGGCGTGCGCGGCGATCCGCAGACCTTTGCCAACCCGAGCCTGGCGGCCTTACTGAAAAAAGCCCAGCTCGACTTCAAGGACGTGCTTCCGCACGGCCTGCAGATCGTCAGCGTACATGTAGGTGGCGACGGCACGGATTCATCCGGCGGGCCTTTGCCCGGTGCTTCGATCAGCACGTCGACAAATCCGAACGATACCGCCACGGTGTCCGATTTCCGGCTCTCCGCCGCCGATCTCGATGGCGCCGGGGCTGCCAATGAACGCGTCATCAACTTCCAGATCACGGCCAAGATCGACCATGCGGCATTTCCCGCGCCGACGATCGTCGACAATCAGGGCCTGATCAAGGTGAGCAACGAAGCCGGCACCGGGACCATCATCCCGTCGCAGGATCCGAGCAAGCCCGACGATGGCGACTACAAGACCGGCGTGAAGACCTCGATCAAGATCGATGTCACCAAGTGCGAACCACCGCCACCGCCTCCCGGCAAGGAATGCTTCAAGGTGGAACGCGGCACGGTCGATTGCGTGCCCGGCGGCGGCGGCGCCTTCATCTACCACATGCCTGTCGGCCCGGAGATGGGCGGCAAGTGGGTGCAGGTGTCGACCACCACGCCCGGCATCACCATCATCCCCGATACCCAGCTGGTGCCTGCGGGCGGCGGTGTGCTCAACTGGAAGATCGTCGGTGCGTCACCCGGCGACGTCATCCACCTCATCGTCACCGGCATCGAGACCTATGCCGGGCCGAAGGAAGGCTGGGGCCTGTGCTGCACGCAGACCATCGACATCGTCATCCCGCGTGACCAGCGCTGCCCGCCCAAGGACAAGGAGCCGGACCTCAAGGTCGAGAAACGCGCCGATGTCCCGCGCTGCACCATGGCCGGCGGCTGCGACTTCACCATCCGCGTCACCAATGTCGGCACCGCGCCCTACAACGGCAAGATCGTGCTCGACGAGGTGACGCTGCCGGCCGGCTCGACGCTGAGTTCGGGGCCCAATCCGCCCTGGGTCTGCGTACCCGGCACCACCCCGATGACGTGCACCTATCCGGTGACAACGCTCAATCCGGGCGCCTTTGTCGACCTCACGCTCGGCTTCAAGCCGGCAGGGGGCTGGCAAGGCAAGGTGTTGCGCAACTGCGCCACCTACAATTATCCGGCCAGCGGCAAGCCGCTGTTCGGCAGCCAGGCCAACGACCGTGGCTGCGCCTCGATCCCGATCTGCCGCCGTGGCGATCGTGACCGCGACTGCCAGCCGCCGGTCGAGAAGAAGGTCGACCTGATCCTGAAGAAGCGTGCCCGCACCGAAATCTGCACGGCCGACGGCGTCTGCTACTTCGTGATCGACATCATCAACAACGGTACATCGACCTATAACGGGCCGCTGACGGTGATCGACAACTATCCCGGCGGCGCGCCGGCCTCCTCGACCTTCGGGCCGAGCCCGCCCTGGACATGCGGACCGAACGGCCCCGGCCAGTTCCGCTGCGACAATGCAGGCATCTCATTGCCTGCGGGCGCCTCGACGCCGATCTTCGTCAAGGCGGTCATGCCGGCCGGCTATCAGTCGGATACGGTCGAAAACTGCGCCGCGGTGAAGCCTATCCCGGGTGAGGTCGACCTCACCAACAACAAGGCCTGCGCCAAGGAACGCATTCGTCGTCCCAATGGCGGCCAGCCTGGCCTGCGCATCACCAAGGTGTGCAGCGGCTCGCTGGCCGGTGCCGCGGTCGTCTCTTGCCGCATCACCGTCTCCAACGCCGGCACGGCTGCCCCCACCGGTCCGGTGCGGGTCAACGATGCCGCCACGCTGGTGTCGGGCGGTGCGCCCGTCCAGATCCAGACCGTCACACCAGACGGCGCGGAATGGGCATGCGGACCGGTTCCGGCCAACACGCTGTCGTGCCAGATTCCCGGTGCCGTCATGACACCCGGAACCAGCCGTCACTTCGACGTGACGGTCTCGGCCAATGGCGAGTTCGAGAACTGCGCGCGCGGCTCCTATGGCCCGGCGCAAGGCGACGACGTCGTCTATCCGATCGGCCAGGCCTGCGCCAAGGGCGGCGGCTCTTCGACCATCCGTGTCGAAAAGACCGGCGACCGCGAATGCCGGCTCGGCCAGCCCTGTTCGTTCGACATCACCATCACCAATGACGGGACGAGCCCCGTCTCCGGCCCGGTTCGCATCGGTGATGCGATCGGCGTGGAAGGGCTCGGCCGGCTGGACGGCGTTGCGATCACCTCGATCGACCCGCCCTTCGGCTGTTCGCCCGAACCGGCAACCTTGCCGCTGTCCTGCATCGCCAACCTGACGCTCGGCGCCGGCGAAAGCCAGTCGCATCGCGTTACCGTGGTCATTCCCGACGACGGGCGTCTGGCCAACCTGCAGGGCAACGTCAATGGCCAGAACTGCGTTGGCGTCCTGTCTCCCGACACGCGGGTGCAGGGCGGCGGCGACGTGCTGGGCGGCGACCAGACCAACGTGCAGGGCGATCGCGGAAAGGCCTATGCGTGCCACCCCTTCATCATCACCCATGAGGTGAAGAACCAGTGCTCGCCGGGCTTCGTCATGAACGACGCCGGCCGCTGCGTCTGCCCGGAAGGCACCACCTTCCGCAACGGCCAGTGCACCGGCGGCGGCACCAACATCCTGCCGACGCCACCGCCGCCGCCGAAGCGCTGCGTGCTGCTCGAAGGCCAGATCCGCACCGAGGACGGGCGCTGCATTTGCCCGCGCGGTACGCAACTGGAGAACGGGAAGTGCGTCAGGACCGACAGACCCGAGCAGTGCACCATCCGTGGCCAGATCCACAACGCCGATGGCGACTGCGTCTGCCCGCAAGGGACCGAGGTGCGCAACGGCGCCTGCCGTCCGGTCCGGCCGAAGCCTGAGCAGTGCCGCATCCCCGGTCAGATCCGCAATGCCGATGGCGATTGTGTCTGTCCGCAAGGGACCGAGGTGCGCAACGGCGCCTGCCGACCGATCCGGCCGAAGCCTGAGCAGTGCCGCATCCCTGGCCAGATCCGCAATGCCGATGGCGATTGTGTCTGTCCGCAAGGGACCGAGGTGCGCAATGGCGCCTGCCGACCGGTCCGGCCGAAGCCTGACCAGTGCACCATCCGCAGCCAGGTGCACGATGCCAATGGCGATTGCGTCTGCCCGCGTGGGACCGAGGTGATCGACGGCGCATGCCGGCGCAAGCAGCCGCAGCTGGAGCAGTGCGACATACGCGGCCAGGTCCACAACAAGCGCGGCGAGTGCGTCTGTCCGCGTGGGACCGAGGTCATCGACGGCGCCTGCCGCAAGCCCAGGCAACAGACGGAATGCGCACCGGGCTCGCAGATGGTCGATGGCCAGTGCCAGCCGATCTTCAGGCGGCGCTGCCCGGAAGGCACGATTGGGCGCTATCCCAACTGCCGGCCGATACGCGGGCAACCGTCGCTGGAGATCAATCCGGGCCTGCTGCTGCAGCAGGTCCTGCCACGGCGCGCACCGCAGGTCGAACAGCAGCAGGATCCGACACCAAACAGGATCCTGAAACTCCAGCAGCAGTAACCATTCTGCTCAACGCCAGGTCAAAACCCGCCGGAGCAATCCGGCGGGTTTTTCTTCATGGCCCGGCAAGCGGGAATTGGCTGCGGCAGGATCGGAGACGCCGCAACGCCACCCAAGCCTGTGGAGCCCCTGTGCCTGCACCCTCGACAAGTCACCCGCCGGGCATTAGGCAGTCGGTCCAGGATCAGCGGACGAAAAGGCCGTCCGGAAAGGCTGCGGCATGAGCAAAAAGACCTTGATAGCACCGTCGGTGCTGGCTTCGGACTTTTCGAAGCTTGGCGACGAGGTCGAAGCCGTCGCGGCCGCCGGCGCCGACTGGATCCATCTCGATGTCATGGATGGCCATTTCGTCCCCAACATCACCTTCGGCCCGCCGGTGATCAAGGCGATCCGCAACCGCACCAAGGCCTTCTTCGACTGCCATCTGATGATTGCGCCGGCCGATCCCTATCTCGCCGCCTTCGCTGAGGCCGGCTGTGACGGCATGACGGTGCATGCGGAGGCCGGGCCGCATCTCGACCGCTCGCTGCAGACCATCAGGAACCTCGGCAAGAAGGCCGGCGTGGCGCTCAATCCGGCGACGCCGGAAGCGGTGATCGAATATGTGCTCGACCGGCTCGACCTGATCCTGATCATGACCGTCAACCCGGGGTTCGGCGGCCAGGCCTTCATCCCGGGGATCGTCGACAAGGTGAGAAGGGTCAAGGCGCTGATCGGCGACCGGCCGATCCGCATCGAGATCGACGGCGGCGTTTCGCCCGAAACAGCCCCCCTGGTCACATCGGCCGGCGCCGATGTGCTGGTGGCCGGCGCCGCGATCTTCAAGGGCGGCAGCGTCGAAGCCTACCGCGCCAACATCGAGGCAATCAGGACGGCGGCCGACGAGGCCGCCGGCTAACGCGCTGCGTTCCATTCCGGTCAAAATCCAACGGTCGGCTAAGAGTCCTTGTGCCGACGTGACTCTTCCAGGTCCGGCGCGCCCGAATCAGCACCCGCACGGGAGGCCTGATTCGCGGTGAACCGCCGGTTGTCTTTGCGCGCGACAGAAAAGATGCTCGCATGGGCACACAGGAAACAGATGATCCTGCGTGCATACAAAACATGTTAAGTTTCTACTGGTTGTAGAGATGCGCGATTTTCCACGCTCAGATGCAGATCGGGGTATATTCCTTTGTGCTTAAGTACAATAACGCCATCTTCTGCTTGAGCCCCTTGACGCAAGCACTGTATGGTACATGTACGGAAGGAATCTTTTCGGACTCGAATTGCCCGGAGAAAAATGGGGACAAGGAGTCGATTTTGACATACGGAGCTGCCAACCTGAACGACGACGGCACAGGATCCAAGAGCACGCTTGCCAGTACGGTCTATCACCAATTGCGCGATGATCTTCTCGGCGGCGCTCTTGAAACCGAAAGCAAACTGCGGGTCGAGTGGGTTGTCTCCAAGTATGGCGCCGGTGCTTCCCCGGTTCGTGAAGCCCTTAATCGCCTTGCCTCCGAAGGACTTCTTGGTCGTCATGACCAGCGTGGCTTTTTCATCATGCCGGTCAGTGCGACGGAGCTCGAGGAGCTGACGCGCACCCGCTGCTGGCTCGAGGAGCGGGCGCTTCGCGAATCCATTGCCCACCGCACAGCCGAATGGGAAGAACAGCTGGTGCTGGCGTTACACCGCCTGGGCCGCGCCTCACGCCTTTCGCCGCAAAATGCCACGTCGCTCGATCCGGATTGGGAGAAATTGCACCGCACCTTCCATAGGGTGCTGATCTCGGCCTGCCGGTCGCACTGGCTGGTGGGTTTCTGCGACCAGCTTTCCGATCATGCCTATCGCTACCGGCAAATGGCCAATGACGGCGAAAGCATCCAGCGCGACGATTTCGCCGAACACCGGCTGATCGCCGAATGCGCGCTGGACGGCAATGCCGACGGCGCCGTCCAGGCCTTGATCGATCACTACCAGCTGACCGCGTCCATGTGCATGGAACGCTTCAAGCAGGGGGAAATCGCAAAAGCCGCCGCCCCGGCCGAACGCGTCCGGCGCTAACGATCACTTCCTTTGGCGAGCCTTGCCGTCGTCGTTCGCGACCTTTCGGCTGACGTGACGCGTTGGACCGCCATCTCCAGTCTTGACGGCATGACAGAGAAACGCGAACGCTTCGCCGCCAAACATGCCGCTCGAAGCGCATGCTAAGCCTGCCGTTCCGCCGCCCAGGGAAGACTTCATGAGCAATCATCTGTTCGATGCGTTCCGGTCCCGGATGCCGGCGCCGGAGCGCCTGTTGATGGAAACCGATGATGGGCGCTCGCTGAGCTACGGCGACATGCTGGCGCGGTCGGCACAGCTCGCCCATGCGCTGCTGCAATTGGACGTCGAGCCCGGCGACCGGGTCGCCGTGCAGGTCGAGAAGAGCCCGGAGGCACTGTTGCTCTATCTCGCCTGCGTGCGCGCCGGTGCCGTCTTCCTGCCGCTCAACACCGCCTATACGCTGACCGAGCTCAGCTATTTCTTTGGAGATGCCGCACCGCGGGTCATCGTCTGCGATCCGGCAAAGGCCGCCGATATCGGGCGCATGGTCGAGCCATCCGGTGCCGTCGTGGTCACGCTCGACCGCAATGGCCGGGGATCGTTAGCGGACCAGGCCTCGCGTCTGCCGTCGGATTTTCACAATGTGGCGCGTGGGCCGGAGGATCTCGCGGCAATCCTCTACACCTCGGGAACCACCGGACGCTCGAAGGGCGCCATGCTCAGCCACGAGAACCTGGCCTCGAACGCGCGGGTGCTGGTCGAGCAATGGCGCTTCACCTCAGGCGATGTGCTGATCCACGCGCTGCCGATCTTCCACACCCACGGCCTGTTCGTCGCCACCAATGTCATCCTGATGGCCGGCGCCGCGATGCTGTTCGAGCAGAAATTCGATCCGGCTCGCATCGTCGCGCTGCTGCCGCGCGCCACGGCACTGATGGGCGTGCCGACCTTCTATACCAGGCTGCTGCAGCAGGCTGGACTGGACCGCGAGGCGGCGAAAAACATACGCCTGTTCGTGTCCGGCTCGGCGCCGCTGCTGGCCGATACGCACAAGGCCTGGCGCGAGCGCACCGGCCACGCCATCCTCGAGCGCTACGGCATGACCGAGACCAACATGAACACGTCGAACCCCTATGAGGGCGAACGGCGCGCCGGCACGGTCGGCTTCCCCTTGCCCGGTGTCGCCCTGCGCATCGCCGATCCCGACAATGGCAAGCCGCTGGCCCAAGGCGAGGTCGGCATGATCGAGGTCAAGGGCCCGAACGTGTTTGGCGGCTACTGGCGCATGCCGGAAAAGGCCAAGGCGGAATTCCGCGCCGACGGCTTCTTCATCACAGGCGATCTCGGCATGATCGACACCGACGGCTATGTCCATATCGTCGGCCGCGGCAAGGACCTGATCATCTCAGGCGGCTACAACATCTATCCGAAGGAACTCGAGAGCGAGATCGACGCACTCGACGGGGTCTTGGAAAGTGCCGTGATCGGCGTCGCCCATCCGGATTTCGGCGAAGGCGTCACCGCCGTCGTCGTGCGGGCGCCGGCATCGCAGATCACCGGAGCCGAAATTCTCAGTGCCATCACGGAACGCGTGGCAAAATACAAGCACCCGAAGCAGGTGATCTTCGTCGACGAATTGCCGCGCAACACCATGGGCAAGGTGCAGAAGAATCTTCTGCGCGACACGTACAAGGACCTCTACGCATCCTAGCATTACAGTTGCATATTTATCTACGGTCTGAATCTATGGGTCTCCATGATTCGGAGGTCATGGATGACAGGTGCATCAATCGAGACGACGCTTGAGCTTTGGGCATCATCGCTGCGTGACGTGAAGGCTCGCATGCGCGGACTGTTTACGCAGGAGCGAGTTGCAGCCTCTGCGAACCTCTTCCTGGACGGCCTGCTGGGTGACGAGCGGCGTAAGACAGGTTGGATGCGCGCTGAGGCGGCCGGTGACCCCGGCCCGTGGCGGCAACAAGCCGTTCTGGGTCGCGGGCGTTGGGACGCGGACGCACTTCGCGACATCGTGCGAGAGTATGTTGTAGAAAACCTCGCCACGGATGATGCGGTCCTGGTCATCGACGAGACGGGCTTCCTCAAGCAGGGCAAGACGTCGTGCGGTGTTGCGCGTCAATATACAGGTTCGGCAGGCAAGATAACGAACTGCCAGATCGGTGTGTTCGCCGCCTATGTGTCCGCTCGCGGTCATGCCTTTATCGACCGGGCCTTGTACTTGCCCAAAAGCTGGACCGGAGATCGGGCAAGGCTTGCAGCAACCCATGTTCCTGAGGCTATAGCCTTCGCTACCAAGCCAGGCTTGGCTGTCGATATGATACGGCGTGCGCTGGCAGCCGATGTGCCGTTTTCATGGGTGGCCGCAGATGCGGTGTATGGCGTCGGGGACGTCGAAGGAACCCTGCGCCGAGCCTGCAAAGGCTACGTTCTTGGGGTCAAATCGGACCACCATTTCGGCTCCTGGTCGGGTAAGCCTCCGGTCGCCGGCACAGCTCAGGAGATCGCCCGTGATCTTGATCCAACTGCATGGCAGCGTCTTTCCGCCGGTGAGGGCACCAAAGGCGCGCGGCTTCATGACTGGGCCTACTGCGAACTCGCCGATCTCGATGCCGACGAATATAACGAGACGAAATCGGGGCTTTGGACCCGTGGCCTCCTAATCCGGCGCAATATCAGCGACGGTGATCTCGCATTCTTCACCACATGGTGCCCGGCCGGGACGGGCATCCAGACGCTCGTTTCCGTTGAAGGCCATCGCTGGGCGATCGAAGACAGCTTCGAGACCGCCAAGAACGAGCTCGGACTCGATCACAACGAAACCCGGTCATGGCATGGCTGGCATCGCCACGTCTCCCTCGTCATGCTGGCCTTCGCCATGATGGCGGTGATCCGATACCGCGCCAATGACGTGACGCCCCAAAAAAGACCGCGGATGCCGACCATCAGGATTTGATCCGCTGGTCTATCCAGGAAGTCCGGCGCATCGCCATCAGACTCGCCCAGCGTCGCATAAAACCCGCCTACGTCATCGCATGGTCATGCTGGAGGCGCGCCCATCAGGCGGCCGCTCGACGAGCTCATCTGAAATCTAAACCGCAACTGTAATGCTAGGTCGTGGTGAGGATTTAACGGTTGGGATTCCCAGGATCGGGCAAATCAGATTCAAGACTGCTTTTGGGAGAAGCAGTCTTGGCCGAGAGCTACGATCCAGATCGCCTGAACGATGCGCAATGGGCGCGATTAGCACCTCTGATGCCTGGTGGCTGCAAGGGCAAGCGCGGCCCACGCACCAACAACCGGCTGTTCATGGATGCTATTTTCTGGATGGCCCGTTCCGGGGCACGCTGGCGCGACCTGCCGGAGCGGTTCGGTGACCATCGTATCGTGAAGCGTCGCTACTACGACTGGGTGGGACGGGGCGTCTTACATGATCTCTTCCAGGCGCTGAGCCAAGATGGGGATTTCGAATGGCTGTGCGTGGACGCCACCGTCATCCGCGCCCATCAGCACGCCAGCGGGGCGCGCAAGCAAAAGGGGGGCCTGATGCCCAGGGGCTGGGCCGCTCAAAGGGCGGCTTAGGCACTAAGCTGCACGTCGCCACCGATAGCCTCGGCAATCCTGCCAACCTCCTTGCCAGCCCGGGCCATCGGGGCGAGGTTCTTTTTGGTGCCCCCTTGATCAAGGGGATCGCATGCCGCTTCGTCATCGCCGATCGGGCCTATGATGCCGAGCACTTTCACGACACCATTCTGGACGCCGGTGCCGAGCCAGTCATACCACCTCGGCCCAACCGCCGCAGGCCGCATGCTTACGACAAGGATCTCTATAAGGAACGCAATCTGGTCGAGCGCTTCTTCAACAAGCTCAAGCACTTTCGGCGCATCGCAACCCGCTACGACAAACTGCTTGCCAACTTCATGGGCTTCGTCACACTCGGCGCAATCCACATCCTGCTGAGGTAAAAGTTAAATCCTCACCACGACCTAGAGCATTTCACCGTTTCATGGAAACGGCGAACCGCTCTAACTCTTTGTTTTGACGCAATTCCGGACGGAAAACCGCTCACACTTTCCCTGGAATTGCTCTAGGTGGTGGGTGCGCCCCGCTACTTCGGCTTGCGCGGCTTTTCGGCCTTCGTACCGGAGCCCCACAAGGCGCGCTGGATCAGGCCACGTTTGCGCTTGCGCGACACGAGATCGATATTCCCAACCAGTTTCGCGCCGCCCTTGTGCCGCTCCAGCGTGATCTTGCGGGTGTGGAAGGCCTCCAGTTCGGCGCGGTGCGCCACGCTGACGATGGTGACCTCAGGCAATTCGCGGATCACCGTTTGCATCATCTGGTCCTGGCTCTTTTCGTCCAGCGCCGAGGTCGCCTCGTCCAGCACGACGATGTCGGGGCGATGCAGCAGAAGGCGCGCGAAGGCGACCCGCTGTTTTTCGCCGCCCGACAAGGTCTGGTCCCAGGGCGCTTCCTCCTTGATCCGCCCAGTGAGGTGGCCGAGGCCGACCTTGTCGAGGGCTGCCTTGATCTGATCGAGCTTCCACTTGTTGGCGGCCGCGGATAGGCGACCACCCGGCGCAGCGTGCCGGACGGGATGTAGGGCCGCTGCGGCAACATGAACAATCGCTTGTCGGGATGGAAACTGACGCTGCCGCTTCCCCATGGCCACAGGCCGGCGATCGCCCGCACCAGCGTCGACTTGCCCGAGCCGGATTCGCCTGAAACCAGCACCCGCTCGCCCGCTTCGACCCCGACTTCCGTTTCCTTGACCACGGACGTGCCGTCATCGAGCGTCACCGAGAGGTTGTCGAGGGAGAGCATCGTATCGCCCCTGGTCTCGCCGTGAAGGATACGCCCGAGCTCGTCGCTCTGCTCAGCGCGCTCCAGCCCGTCGAGCGACATCATCAGCGAGGCGATGCGGCGTGCGGAGGCATTCCAGTCGGCGAGACGCGGGTAGTTGTCGACCAGCCAACCGAACGAGCCCTGCACGATGGCGAAGGCGGAGGCGGCCTGCATGACCTGGCCGAGCGACATCGAGCCGTCAAGGAACTTTGGCGCACAGAGCAAGACCGGCACGACCGGCGCGAACAGGCTCGAACCCTGCGAGACCAGGGCCGTGCGCATATGCTGGCCGGTCAGCTGCGCCCATCGCTTCAGCACGCCGGCAAAGGTCCTGTCGATACCGCTGCGTTCCTCCTCCTCGCCGCCGAGCAGGGCGATGCTCTCGCCGTTTTCGCGCACGCGCGTCAGCACGTAGCGAAATTCGGCTTCTGTCTGGTTCTTCTCTTCGGACAGCCGCACGAAATCGCGGCCGATGACGAACATCGAGGTGGAGGTGATCGCGGCATAGATCACCGCCGTGATGACGAGGAAGCCGGGCACGGTGAAGGTCGAGCCTCCCAGGTTGACGCTCAACGCCCCGCCGATCGTCCACAGCACCACGATGAAGGTCGAGGCCGAGAGGGTGGCGACAATCACGCCGGCAACGAAGTCGACGGGCGCCTCGGTGGCCACCCGCAGATCTTCCGAGAGGCGGGCCTCTGGGTTCTGGTGGTCACCCTTCACGAGGTTCAGCTGGTAGTAACGGCCGTTGGCCAGCCAGCGCGCTATCACCGAGGTGGTCAGCCAGGCGCGCCAGCGGCGCTGCATGGTCATGCGCAGATAGACCTGCGCAACGACAAGGCTGATGCTGCCAAGCACGAGCGGCACGAACACCGCGCTGAGGAAATAGACAGTATGGGCGTCTCGCTTCTCGATGGCGTCGAAGATGGCGCGGTTCCAGAGATTGATCCCGTACTGAAAGCCGACATTGACGCCGATCAGGATAAGCAGCCCGACGGTCAGCGGCCAGCCGAGCCTGTCGCCATGCCGCCCCCAATAACCGCGTCCGCTGATCCAGAATCGCTTGAGCAGATATTTCTTGCGCGCCTGTTCGGCCGCCTCGGGCGTCAACTCCGGATCGGGTTCGACGGCCTCCGGCGGTGGAGCTTCGCCGACAATGTCGGAGGCGGCCGCTTCGACGGCCGATGCCTTCTTGTCGCGTGGCTTTTTTTCGCGCGGTTCCTGCTCGCGCAGTCTCTCGTCACGCAGCGTTTGCCGTCGCGGCTTCGGGGCGCCGCGCGGTTCGATGCCGTCAGCCGGTTTCGATCTGGGTTTCGCCTCGGACATACGCTCCGACAACGACCTCGAAATCAAAAGGTTTCATGACCTCCGCTTGGGATGATAAATTCCCAGCGGCGCCTCTCATTGCGGATAGAGCAGTTCGACCACATGGTCGGCGATCGCCAGGCTTGCCGTCAGGCCGGGGCTTTCTATGCCGAACAGGTTGACGATGCGCCCAGCGCCATGATCCGCAGGACCCTGGATCACGAAATCGGTGGCAGGCTGGCCGGGGCCGGACAGTTTCGGCCTGACCCCGGCATAGGCCGGCTGCAGCGCGCCGTCGGCAAGGGCGGGCCAATAGCGCCGGATCGCTTCGTAGAAGACGGCGCTTCGGCTGGGATCGACGGTGTAATCCACATGGTCGACCCACTCGACATCGGGCCCAAAGCGCGCACTGCCGCCGAGGTCGAGCGTCAGATGGACGCCAAGCCCACCGTCGACCGGAACCGGATAGATCAGCCGCGAAAAGGGCGACCGGCCTGGCAGGGAGAAGTAGTTTCCGCGCGCCAGCCACTGCCGGGGGATGAGCCCTTGTGGGAAGCCGGCGATCCGGCCGGCCACGGCCTGCGCATCGAGGCCGGCGGCATTGACGAAGGCTGCCGCCTCCAGCGCAAAGGTCTCGCCATTGGCATGGCGCGTGTCGATCCGGATCCCGTCGGTCTCGATCGTCGCCCCGGCGAACGCGGTGAGCAAGGCGAAGGACGCGCCGGCGGTCTCGGCGGCGCCGCGCAACGACAGCATCAGAGCATGGCTGTCGACAATGCCGGTCGACGGCGACAACAGCGCGCCGGCACATGTCAGCGCCGGTTCCAGGCTTTCGGCCTCCCTTTGCGTCAAGAACTGGAGATCATCGACCCCGCAGCGTCGGGCATTGGCCTCGATTGCCCGCAACCCGTCCGTCTGGCCGGGCTCGCTGGCGACGATCAGCTTGCCGGTGCGCGTATGGGCGATGTTGTGCTCGGCGCAATAGGCGTAGAGGCGCTGCCGCCCTTCAAGGCAAAGCCGGGCCTTCAGGCTCCCGGGCGCATAATAGAGTCCGGCATGGATGACTTCGGAATTGCGCGAACTGGTGACGGTGCCGATCGCATCGGCCTGTTCGATCACCACCACCTCGCGGCCCGACAAAGCAAGCGCCCTGGCAATGGCAAGTCCGACGACGCCGGCTCCGGCGACGACGCAATCGATTGTCTGCATGGCCTCGCTCTCAGTGCGGAGCGACAGCCTCGAACACTTTGGCGCCGCCGATCCAGACGCTTCCTATGCCAAGATCGTCCGACAGCGCAACGATGTCGGCGGCCGTGCCGTTGGCGAAGCGGCCAAGCCGGTGCGACTGGCCGATCGCCTGCGCCGGATAGAGCGAGGCCATGCGCAAGGCTTCGGACAGATCGACGCCGACGACATTGTGCATGAAACGCACGGCCGAGATCATGTCGAGATCGGCGCCCGCCAGCGTGCCGTCGGCAAGCCTGAGACTCCCGTCCTTGCGGTAGATGGTGCGGCCGTTGAGCGTGAACGAAGTCATGTCGGTGCCGATCGTCGCCATCGCGTCTGAGACCAGCACGATCTTGCCCGGTCCCTGTTTGGCGTCGAGCGCGATCCTGATGCTTGCGGGATGGACATGGATGCCGTCGGCGATCAGCCCGGCGGACAAGGTGCCGATGTCGATGGCCGCACCGACGAGGCCAGGCTCGCGGTTGCCGATCTGGCTCATCGCGTTGAACAGATGGGTAGCCACGCTGGCACCCGCTTCGGCGAAGGCTTTTGCCGTCGCGTAACCCGTGTCGGAATGGCCGAGGCTGACGATGATGCCGGCCTTGGCCAAGGCCGCAACGCGGGCTGGTTCCACGGATTCCGGCGCGATCGTGGTGAGCAGCACCGGCAGTTTCTGCCGCGCCGCGATCAGCATCGCCTGATCGGCATCCGTCATCGGCCGGATCAGCGCCGGATCATGCGCGCCCTTGCGCGCGATCGACAGATGCGGGCCCTCGAGATGCAGGCCGAGGAAACCAGGGACGTTTTGCAGTGTGGCGGCTTCGCCGGCGGTGATGGCGGAAGCGGTGATGGCGGGCGTGTCGGTGATCAGCGTCGCCAGCAGCGCCGTCGTGCCGAAGGGCGCATGCGCCCGGCAGATGGTTTCGATCGAGGCGACATCGGGATGGTCGTTGAGCATGACGCCGCCACCGCCATTGACCTGGATGTCGACGAAGCCCGGCGCCAGCATGCCGCCGCCGGTGTCGACGGTGCGGATATCCGAGGGGATGGCGCCGGTGGGCAAAATAGCCTCGACGAGGCCGTCGCGCACGACAAGTGCGTGGCCCTCATGCCAGTCGTCGCCATCAAATATGCGGGCGCCAGTCAGGGCAAAACGGTCGCTCATACCGTCTCCGTCACCTTGCGAAGATTGCGCGGCGTGTCCGGATCGAGGCCGCGGTGGCGCGCGAAGGCCTCGACGAACACGTAGAATGAGACGATCAGCGTCAGCGGGTCGGTCAGCGGGTGACCGGTGGCGACATGCGGCAGCCGCGTGGCGCGGTTGGCAAGCGCCGATGTGACGAACACCGGTGCCCCCTTGGCCGCCAGCCCGTCGGCCGCTTCGGCGACGGACGGTTCGGACGCATCGCGCGCGGCCAGCGCCAGCACCGGAAAATCGGGGCCGATCAGCGCCAGCGGGCCATGCATGACTTCGGCCGCGCTGTAGGCCTCGGCATGCATGCCGCAGGTTTCCTTGAACTTCAGCGCCGCCTCGTTGGCCATCGCCGCCGACGGTCCGCGGCCAAGGATGAACAGCGACTTCTGCTTCTCGATCGTTTCAGCGAGCAGGCTCATCCAATCGCAGGCAATCGCCTTGCCGAAATGCTCGGGCAAGCGCGCCAGCGCTGCCAGAAGTGCCTCGTCGCCGGTGGAATGCGCCATCAAGGCGAGACCGGCGACGGCGGAATTGACGAAGGTCTTGGTAGCCGCGACGCTGCGCTCGGGCCCGGCCAATATGTCGATCGCATAGTCCGAGGCCCGCGCCAGCGGCGAATCGGCGGTGTTGGTAACGGCGACGGTCAGCGCGCCGCCGGCGCGTGCGGTTTCGGCCATGGCGACGATGTCGGGGCTCTTGCCCGACTGCGAGATCGCGAGACACGCCGAGCCGCCGAGCCGGAGTTTACGGCCATAGATGGAGGCGATGGAGGGGCCGACCGAAGCGACGGCGAGGCCCGCGGTCAGTTCGACGGCGTATTTCATGAAGGTCGCCGCATGGTCGGACGAACCGCGCGCCACGGTGACGACAAACTGCGGGTCGCGCTCGCGAATGCCGCGCCCGGCTTCCGCCAGCACGGCGCCGGAACCGTCGAGCAGACGGGCGACGGCCTGCGGGATCTCCTCGATCTCGCGCTGCATATGGGTGGTGTTGGAGATCATGGTCGGCCCTCTTCGCTCGGCCCTGTCAGCCGCAGTTCGGCGACGAAATCATAGGCGTCGCCCCGGTAGATGGAGCGGGTGAATTCGATCACCTTGCCGCTCGCCAGATAGGAAATGCGTTCGATGTGCAGGCCGGCAATGCCCGGCGGCACTTCGAGCAGGCGCGCATCGCTGTCGCCGAGATTGGCGGCCGATATGCGCTGCACCGCCCGCACCGGCCGGTTGCCGGTCAATTCCAGCGCCGCATAGAGCGAGGAACCGATGCCCGCCGGGTCGGGCAGCACGCTGGCCGACAGCGAGGCGCGTTCGATCGCCAGCGGCGTGTCGTTGGCGATGCGCAGGCGCGCCACGCGCGCCACCAGTTCGCTCGACGACAGGCCAAGCACCATCATCTCGTCGGGCGAGGGCGCGTAGAGGCCACGATCGAGCCAGGCCGACCGCACCGCCATGCCGCGCCGCGCCATGTCTTCGGTAAACGAGGTCAGACGCGACAGCGATTGCTCGACGCGCTCCATGCGCGGCGCCACGAAGGTGCCGGAGCCGTGGCGCTGCACCAGGATGCCGCCCTTGACCAGGTCCTGCACCGCCTTGCGCACGGTGACGCGCGAAATGTCGGCCTTGGTGGCGATGTCGCGCTCCGAAGGCAGCGCGTCGCCCGGACCGATCAGGCCGCGATTGACGGCGTCCTCGATGCTTTTGCGCAATTGCAGATAGAGCGGGGCGCCGCTTTGCGAGGATTGCTTCAGCGTGGCGAAGATCTGGTCGGCGGCGTCGCTCATCGAGCCGCCTCCGCTGGTTTGGCGAACAGCCGCGCCGCCATCTGCACCGCCCCGCCCAGCGCGTCGTCGAGCGGCGGCTTCAGCAGCGCCTGGTAGCGTGCCGACAGGCGCGGCGCATAAAGCGGTGCCAGTCCGCCGAGCAGACAAAGCGGCGCATCATCCGGAAGGCCGAGCGCGCCAAGCGAGGCTTCGACATCGCTGACCGCCTTGTCGACGATCCAGTTGGCGACGGCATCGCCCTTTTCGGCGTGCTCGAACACTTTGGGCGCGAAGCCGCCGAAATCGCCGGGCTTGGCATTGGTGGTGAATTCGACCACGTCTTCGGGATTGTTGCGGAAGGTGGCCATCATGGCGTCGGTCAGGGACGAAGCCGCGCGCACACCATCATAGGCAAGCAGCGTCTGTTCCAGTAGGTCGCGGCCGATGCGGGCGCCGCTGCCCTGATCGCCGACCTGGAACCCCCAGCCGCCAATGGCGCGCGATTTGCCGTTCTTGCGCGCCATATAGGCGGTGCCGGTGCCGAGGATGGCCATGGCGCCGTCACCGGAGCCGACGGCGCCTTCAAGCGCGATCTCGGCGTCGGTCTCGACGCGGCTGATGCTGAACGGCAGGATGGCTTCGAGCTGCTGCCGGTAAGTGCCGACATTGGCGCCGGCAAGGCCGAGAATGGCCGGTGTCTGCGGGATCAGTTCGGGATCTTGCCCGGCGGCGATGAATGCCTGCCGCGCGGCGTCGACAATGTTCGAGCGCGCCCCGGTGAGGTCGGTTCGGATGTTTGCGGCGCCGCTTTTGGCGCGGCCAATGACAGCGCCGTCCACTGTTGCCAGGGCGGCCCTGCAGCTGGTGCCGCCGCCATCGATACCGAGCACGAATTTCACGCGATTTCTCCTCCGGGCGGATAATACCAATAAAATACCAATAGCCAAGAGTTAATTTCCGTTTCAAAAAGATTAAGCCGTATTTTATTGAAAAATCTGCACATTTCGTCGGCTCAGCGATTTCCTGCGCGCGAATTCGTTAATGCATGTGGACAAGTGGTATTTTTTTGGTATTGTTCTGGTATTGGAGGAACACGGATGGCTGAAACGCGCACCGAAGCGCTTCACAGGAATGCCGAGGGGCTGGATATCCAGGCTCCGGAAGCCATCCTTGTTTCGCTGGCCGATGCGCAGATCGAAGCCGCCAAGGCCGTCCGCAACGCCATCCCCGCCATCGCCAAAGCCGCCGAGATCATCGCCGCCCGGTTGCGCAGCGGCGGCAAGCTTGCCTATGCAGCGGCCGGCAGCTCCGGCCTGATGGCGCTGGCCGACGCCCTGGAATTGCCCGGCACCTTCGGCATTCAGCGCGACCGCATCGCCATCCTGGTCGCCGGCGGCGACGAGGCTTTCAAGACACTGGCCGGCGGCCCCGAGGATGACACCGAGGAGGCCGCGACTGCCGTCGCCAATGCCGGCATCGGTGCGGGCGATTGCCTGATCGCCCTTTCCGCCAGCGGCACCACGCCCTATGCCGTGTGCGCCATCGAGGAAGCCGCTCGCCGCGGTGCGGCCACCATCGGCATCGCCAACAACCGGGATTCTGCTCTGCTTCGCCAGGCGGAAACCGCCATCCTGCTCGAAACACCGCCGGAAGTGATCGCCGGCTCGACGCGCATGGGCGCCGGCACCGCGCAGAAGATCGCGCTCAACATGCTGTCGACCTTGACCGCCGTCCATCTCGGCCATGTCCATGACGGCTACATGGTCAATCTGATGGCCGACAACATCAAGCTGCGCGACCGCGCAGCGCGCATCGTCGCCGCCGTCAGCGGGCGCAGCACGGACGATGCAGCCCGTCTGCTCGAAAAGAGCGGCGGCGCGGTCAAGACCGCCATTCTGCTCGCCGCCGGTGCCGACAGCGCCGATGCGGCCGAGAAACTGCTGGAAGGAACCGGCCACAAATTGCGGCCGGCGCTTTCCGCGATCGAGGGGAGCAAGGGGTCAAAAGCCTCTGTTCTCATCAAAACCGAACCTGAAAAAGGTCAACAGGGAGACTGAGCATGACAACGAAACTACTGACGGCACTGCTTCTGGGCACCAGCATTCTCGGCTCGGCCGGGATGGCTTCTGCCGCGGACGTAACGCTCAACATCGAAAGCTGGCGCGGCGACGACCTGTCCATCTGGAAGGACAAGCTGATCCCGGCTTTCGAAGCCAAGAACCCCGGCATCAAGGTGGTGTTCGCACCCTCGGCGCCGACCGAATATGACGCCGCACTCGGTGCCAAGCTCGCCGCTGGCTCGGCGGGCGACCTGATCACCTGCCGCCCGTTCGACAAGTCGCTTGAACTCTACAAGAAGGGCAACCTCGCCGACCTCCTCGGCGCTGCCCGGCATGGAGAACTTCTCGCCGGTCGCCAAGTCCGCCTGGCAGACCGACGACGGCAAGGCGAGCTTCTGCGTGCCGATGGCCTCCGTCATCCACGGCTTCATCTACAACAAGGACGCCTTCGACAAGCTCGGCATCAAGGTGCCGACGACCCGTGACGAGTTCTTCGCCGCGCTCGACAAGATCAAGGCCGACGGCACCTACATCCCGATGGCCATGGGCACCAAGGATCTTTGGGAAGCCGCGACCATGGGCTACCAGAACATCGGCCCCAACTACTGGAAGGGCGAGGACGGCCGCGCGGCGCTGATCAAGGGTGATCAGAAGCTGACCGACAAGGACTGGGTCGCTCCCTATGAGGAACTGGCCAAGTGGAAGCCGTATCTCGGCGACGGTTTTGAAGCCCAGACCTATCCGGACAGCCAGAACCTGTTCACGCTCGGCCGCGCCGCAATCTATCCGGCCGGCTCGTGGGAAATCGGCCTGTTCAACACCCAGGCGCAGTTCAAGATGGGCGCCTTCCCGCCGCCGGTCGAGAAGGCCGGCGACACCTGCTACATCTCCGACCATACCGATATCGGCATGGGCCTGAATGCAGCATCGAAGAACGCCGACGCCGCCAAGACCTTCCTGTCCTGGGTGGCCTCGCCGGACTTCGCCACCATCTACGCCAACGCGCTGCCGGGCTTCTTCAGCCTGAACTCCGCGCCGGTGAAGATGGCAGACCCGCTGGCGCAGGAATTCGTCTCCTGGCGCGGCAAGTGCAAGTCGACGATCCGTTCGACCTACCAGATCCTGTCGCGCGGCACGCCGAACCTCGAAAACGAGACGTGGGTTGAATCGGCCAACGTCATCAACGGCACCGACACGCCGGAAGCCGCGGCCAAGAAGCTGCAGACCGGTCTCGACAGCTGGTACAAGCCGGCGAAGTAAGAGCTCAGGCAACGGAGCCGGCTGGGCGCATGCCTGGCCGGTTCCGGATACCCTGGCTTTCAGAACAAGCCCATTCAGATAGCGATTGTCGGCACCGCCTCGCGGCCTTACCCTTGTTCGTCTTGGGGAAGGCTAGCTGATCAGTCGCAGGCCTTTGTTCTTGCCGTACCGGGCAAGGATGTCTGGGCCGTGCATCGAGGCATCATCTAGCATCGACACCCTTTGGAACCGAGAGACGGCGGGGACGAACTCATGGCCGCAGAAATACGACCGAAAAGACCGTTCCGCTGGCACATCGGCATCTTCCTGGCGCCGGCCGGGCTTGTCTATACGGCGATCATGATCCTGCCACTCGCCGGCACGCTGCAGCTGTCGCTGTTCCGCAACATCGAACAGCACCAGGTCTTCGTCGGTCTGGACAATTTCCGCACCCTGTTCGGCGATCCCAACTGGTCGGTGAATTTCTGGAATGCGCTGCGCAACAACGTCTGGTTCTTCATCATCCACATGCTGGTGCAAAACCCGATCGGCGTCATGCTGGCCGCCCTTCTGTCCAGCCCGAGACTGAGATTCGCCGCCTTCTACCGCACGGCGATCTTCGTGCCCACCATCCTGTCCTTCGTCATCGTCGGCTTCGCCTGGAAGCTGATCCTGTCGCCGCTCTGGGGCGTGGCGCCGCATATGATGGATCTGGTCGGCCTGAAAAGCCTGTTCACACCATGGCTCGGCAAGGAACAATACGCGCTGACCGCGCTCAGCCTGATCTCGGTGTGGCAGTTCGTCGGCATCCCGATGATGCTGATCTACGCCGCCCTCCTGTCGATCCCTGAAGAGGTGATCGAAGCGGCTGAGTGTGACGGCATCACCGGCCTGTCGCAGTTCTGGAAGATCAAGCTGCCGCTGATCCTGCCGTCGATCGGCATCATCTCGATCCTCACCTTCGTCGGCAATTTCAATGCCTTCGACCTGATCTACACCGCGCAAGGGGCGCTCGCCGGGCCGAATTATTCGACCGATATTCTCGGCACCTTCCTCTACCGCGCCTTCTTCGGCTTCCAGCTGCAGGTCGGCGATCCCAATATGGGCGCGGCGATCGCCACGATGATGTTCCTTATCATCCTCGGCGGCGTCTGCGTCTACCTCTTCCTCGTCCAGACGCGCCTGCGTCGCTACCAGTTCTGAGGGGCAAGAGATGAGCACCGCCACCCGTTCGCTGCCCCGCACCATCGGCGCCCACGCGATCCTGTTGACCTACACGGCGATCGCGCTGTTTCCGGTGATCCTGGTCATCATGAACTCGTTCAAGTCCCGTGCCGGCATCTTCGGCGCGCCATTGACGCCGCCGACGCCCGGGACATTCGACCTGATCGGCTACACCACCGTCATCGGCCAGGGCGACTTCATCCACTATTTCCAGAACAGCCTCGTCGTCACCGTCGCCTCGCTGTTCTTCGTGCTGTTGTTCGGCGCTATGGCCGCCTTTGCCCTGTCGGAATACCGTTTTCGCGGCAACACGCTGATGGGCCTCTATCTGGCGCTCGGCATCATGATCCCGATCCGGCTGGGCACCGTCGCCATCCTGCAATTGATGGTGGCGAGTGGGCTGGTCAACACGCTGACGGCGCTGATCCTGGTCTACACCGCGCAAGGCCTGCCGCTGGCCGTCTTCATCCTGTCGGAATTCATGAAGCAGGTGTCCGACGACCTGAAGAACGCCGGCCGCATCGACGGCCTGTCGGAATACACCATCTTCTTCCGGCTGGTGCTGCCGCTGGTCAGGCCATCGATGGCGACGGTCGCCGTCTTCACCATGATCCCGATCTGGAACGATCTGTGGTTCCCGCTGATCCTGGCGCCGTCGGAAGAAACCAAGACGGTGACGCTCGGCGCGCAGCTCTTCCTCGGCCAGTTCGTCACCAACTGGAACGCCATCCTGGCAGCACTGTCGCTGGCGATCATGCCGGTGCTGATCCTCTACGTCATCTTCTCGCGGCAACTGATCCGCGGCATTACTTCCGGAGCCGTCAAGTGAGTTCGCAGACCCCCTCTTCGTGTCGTCGTCGCCGGGCTCGGCAATATGGGCCGCAGCCATGCGCTGGCCTATCACGCCAATCCGGGCTTCGAGATCGCAGCCCTCATCAACCGCTCCGACGTGCCGCTGCCGGAAGGCCTGTCGGGCTATGGCATCAGGCGGTCCTTCGATGAGGTGCTGCGCGACGAAAAACCCGATGTCGCCTGCATCGCCACCTATTCCGACAGCCATGCCGACTATGCGGTCAAGGCGTTCGAGGCCGGCTGCCATGTCTTTGTCGAAAAGCCGCTGGCAACGACCGTAGCCGACGCCGAGCGCGTCGTCGCGGCGGCCAAGGCCAATGGCAAGAAACTGGTGATCGGCTACATCCTGCGCCATCACCCCTCCTGGATCAGGCTGATCGCCGAGGCGCGCAAACTCGGCGGCCCCTACGTCTTCCGCATGAATCTCAACCAGCAATCCTCGGGCCACACCTGGGAGACGCACAAGCAGCTGATGCAGACGACCTCGCCGATCGTCGACTGCGGTGTCCACTATCTCGACGTCATGCTGCAGATCACCGACTCCAGGCCGGTCGAGGTGCGCGGGATGGGGCTGCGGCTGACCGACGAGGTCGCGCCAACGATGTACAATTACGGCCATCTGCAGGTGCTGTTCGATGACGGCTCCGTCGGCTGGTACGAAGCCGGCTGGGGTCCGATGATTTCCGAAACCGCCTTCTTCGTGAAGGACGTGATCTCGCCGAATGGCTGCGTGTCGATCGTCATGAAAGAGGGCGTGAAATCGGATGACATCGACACCCACACCAAGACCTCGACCATCCGCCTGCACAGCGCGGCGACCGGCCCGGACGGCAAATTCGTCAAGCAAGATGAAATGCTGTCGATGGCAGGCGAACCCGGCCATCAGGACCTCTGCGATCTCGAACAGGCCTTCGTGCTGAAGGCGATCCGCGAGGATCTGGATCTCACCAAACACATGGACGACGCGGTCAAGTCGCTCGCCGTCTGCCTCGCAGCCGACGAGAGCGTGCGCAGCGGCGCAGCCGTCAAACTCTAACGACAGGAACGAAGCCGTGGGCTCGCTGAAGATTGAGAATGTTAAGAAGGCCTTTGGGCCGGTCGAGGTGCTGAAGGGCATCAACCTCGAAGTGAACGATGGCGAATTCGTCGTCTTCGTTGGCCCTTCCGGCTGCGGCAAGTCGACCTTGCTCAGGGTCATTGCCGGCCTGGAGGATTCGACCTCGGGCCGGGTGGTCATCGACGGCGCGGATGTCTCCGCCACGCCGCCGGCCAAGCGCGGCATCGCCATGGTGTTCCAGACCTATGCGCTCTACCCGCATCTGACGGTGAAGAACAATATGGGCCTCGGCCTGAAGCAGGCCGGCACGCCCGCCCCAGAGATCGACCGACGCATCGGTATCGCCTCCTCGATGCTGTCGCTGGAGCCATATCTCGAAAGGCGGCCGGCCGAACTTTCCGGCGGCCAGCGCCAGCGCGTCGCCATTGGCCGCGCCGTGGTGCGCGAGCCAAAACTGTTCCTGTTCGACGAGCCGCTGTCGAACCTTGACGCCGCACTGCGCGTCAACACCCGGCTGGAGATCGCGCAGCTGCACCGCCGGCTGAAGGCAACGATGATCTACGTCACCCACGACCAGGTCGAGGCGATGACGCTGGCCGACAAGATCGTCGTGCTGAATGCCGGCCGCATCGAGCAGATTGGCGGCCCGATGGAGCTCTACAATGCGCCGGCAAACGAGTTCGTCGCCGGCTTCATCGGCTCGCCGAAGATGAATTTCATCGACGGCGCCAGGCTCGGCGAGACGGCCAAGACCATCGGCGTGCGGCCCGAGCATCTGACGGTCGACACGAAATCCGGCAGCTGGAAGGGCACCGTGGTGCATGCCGAGCATCTCGGCGCCGACACCAACCTTTACCTCGACTGCGAGAAGGCCGGGCTGATCACGGTGCGAATTTTTGGCGTCTATGACGCCGAGCCCGGCGCGACGCTCTATGCGACGCCGGATCCGGCGAAGACCTATCGGTTTGGCGCGGATGGGAAGGTGCTGAAGTAGCGCGGCACCAACGCTTCTTCCCTTCTCCCCTTGTGGGAGAAGGTGGATCGGCGCGCAGCGCCGAGACGGATGAGGGGTGTTCCAGCGGAGTGAGGCGTGAAAAGATCGAAGGATTATAAGCGCTTACTTCCGCAAAGCAGAGATCCTTCGCGCACCCCTCATCCGACCTCGCTTCGCGAGGCCACCTTCTCCCACAGGGGGAGAAGGTAAGAGCTGCCGCCTACAAATCCGCCTTGAACGTCTGCTTCTGCTGGCCCAGGCCCTCGATGCCCAGTTCCACCACATCGCCAGCCTTCAAAAACACCGGCGGCTTCATGCCGAGGCCGACGCCGGGCGGCGTGCCTGTCGAAATAATGTCGCCGGGATGCAGCGACATGAACTGGCTGAGATAGGAAACCAGATATTTCACGCCATAGACCATGGTTTTGGTCGAGCCGTTCTGCATGGTCTTGCCGTTGACGGTCAGCCACATTTTGAGGTTCTGCGGGTCGGCGACCTCATCCTTGGTCACCAGCCACGGGCCGGTCGGGCCGAACGTGTCACAGCTCTTGCCCTTGGTCCACTGGCCCTGGCGCTCGGCCTGGAAGGCGCGCTCGGACACGTCATGGGCGACGGCATAGCCGGCGACATAGTCGAGCGCGTCGGCTTCACTGACATATTTTGCCGTCTTGCCGATCACCACGGCGAGTTCGACTTCCCAGTCGGTCTTTTCAGAACCGCGCGGGATCAGCACGTCGTCATCCGGGCCGACAATGGCCGAGCTTGCCTTCATGAAGATGATCGGTTCCGGCGGCACGGTGGCGCCGGTTTCGGCGGCGTGGTCGGAATAGTTGAGACCGATGCAGATGAACTTGCCGGTGCCGGCGACGCAGGCGCCGAGGCGAGGCTTGCCGGAAACCACAGGCAGCGACTTCGGATCAAGCTTGCCCAGCATCTCCAGCGAGGCCGGATGAAGCGTGGTGCCGGCAATGTCGGCGACATGGGCGGAGAGATCGCGGATCGTTCCATCCGCATCGAGCAGGCCGGGACGTTCGCTCCCGGCTTCGCCATAGCGCAGCAGTTTCATAGAATCTCTCCTCAGTCAGATTGGTTCAGATCGACCAGCCGCCGTCGATATTATAGGCCTGTCCGGACGTATAGGTGGCGCCGGCCAGATAGACGGCGAGATCGGCGATTTCCTCAGGCGTGCCGAGCCGGCCCATCGGCTGGCGGGCGATGAAGGCGGCGCGGGCGGCCTCATAGTCGCCTTGCGCGTGCATGCGGTCCTGCAGCGACGGGCTCTCGACCGTGCCCGGGCAGATGGCGTTGCAGCGTATGCCCTTGCTGACATAGTCGGCGGCAATCGCCTTGGTCAGGCCGATGACCGCGGCCTTGGTGACGCCATAGGCGAAGCGGTTCGGCACGCCTTTGCCGGCGCCGGCGACCGAAGACATGTTGATGATCGATCCATCGCCGCGCTCCAGCATGCCGGGCAGCACCGCACGTATGGTGCGGATCATGGCGCGGACATTGAGGTTGAAGGCGAAATCGAGATCGCCATCCTTCATCTCGAGGATCGAGCCGGAATGGACGAAGCCGGCGCAGTTGAACAGCACGTCGACGCGGCCGATCTCGGCGAAGGCGGCGTTCACGGCCTCGTCGTTCAACACATCGAGCTTGCGGGTCTTGATCCCTGGCGTCTTGGCGAGTTCGGCGAGAAGCGTCTCGTTGATATCGGTGGCGTGGACGGTGGCCCCAGTCTTGGCGAAGGCCAGCGCGCTCGCCTTGCCGATGCCTTGCGCCGCTGCCGTGATGACAACGACCTTGCCTGCCAGATCCGCCATGTTTTTCCTCGTCAGCTTGGGTCAACTGCCTTTATCGGCGGCCGGCGAAGGCGTCATGTGCCAGTCAGGCTCGATTGTGCGGCCTGTGTCGCAGCCAGTTCACTGATAAAGATGTTTTTTCTCGTTAAAGAACATGCGTTCGGGCGTCAAGCCCGAACACGATCACCATTGCGACAGCCCTGAAATGTCAGTCGCCGTAAGGCACCCAGACATTCTTCACCTCGATGGCGCGGCGCAGGAAGGCATCGCCAGCCGCCTCGTCGGACGCCCAGTCGAGGCTGCGGCCATTGCCGCTCCAGACGCGCTTGAGGTTGCCGATGGACTCGGCTTCCGCCTTGGCGCAGGTCTCGGCATCGGCGAACACCCAGAGCCCGTCGACATCGTCATGCTTGGCCAGCACGCCGGCAAGCTCTGCCGTGCGGCCGGTGACAATGTTGATGGCGCCGGCCGGAACGTCGGAATATTCGATCACCTGATAGAGATCGGTGGCGAGCAGCGGATAACGCTCGGACGGCACCGCGACCACCGTGTTGCCCATGGCCAGCGCCGGCGCAATGAGCGAGATCAGGCCAAGCAGCGGCGAGGCGTCGGGTGCGACGATGCCGACGACCCCGACCGGCTCGTGCAGCGCCAGCGTCACCGCACGCGCCGGCGGCTGGTGCACGCGGCCCTCGAACTTGTCGGCAAGGCCGGCATAGAGGAACAGCCGTTCGATCGTTTGGTCGACTTCTTCCCGCGCGGCCTTGGGCGCAGCGCCGGTCAGCTCGGTCAGGCGGGTGGCGAATTCACTCGCGCGGCCGGAAAGGTTCTCGGCCAGATAGTAGAGCACCTGGGACCGGTTGTAGGCGGTCGCTTCCGGCCAGGCCTTGCAGGCGCGGGCGGCCGAAACAGCATCACGGATGTCCTTGCGGCTGCCAAAGCCGACTTCGCCGGCGAGCTTGCCCTTGGCTGTTGCGACCGCCAGCGAATAATTGCCGTCCGGCCGCACCTGCTTGCCGCCGATGAACAGTTTTGCGGTGCGGTCGATGGCCGCGCCGTCAGCCTGCTCGACAGGTTGCGCCGAAACCACCGCCGGCTTGATGACCGGGCCGAGCGGCAGCTTTGCCGTGAGATATTCGAACATGCCCTCGCGCCCGCCCTCGCGCCCGAAGCCGCTTTCGCGGTAGCCGCCAAAACCGCAGGCGGCGTCGAACATGTTGGTGCCGTTGACCCAGACGACACCGGCCTTCAACTGCGGCGCGACATGCAGAGCGAGGTTGATATTCTCGCTCCACACGCTCGCCGCAAGGCCGTAGCGCGTGTTGTTGGCAAGCTCGATCGCTTCCTCGGTGTTGCGGAAGGTCATGGTCGCCAGAACGGGGCCAAAGACTTCCTCTTGCGCCAGAATGTTAGCCGGCGAAACACCGGTGGCGAGCGTCGGCAGATGGTAGTAGCCGGAAGACGGCAGCGCCGCATCCGGCTGCCAGCAGACGGCGCCCTGCTTCGCGCCCTCGGCGACCAGGCCCTTGACTCGGTCGAGCTGTGTGATGTCGACCAGCGGGCCGATATCGGTGTTCTTGTCGAGCGGGCTGCCGACGCGCAGCCGGCTCATACGCGTCTTGACCTTGGCGATCAAGGCTTCGGCAATGCCTTCCTGCACCAAGAGCCGCGAGCCGGCGCAGCAGACCTGGCCCTGGTTGAACCAGATGCCGTCGACCAGGCCTTCGACTGCGCTGTCGAGATCGGCATCCTCGAAGACGATGAAGGCCGACTTGCCGCCGAGTTCCAGCGACAATTTCTTGCCCGAGCCGGCGGTGGCCTTGCGGATGATCTTGCCGACTTCCGAAGAGCCGGTGAAGGCAATCTTCTGGATACCGGCATGGTTGACGATGGCAGCGCCCGCTTCCGGTCCGCCGTGGACAATGTTGACGACGCCCTTCGGCACGCCCGCGCGTTCGCAGATCTCGGCGAACAGGATGGCGGTCAGCGGCGTGAATTCGGCCGGTTTCAGCACCACCGTGCAGCCGGCGGCCAGTGCCGGCGCGATCTTCCAGGCCAGCATCAGCAGCGGGAAATTCCACGGGATGATCTGGCCGACGACGCCGACGCCCTTGTGCCCGGGAAAATCCTTGTCCAGCGCCTGCGCCCAGCCGGCATGATGGATGAAATGGCGGATCGCCAGGGGCACGTCGATGTCGCGGCTTTCGCGGATCGGCTTGCCATTGTCGATTGTCTCAAGCACGGCGAACAGGCGCTGATGCCGCTGCATGGCGCGGCCGATCGCGTAGAGCACTTTTGCTCTGGTGTAGTCTGAACTGGCGCTCCATTTCGGCAGCGCCTTGGTGGCGGCCGCAACCGCTGCGTCGATATCGGCCGCACTGGCGTCGGACACCTTGGCCAGCAGCTTGCCGGAAGACGGCTCGCTGGTGTCGAAGGTCTTGCCGCCGCTCGCGGCTTTCCAGCCGCCGTCGATGAACAGTGCCTTGCCGAAATCGCGTGCGGCGAGCCACGCATCGGCCTCGTTGCGGGCTTCCGGCGCCGGGCCGTACTCCATGGCGTGATAGCGGTCGAGAATATTCATAAGGTGCCTCCTTTACCCTCCCCCTTGTGGGGAGGGTCGATCAGCGAAGCCGATCGGGGTGGGGGTAATTGGGTGCTCAAGCCATTGCGTGGCGGTGATTGGCCGAATAGTGCCCGGTCAGATGATGCTCAAGCTGCCGCTCAATGTCGGTCAGCAGGCTTGAAGCGCCGAAGCGGAACAGCTCCGGCTCCAGCCACGGCCGGCCGAGCTCCTCCTTCATCAGCACAAGCCAATCGAGCGAGGCCTTTGCCGTGGAAATGCCGCCGGCCGGCTTGAAACCGATGAGATAGCCGGTTTCCTCGAAATACGCCCTGATGGCGCGCACCATGGCCAGCCCGACGGGCAGCGTCGCATTGACGCTTTCCTTGCCGGTCGAGGTCTTGATGAAGTCGGCGCCCGCCATCATCGCCACCATCGAGGCCAGCATGACATTGCGCAAAGTGGCAAGGTCGCCGGTGCCCAGAATGACTTTCAGATGCGCGTCGCCGCAGGCGGCGCGCATCGAGACGATCTCGTTGTAAAGCTCCCGCCATTTGGCGCCGAACACCAGCCCGCGCGGAATGACGACGTCGATCTCGTCGGCGCCGTCGCGCACCGAGGCCTCGATCTCCTGCAGGCGGGTCGACAGCGGCGCCAGCCCATGCGGAAAGGCAGTGGAGACGGCGGCGACATGAATGCCGGTGCCGCGCACGGCGTCCACCGCGGTGGCGACGAAGGGATGGTAGACGCAGACAACGGCTGGCCGGATGGTCTCGCCCGCAATGCCGAGCCCTTCGACGATGTCGCGGCGGAACGGATTGATCGCTTTGGCGCAGAGCCGGCGCACGCGCTCCTCGGTGTCGTTGGAGTTCAGCGTCGTCAGGTCCATGCAGGCGACGGCGCGCAGCAGCCATGCCGCCTGGTTGTCGGCCTTGATCGAGCGCCGCTTGGTTAGGCTGGCGACCCGGCGTTCCAGCGCCGAGCGGTTGACGCTGCGCACCGATTCCATGAAGCCGAGGTCGAGTTTCATGCCCGGATTGCGCGCGATGCGATGGTCCAGCGGTACGGGGGTGTTGGCGGCGGCGCGCGCCGGCAGGGGCGTCACCTTGGTGCCAAGATCGGCTTCGCGGATTGTGCTGCTCATCTCCTGCCCTTTCATTCAGCGACTTGCGCTTATGTCTTGGTGCGCGTCGTTTCCCGGCGCGAACAAAGATAGCCCGTGAAGTCGTGCTTCACGAGTCCTCAAGCGAGGGATAGCTGAAAAAGGCCGCAAAAGCAGCTAGTTTTTGACCGCATGGTCAAAATGCAGGTTCGAGGTGTCGGCGTCCGGCTCAGCCGACGAAGGCGCGCTCGACGACGAAAGTCGCGGGATGGCTGAGCGAGCCTTCCTGGAAGCCGAGGCTTTCGGCGAGTTCCTTGACGTCCTTCAGCATATGCATAGAGCCGCAGATCATGATGCGGTCCGTTTCCGGATTGAGCTTCTCGATGCCGAGGTCGGCGTAGAACTTGCCCGAGCCGATCAGCGCGGTGATTCGGCCCATGCGGGCCGATTCTTCACGGGTCGTCGAATTGTAGAGCGTGACGCGCCCGGTGGTCAGCTCACCGATCAGCGGATCGCTTTCCAGCGCCGCCACCAATTCCTGGCCGTAGGTCAGCTCGGCATTGTCGCGGCAGGTATGCGTCAGGATCAGCTGATCGAACTTTTCGTAGGTGTCGGGGTCGCGCAGCAGGCTGGCGAAGGGCGCGATGCCGGTGCCGGTCGAAATCATGAACAGCCGCTTGGCCGGGGTCAGCGCGTCGACCACCAGCGTGCCGGTCGACTTCTGACGCATGATAACGGTGTCGCCGACTTGGATCTTCTGCAGTTCCGAGGTCAGCGGGCCGTCCGGCACCTTGATCGAGAAGAATTCCAGCTCTTCGTCCCAGGCCGGGCTCGCCACCGAATAGGCGCGGAACACCGGCTTCTCGGCATTGGGCAGGCCGATCATGACGAACTCGCCGGAGCGGAAGCGCAGCGACTGCGGACGGGTGATGCGGAACGAGAACAGCCGGTCGGTGTAGTGCTTCACCGAGACGACGGTCTCGGCATAGACATTCGCCGGAATCGGAAACTGCAGCGGGCGGGCGCCGGCGGTGTCGAGAGCGGATGTGGTGTTCATCAAATCCAACTTTCTGGCCCAACAAGGGACGCGGGCGCCAAACTTTCACCTGCGCGCCCGGCCCGTTCAGGTCCCGGCGTGCTGTTCGCACACTCCAAAGCGGTAAGCTCTTGTGTCCGGAATTTATTAGTATACAAACGATATTTGCGTCAAGATGCTACCTTAAAACACCTTTCCAAACTGACGCATATCCGTAGTCCCAGCGTTTCGGGTTTCGACGATGAAAGAGAATTTTCCCGCGCAAGCGCGCCATTCCCAGGGAAATGTTGTTGCCGGCATCGATGTCGGCGGGACCTTCACCGACCTGCTTCTGATCGACGGCAAGGACGGCGGCAAGGTGCATATCGCCAAGACGCCGACGACGGTCGACAACCAGGCCTTCGGCGTGGTTTCAGCACTTGGCGCCACCGGATTTGCGATCGACGGCATCGACCTCATCGTGCATGGCACGACCACCACCACCAATGCGGTGCTGGAGCGCCGGCTGGCCAAGACCGGCATGATCACCACGCGCGGCTTTCGCGACGTGATCGAGCTTGGCCGGCGCACACGGCCGCAACCCTATGGCATGACCGGCAGTTTCGTCCCGATCATCCCGCGCAATCTCAGGCTCGAAGTGTCGGAGCGCGTCGAGGCATCCGGAACCGTGCGCACGCCGCTCGACGAAGCCGAAATGCGCGAGGCGGTTAGGGCGCTCATTGCGGCCGGCTGCGAATCCCTCGTCATCCATTTCCTGCATTCCTACGCCAACCCTTCGCATGAGCGGCGCGCCGCCGAGATCGCCGTCGAACTCTGGCCGAACAGCTACATCACCACGGGCCATGCGCTGCTGTCGGAAGCGCGCGAATTCGAGCGTGGCGTCACTGCCTCGGTCAACGCCTCGGTGCAGCCGATCCTCGAGCGCTATGTCGAGCGGCTGCGCAAGGAACTGGCGGCAAAAGGCTATGCCCGCGACTTCCTGATCATGAACGGCAATGGCGGCATGATCTCGGCCCGCTTCGTCACACGTGAGTCGGCCAAGACGGTGATGTCCGGCCCGGCCTCCGGGGTGATTGCCGCCGCCTATACCGGCAAGCGCGCCGGTTTCGAAAACCTCGTCACCTACGACATGGGCGGCACCTCGACCGACGTGGCCCTGATCCGCAACGCCGAGCCGGCGGTGTCGAACGAGATCGAGATCGAATACGCGATGCCCATCCATGTGCCGATGGTGGCGGTGCACACGGTCGGCGCCGGCGGCGGGTCGATCGCCCGCGTCGACGCGGCCGGCCTGATCCAGATCGGCCCGGAAAGCGCCGGCGCCAATCCCGGCCCGATCTGCTATGGCCGCGGCGGGCTGGAGCCGACCATCACCGACGCCAACCTAGTGCTCGGCCGGCTGGCGCCGAAGAAGCTGCTGGCGGTTGAAAACCCGGTCACGTCAGAGCGCGTCACCGGCATTTTCGCGGACAAGATCGGCAAACCGACCGGCCTGTCCGGCGTCGAGGCTGCGGGTGCGGTTCTGCGGCTCGGCAACATGAAGATGGCCGGCGCCATCCGCATGGTCTCGGTGTCGCGCGGCCATGATCCACGCGATTTCGCGCTGTTCGCCTTTGGCGGCGCCGGGCCGCTGCATGCCACCGCACTGGCGCGTGAACTCGGTCTGCCGCGTGTGCTGGTGCCGGCGCGGCCGGGCATCACCAACGCGCTCGGCTGCGTCGTCGCCGATCTGCGGCACGACTTCGTCAACACCATCAACCAGCCGGTGGCTGTGCTCGATGAATCCCAGCTCCACTCCGTATTGGAACGGCACCGAAACGAAGGCGAGGAGCTGATCGCCAAGGAAGCGGTGAAGCCGCAGACGATCCGCGTCACCCACTCCGCCGACATGCAGTTCGTCGGCCAGACCCACATCATCAACGTGCCGCTGCCGTCTTCGTCCGTGACACGGCAGGAACTGCAAGCCCTGTTCGAAAAGGCCTATTTCGCCCGTTTCAAGGTCGAGCTGCCGGAAATCCGCGCCAACCTCGTCAACCTCAACACATCGGTCACCGGCGTCAGGCCGGCGATCGACCTGTCGCGGCTGATCGACCCGGCCGGGCGCGCCAAGACGCTCGAAGAGGCAAGGCGCGAGATCCGGCCGGTCTGGTACGCGGGCCAGTGGCACGACACGCCGGTGTATGCTCGCGAAAAACTGCCGCTCGATGCCGTCATCGACGGCCCGGCGATCCTCGAACAGATGGACGCCACCACCGTGCTCGAACCCGGCGACCGCGCAAGATCGGATGCCGACGGCAACATCATCATCGACATTGGCGAGGCCTGAGAATGAAACTCGACGCCATCACGCTTTCGGTCCTCCAGGCTGCTTTGCAGCAGGTCTGCGACGAGATGGACCTGACATTCTCCCGCGCCGCCTTCTCCCCGGTCATTGCGGAAGCCAATGACCGCTCCGACGGCATCTATTCGGCCGTCGACGGCTCGCTGATCGCACAGGGAAGCCAGGGCCTGCCGGTGTTCGTCGGCGTCATGCAATATTCGACAAAAACGGTGATCGAGATGATCGCCGACGGTCGCTGCCTGGCCCCTGAGCCCGGCGACATCTACATCGTCAACGACCCCTATCTCGGCGGCACGCATCTGATGGATGTGCGCTTCGCCATGCCGGTCTACCGGGACGGCAAGATCTTCTGCTGGCTGTCCAACACCGGCCATTGGCCGGACATTGGCGGCTCGGTGCCGGGCGGCTTCTCGGCCTCCGCGACCGCGGTCGAACAGGAAGGCCTGCGGCTGCCGCCGGTGAAACTGTTCAAGAAGGGCGTGCTCGATCCCGAGATCTACGCCATCATCTGCTCCAACATCCGCGTCGCCGACCAGCGCATTGGCGACATCAGGGCGCAGGCCGCCGCGCTGCTGATCGGCCAGGACCGGCTCAATGGAATCTTGGATCGTTACGGAGATGAAACGGTTGTGGAGGCAATCGCCGAACTGCGCCGTCGCGCCGCCGAGCAGATGCGCGCCAACATCGCGGCCATTCCCGACGGCACCTATCGCTCCAAGGCCTTTGTCGATTCCGACGGGGTGATCAACGAGCCGCTGACCATCGCCCTCGCGGTGGAGAAGCAGGGCGATACTCTGACCTTCGATTTCTCCGGCTCGTCAAAACCCTGCGCCGGGCCGATGAACAGCGTGCTGGCGACGACGCTGTCCTCGGTCTACCTCGCCATGCGCCACATCTTTCCGGATGTGCCGATCAGTGCCGGCGCTTTCGAGCCGCTGATCGTCAAGCGGCCGGAAGGCACCTTCCTGGACGCCAAGTACCCGCGTCCCGTGTCGGGCTGTGCGGCCGAAGTCTCGCAGCGCATCGCCGAGGCGGTGTTCGCAGCGATGGTGCAGGCGTTGCCGGACAAGGTGACAGCAGCACCCGCCGGCTCCAGCGGCAATTTCGCGCTTGGCGGCAACGATCCGGCACGTGGCCGCGACTATGTCATGTACCAGATCTCCGGCGGCGGCTATGGCGGCAATTCGGGCCATGACGGCCTGACCAATGGCTGCTCGACCATCGGCATTTCGAAATCGCCGCCAGTCGAGATCATGGAACAGGCCTTTCCGGTGCTCTACCGCCACTATGCCTTGCGCGAAGGCTCGGGAGGCGCCGGCAAGCATCGCGGCGGCTTTGGGCTCGCCTATGAGGTCGAGATCCTGCGCGGCGATGCCCGGGCCTCCTTCGTCATGGATCACGGTCGTTTCGGCCCGCAAGGCGCGCTCGGCGGCGGCGATGGCGCGGTCAACACGGTGACCGTGTTCCGCAACGGCGAGGAACACGTGCCGCCGCATCTGTCCAAGGAGCAGGACATCCCGCTGAAGGCCGGCGACCGCGTCCGCGTGGGCACACCGGGCGGTGGCGGCTATGGCGATCCGCGCGAGCGTGATGCCGATCAAGTGCAGCGCGATGTGGCGCTGGGATACTACACCGCAGAGGAAGCCAGCCAAAAATTCGGCGTTGTCCTGTCGGCGGGCGATCTCACCGTTGACCGGGAGGCAACGGACAAGCACCGCGCTGGCTAACGCCCTCCTATGGCGCGGACCACCCGCCGCGCCGTGATCGCCGCATGACATGTCGCTTCCGTCTCCGCCGGAGGCACGAAAGCCCGTAGACTTCTCGTCCTCAACGGGATCTGGAACATGCGTCTTTTCGGTCGTTTCGTGCTTGCCGCTTCCGTCGCCCTCACGATTGCCACCGGCGCTGCCAGCGCCCAGGACAAGCTCAGGATCGGCACCGAGGGCGCCTATCCGCCCTTCAACTACGCCAGTGCCGACGGCACGCTGGGCGGCTTCGACATCGATCTCGGCAAGGCGCTGTGCGCCGAAATGAAGGCCGAATGCGAATTCAATGTCCAGGATTTCGACGGCTCTATCCCCGCACTCCAGGCCGGCAAGTTCGACGCCATCATCAACATCACCATCACGCCGGAGCGGGCCGAGAAGGTGGAGTTCACCCACAAATACTACCAGACGCCGCCGGCCATCGCGGTGCCGAAGGATTCGACCATCGCCGGCACCTCGCCGGACGATTTGAAGGGCAAGGCGCTCGGCGTGCAGACCGCCACCATCCACCAGAAATTCGCCGAGCAGAAATATGCGGGCTCGACCGTCAAGGCCTATCCGACCGGTGACGACGCCCGCACCGACATGGCCAATGGCCGCCTCGACGCGATGATGGACGGCTCGATCATCCTGACCGAATGGCTGAAGAAGCCCGACGGCGCCTGCTGCAAGTTGCTCGGCACGCTGACCGCCGATCCGGTCATCCACGGCCCCGGCGTCGGCATCGCCCTGCAGAAGGGCAACAAGGAACTGGCGGATAAGTTCAATGCCGCCATCGACGCCTTGCGCGCCAGCGGAAAATACAAGGAAATCAACGACAAATACTTTGCCTTCGACGTCTACGGCAACTGAGACCGTTTGGAAATTCTACTCTGGCGGCCATCTGAAGGCGTTTTCTGCGCTTCCGGTGCTCACGGACCTGAACGTCCGCTGCGCTCCGGTTCTCGAAACCACCAACATATGGCTCGCCAGAGCGAATTTCGAAACGGTCTCTGCACAGCAAATACATGATGGAGATCTTCTTGGCTGAGCGGCGTTCCCCCTTTTACAGCAGCATTGTCGGGCTCGGCGCGACCATGGGTCGGGTCGGCGGCGATTTCATCTCGGCCAAGTACTATTCCGGCATCGCCGACGAGCACCTGAACACGCGCGCAAATGTCGGCGTGCAGGATCTCAGCACCATGGGCAAGATGGACATCAAGGGGCCGGACGCCGAGGCGCTGGTCAACCTTGTCATCGTCAACGATGCCGCGGCGATGAAACCGGGCCAGGTCCGCTATTCCACCGTCTGCCGCGAGGACGGCGGCATCATGGACGACCTCACCGTGTTCCGGCTAGGACCGGAGCATTTCATGCTGGTCACCGGTTCGGTCAACCGCCTGAAGATGCTGCCTTGGCTGCAGCACCATGCCGGAGGGCGAAAAGCCTATGTCACCGACATCACCGCCGCCGTCGCCTTCCCCACCATTCAGGGCCCGCGCTCGCGCGAATTGTTGAAGGCGCTGGTCGCAGAGGCCGACCTAGACGGCTTGAAGCGCTGGGCGTTCACCTCAGGCCAGATCAATGGCACAAGGGTGCTGATCTCGCGCACCGGCGTGACCGGTGAACTCGGCTTCGAACTCTTCGTGCCGGCCGACGAGGCAGCCTCCGTCTGGGATGCACTGATGCGGGCCGGCAAGGACTTCGGCCTGAAACCCTATGGCGTGCTGGCGATGTTCACGCTTGGCCTGGAAAAAGCCTATCCGGCGCATGGCATCGACATGGACGAGACCCGCACACCGTTCCATGTCGGTCTCGACCGCTGGATCAAGTTCGACAAGGGCGATTTCATCGGCCGTGAGGCGCTGCTCAAAATCCGCGACAAGGGCCTCGACGAGCGCTGGACCGGCCTGATCGTCGACGGCGACAAACCAGCGGCAACGGATGCGCGTGTGCTGGCCGAAGGCGAGGATGCCGGCATTGTCACCTACAGCGATCACGGCTATTCACTCGGCAAGGTGCTGGCGACCGCGCATCTGCGCCTGCCTTTCACGGGGATAGGCACAGAACTAAGCGTCGATATTGACGGCGTGCCGACCCGCGCGGTGGTCGCGCCGATGCCGTTCTTCGATCCGGAGGGGGCGAGGTTGCGGGGCTAGCTTGGCTTGCCGGGAATCGTTTTGGCCTCGCCTCCGAGCTTATGATAAGATCTCCCAATGAAGTCTCCGAGTTCAAGAATCGTCCGTTCCGCCAAGACAGGCCAGTTCGTTCTGACGAGCGTGCGCGGTGAGAAAATCAGCGCTGTGGAAGGGATGAAGCTGTCTCCCCCGCATGGGTGAAATACTTAGCCAGGGCGTGCGGCGCGGACTGTCCGGTGATGAACGGCGTTCGCTCATCAAGGAAGAAATCCGCAAAAAGAAATAGACGTTGATCTATGCCGCCGAATTCGATCCGCTCTGCTATCCCGGCACGACGGTGCTTATCAATCTGCTGGACGTCAGCGACCAGGCCGAGCTTGATGAGGTCGAGCTCGCCCTGTTCCTGACTCGCGCCGATGAGCCTCTTCCGGCAGGCGAACTCGACTACGTTCACTACCTCAGCCTGCACCGGCACTTGTTCCAGGATGTATATGGCTGGGCGGGTCAGGCGCGCACGATCCGCATCGGCAAGGCCGGCAGTTGGTTCTGTTATCCCGAACACATAGCCAGTGAGATGGCGCGGGTGTTCCGCGAACTCGGCAATCCCGACCACCTGGCTGATCTTGACAGAGTCAGCTTTGCGAAGCATCTGGCGCACATCATCGCCGAGATCAATGCCGTTCACCCATTTCGTGAAGGCAATGGCCGTACCCAGCTCACATTCCTTGCCATGCTCGCCGAGCACGCAGGCTTCACGTTCAACGCCGATATCCTCGACCGTGACCGGGTGATCCAGGCTATGATTGACAGTTTCAGTGGGTCCGAAGCACCACTACAGGCTCTCATCGAAGACATCATCGCCTAGCTCGCCGTCACCCTCGCCGGTCCAACCTCGCCACCAGCCGATCCCCCACCCACTGGATGCCGCAGACCAAAACAATCAGCACGATCACCACCGCCACCATCACCGACGTCTCGAACCGCTGATAGCCGTACCGTATAGCGAGATCGCCCAAGCCGCCGGCGCCGATCGCGCCAGCCATGGCCGAGGCGCCGATCAGCGTCACCAGCGTCACGGTAAAGCCGGCAACGATGCCGGGGAGCGCCTCGGGCACCAGCACCTCGCGGATGATCGTCCAGCGGTTGCCGCCCATGGCCCGCGCCGCCTCGATCAGCCCATGGTCGACCTCGCGCAGCGACACTTCGGCGATGCGCGCGTAGTAGGGCGTGGCGGCGATCGACAGCGGCACGATGGCGGCCCAGGTGCCGATCGAGGTGCCGACGATCAGCCGTGTCAGCGGAATCAGCGCCACCAGCAGGATGATGAACGGCACCGAGCGGAAGCCGTTGATAATTGCGGCGAGCGCGCGGTTGACCCACAGGTTTTCGGCAATGCCGCCGCGTTCGGTTGATATCAAGGCCAGCCCAAGCGGCAGGCCGAAGACCAGCGAGATCAGGCCGGAGGCGGCCGTCATCAGCACCGTCTCCCAGATCGACCGCAGCAGAAGCTCAAACAGGATTGGCGACATGGCCAAGCACCTCCACCCGCGCCTGGCGGGCCTTCAGGAATGTGATGATTTCAGCGAGATGGCTAGCCTCGCTGCCGGGAACGGAGAGAAACAGCGTGCCGACCGGCTGTTGCTGGATATGATCGATGCCGCCATGGACGAGGCGGAAGGCGCCTGGAACAGAAGTAGCAAGGTCGGAAAGCAGCGGCCCGCTTGCGGCTTCGCCGGCAACGTCGATGCGCAGGATCGTCTCGGCTCCGGAAGCCGGCAGCAGCCTTGCCGCCAGTTCGGCCGGCAGTTGCGGGCGGATGGCGCCGAGCAGGCTTTTGGTGATGTCCGACTGCGGATCGGCGAACACCGACCAGACCGGTCCTTGCTCGACGATGCGCCCGGCATCGATCACCGCCACGCGGTCGGCGATCGAGCGGATCACCTCCATCTCATGGGTGATCAAAAGGATGGTCAGGCCAAGCTGCCGGTTGATATCCTTGAGCAGTGCCAGAATGGAGCGCGTCGTCTCCGGGTCGAGTGCCGAGGTCGCTTCATCAGACAAAAGCAGCGCCGGCCGCGCGGCGAGCGCCCTGGCGATGCCGACGCGCTGCTTCTGCCCACCCGACAAGGATGCCGGATAGGCCTTGGCTTTCTCCGACAGCCCGACAAGCTCAAGCAGCTCTGCCGCCCGCGCCAGCCGCTCGGCCTTTGGGCGGCCCTCGATCTTCAGCGGCAGCGCCACATTCTCCTCGACCGTCTTGGCCGACAGCAGATTGAAATGCTGGAAGATCATACCGATGCGCCGCCGCAGCGGCTGCAGGTCGCGCTCGCCGAGCCGGCTGATCTCGCGGCCCTCGATAAACACCTCGCCGGAATCCGGCCGCTCCAGCCCGTTCAGGCAGCGGATCAGCGTCGACTTGCCGGCGCCGCTGCGGCCGATAATGCCGAGGATCTCGCCCTTGCGCACCGTCAGCGAGATGCCATCGATCGCCGGCGTGGCACCAAAGCGGCGCTTCAGGTCGACAAGCCGCACCACGTCTTGCGACGCGTCGGGCCTAGCGTGGGTCGGATCGGCAATCTCCCGGGATGCCGTAATATGCTGGTTCATGCGGTTCCCTGTTCTCGCCAGCTCGAAACGCAAGTGCGGCCCGCGCTCAGGCGCGGACCGCATTTGCTCTCGAACTGGACGTCCGGCGGATCAATAGGCGCTAAGGCCGGTGCCCTTGTAGACCTTGTCGAACTCGGCCTTCACCGCGTCGTTCTGGTACGAAGCCACCAGCGTCTTCACCCAGGCTGCGTTCTCATTGCCGACCTTCACCGCGATGAAGTTGCGGTAGGGATTGTCAGCGATCGGCTCCTGCGCGATGCGGTTGTCCGGCGTCAGGCCGCTTTTCAGCGCCCAGTCGGTGTTGACCACGGCGGCGTCGAGATCCTCGACCGAGCGGCCGACGATGCCGGCATCCAATTCCTTGATCTCGACCTTCTTGGGGTTTTCCGCGATGTCGGCGGTGGTGGCGAGAATGCCGGTGCCGTCCTTGAGCTTGATCACGCCCTCGTTCTGCAGCACGCGCAGCGCCCGGCCTTCATTGGAGGGGTCGTTGGGCACGCCGATGACCGCGCCTTCCGGCAGGTCGGCGACCTTCGTGTATTTCTTGGAGTAGAGGCCGATCGGCCAGACGCCGGTATAGCCGACGCGCACGATGTGGTAGCCCTGGGTCTTGATCTGGTTGTCGAGATAGGGCTGGTGCTGGAAGGCGTTGGCGTCGATTTCGCCGCGCTCCAGTGCCTCGTTCGGCTGGGTGTAATCGTTGAACACCACGGTCTCGATGGTCAGGCCCTTTTCGGCGGCCTGGGCGACAACGACGCGCCAGACATCCTCGTCCTCGCCGCTGATGATGCCGACCTTGATCGCTTTCTTGTCCTCCGCGAAGGACGCATGCGGCGCCATCAGGCTGCCGACCGCGACGGCAGACGCGAACAGCAGAGCGAGGCCACTGCGCCGGTTGAGAGTTGACCAAAGGGAAGAGGACAAAGTGTTGTTGACGTCGGACATGTCTGAATCTCTGCGGTTGTGAAGTCATGGCAGCAAGGCGGATTGCCTAGGCTTGGACACATCGTCAGAAATTCTATCGATTTTATCAAAGAATGCGTTTCGCCGTTCTCGCCAAAGCCGGGAATATTCTCTCAAAAATTTCAAGACATGGAGCACAAGACGGCACCGGACTGACCGCAGCGAACTGCCGTGCGATCCAGAGGCATCTGAAGCGGTCAGATTCTCAGGGAGCCCGGCGGGCTCTCAAAGCGCGATCCAGGCCGTCTTGAGTTCCAGATATTTCTCCAGCGCGTGCATCGACTTGTCGCGACCGAAGCCGGATTGCTTGACGCCGCCGAGCGGCACGGTGATGTCGGCACCGCCATAGGTGTTGACATGGACGACGCCGGCATGGATGGCGTGCACCATGCGATGCGCGGTCGACAGGTTGGCAGTCCACACCGCCGAGGCGAGGCCGTAGACGGTCGAATTGGCAAGCCGCACGGCCTCTTCCTCGGTGTCAAAGCGCATGACGCCAAGCACCGGCCCGAACACTTCCTCGCGGGCAAGCTGCATAGCCTGCGTGACATTCTCGAAGATCGTCGGCGCCATATAGCTGCCGCCGGTCTCGGCCAGGATCCGGTCGCCGCCGGTGACCAGCCTTGCGCCCTCGTCCCTGGCCCTGGTGACGAACCCGAGATTCTTATCCAGCTGCTCCGCGCTCGACACCGCGCCGACATCGCTGCTGAGATCGAGCGGGTCGCCGACTTTCAGCCGCGTGGTCGCCGAGACAAGCTCCTCCATGAAGCGGTCATAGACCGAGGACTGAACGAGCAGGCGCGAACCGGCGACGCAGACCTGGCCGGAATTGCGAAAGATACCATTGGCCGAGACGATCGCGGCCTGCTTCAGGTCCGGCGCATCGGCAAAGACGATGTTGGGCGACTTGCCGCCGAGTTCGAGGAAGACGCGCTTCAAATTGGAGCGGGCGGAATAGTCGAGCAGCCGCCTGCCGACCGGCCCCGAACCGGTGAAGGCGATGGCGTCGACATCCATATGCAGGCCAAGCGCCTCGCCGGTGACCGCGCCGCGCGCCGGTGACGACGTTGAGCACGCCGGGCGGCAGGCCGGCTTCTGCCGCCAGTTCCGCCAGCTGCAGCAGTGTCAGCGAGGCGATCTCCGGCGGCTTGACCACCACGCAATTGCCGGCGGCAAGCGCCGGCGCGATCTTCCAGGCGCCGATCATCAGCGGGAAATTCCATGGCACGATGACGCCGACGACGCCGAGCGGCTCCTTGTGGATCAGCCCCAGCACGTTCTCGGCCGTCGGCGCGATCTCGCCATAGACCTTGTCGATCGCCTCGGCGTAGTAGCGGATGGTGCCGGCCGCCGACAGCGGCTCGGCCTTGTAGGCCATGCCGATCTCGGTGCCGTTGTCGCGCACGCCGAGCACGGCCAGTTCGTCGACATGCTTTTCGATGAGTTCGGCGAGCTTGGTCAGCACCTTCTTGCGGAAGGCGGGCGCCGCGCGCGACCACGAACCCTTCTCAAATACTCTGCGCGCCGATTTCACCGCACGGTCGATATCTGCGGCATTGCCGTCGGCTATGCTGGCGAAAGCGCGACCGTCGATCGGCGAAATGACAGGCAATGTCGCGCCGCTTGTTCCCTGCGACTGTGCGCCATCGATGAACAGGCCGCGCGCGCCGATCTCCGTGTGGCGCAGCGTGTCGATGGCATTTTGAGTGATCATGATCTTCTCATTTCAAGCAGGTGTCTTGCTGGGCGGCTTGGTATGCCGCCCAGATTTTTCGCTCAATCCTTCAGGGGCAGGCCGAGGCTTTCGAAGGCGACCGGATCGCGGCTCCTCAAGGCACCGGCGAGCAGCAGGCCGACCACCGCCGCGATCAGCACCAGCCCCGGCAGGAACACGCCGAGGAAGCCGCCGGCTCCCGACAGGCTGCCGAAATTGATGACGATCAGGTAGATGATGACGACGAAGGCGATGAAGGTTAGTCCGGGCAGGATGGTGGTCTTCACCGCGTTCTCCTGCGCCGACGGATTGGCACGGAAATACATCACCACGGCCAGCGAGGCGACAGCCATCATGACGATGACGCCGAGTGTCGCGACATTGGTCAGCCAGGAAAAAAGCGCCAGCACCGGGTCGAGGCCGAGCACGGCGAACAGGCCGACGACGACAGCCGCCAGCACGCTCTGGATCACCGAGGCGACATGCGGGCTCTGGTGGGCGGAATGCGTCACGCCGATCGACTGCGGCAAAAGCTTCTCGCGGCCGGAGACATAGATGTAGCGGGCAACCGCATTGTGGAAGGCCAGCACGCCGGCGAACAGGCTCGACACGAACAGGATGCTCATCGCATGGGTCAGCAGCGTTCCGGCATAGCGATCGGACAGGCCGAACAGGAAGGTCGTCGGATCCTGCAGGCCCTGCAGTGCCGGCAGCAATTTGTCGACACCGGCGCCGACCGCCATCAGCCAGGCCGTGACCATGTAGAAGACGCCGATCAAAAGCACCGAGAAATAGGTGGCGCGCGGAATGGTGACCTTCGGGTCGCGGGCTTCCTCGGCGTAGATCGTCGTCGCCTCGAAACCGATGAAGGCGGCAAAGCAGAACAGGATGGCGATCGCTGGCGCGCCCGATGTGATCTGGCTCCAGCTGAAGGGCGCGGCCGAAAGGCCGCTGTCGCCGCCGGTCTTGAGGATCGTCAGATCGAGGATCAGCACCACGGCGTATTCACAGAGAACCAGCACCGTCAGGATCTTGGCCGACAGATCGACCTGACGGTAGCCGAGCACGGCGACAATGGCGATGGCGATGAAGCTCCACACCCACCAGGGCAGGTTGATGCCCCAGCCGGCAAACAGCCCGGCGGTCGCGGCACCCAGCAGGCCCATGACGCCGATCTGCATGGCATTGTAGGACAGGATGGCGATCAGCGCCGTGGCGCCGCCGGCGAGCCCGCCGAGGCCGCGCGCGGCATAGGCATAGAAGGCGCCCGCATTGCCGACGTGGCGCGACATGGCGACATAGCCGACCGCGAACAGCAGCAGCAGAACCGTCACGATCAGATAGGTGCCGGCAAAGCCCGCGCCATTGCCCATCAGCATGCCGAGCGGCGTGCCGCCGGCGACCGCCGTGAGCGGTGCCGCCGCCGAAATCACCATGAAGGTGATGGCGCCGACGCCGAGACTGTTCTTGCGCAGCCTGTTGGCCGGCGCCTGTTCCGAAACTGCTGACATTGGTCCCTCCTGTTCGCGAACACCGTCGTCCGCTGGCCGCTTGGCCTGTCCCATACGCTCTGGATGCTGGTTCATTATTTGAACCCTTATTTTGAATATAGACTTGCAAACAAAGCGGCTTCCTGTCAAGTTAATTCACACGTTAATTGATTAGTCCGTGCTTGGAGGCAAATGTGGGTACGGTTGGCAAGGCGATTTCACTTCTTGAACTGTTCACCGTGGCCGAGCCCGAGCTCGGGCTGACCGATCTGGCGCGCCGGTCGGGCTTCGACAAGGCGACGACGCGGCGGCTGCTGGTGGCCCTGACCAACCATGGCTTCGTCGAGCAGGACGCCGGCACGCGGCATTATCGGCTCGGTGCCGGCCTGTCGCGGCTGGCGCGCATCCGCGAGGCCCGCTTCCCTTTCCTGCAGACCGCGGTGCCGCTGGTGCGGGATCTGGCTGGCGCCACGGCCGAGACCGTGCATCTGTCGGAATTCGGCACCGACAGGCTGGTCACCGTCCATGTCGAGCATCCGGCCTGGGCGAACCGCGTCAACATCGACATCGGCCAGCTGCTGCCCCTGCATTCGACCGCGTCGGGCATCGCCTATCTGGCTTTCGCCAGGGATGAGGCCGTCAAGGCATGCCTGGCGGGACCTCTCGAGGCCTTTACGGCGCATACGCTGATCGAGCCCGCCGCCATCGCCCGTTCCATGGCTGAGGCGCGTGAGCGCGGCTATTCGATCTGCGACCAGGGCCTGGAAGAAGGCGTCATCTCCGTCGCGGCGGCAATCCTGGCGGCGGACGGTTTCGCGCTCGGCACCATCGCCGTGGCGGCGCCCAAGGCCAGGAGGGCGCCGGCCGACATCACGCAACGAGGACTTGCGGTCATGGCCGCGGCACGGGAGATTTCGATGCGCCTCAATGGCGACAATTTGCAAACCCTGAGGAGGCAGGCCTGATGTCTGCACAGACAACGCCCCGCATCCTGGTCATCGGCACCGGCGACACCAAGGCCGACGAGCTGCTGTTCATGAAGCAGTGCATCGAGGCATCGGGCGGTAGCGCCGTGATGATGGATGTCAGCGTTCTCGGCAATCCGCCCTACAGCCCCGATCACGACAAGCATGCCGTTGCCCGGGCCGTCGACGTGACGATCGAGGAGATCGTCGCCAGCGGTGACGAGAACACCGCCATGACATTGATGGCCGGCGGCGCCGTCCAACTCGTTCGTAAGCTGCACCGCAACGGCGAGATCGATGCCTTCATTGCCATAGGCGGCTCGATGGGCACCGATCTGGCGCTCGACGTGGCGCTCTCCCTGCCGCTCGGCGTGCCGAAATTCGTCGTCTCCACCATCGCCTATTCGCACCTCATCCCGCCCGAGCGCGTCGCGCCCGATCTGATGATGATCCTCTGGGCAGGCGGGCTCTACGGTCTCAACTCGATCTGCAAGCTGGTCCTGTCGCAGGCTTGCGGCGCGGTGGTCGGCGCGGCGAGGATCGTGCTGGAAGCCCGCGCTTCGGCGCCGGCGATTGGCCCGACCATCGGCATGACTTCGCTCGGCAGCTCCTGCCTGCGCTACATGAAGACGCTGAAGCCGGCGCTGGAGCGGCGCGGCTATGACGTCGCCGTCTTCCACACCACCGGGATGGGTGGCCGCGCCTTCGAATCGATCGCCGGCCAGGACCATTTCTGCGCCGTCCTCGATTTCAGCCTGCAGGAAATCACCAACCATCTCGCCGGCTCCGTCGTCTCCTCCGGCAGCGACCGGCTGGAAAATGCCGGCGCCCGCGGCATCCCGCAGATCGCGGCCCCCGGCGCGGTCGACATGGTCGATCTACCGACCTGGCAGGATTTGCCGGCTAAATTCTCCGAGCGCCCATTTCATGCCCACAACAGGCTGATCGCCTCGATCACGGTCGACGCCGATGACCGCCGCCAGGTAGCCAGGACCATCGCCGCCAAGCTCGGCGCGTCGAAAGGCCGTTCCGCCTTCATCCTGCCGTCCCAGGGCATCCAGGAATGGGACACAGAGGGCGAGCCGCTCTACGAGCCTGAAGCGCTTGCCGCCTTCATCGATGAGATGCGTAAGGCGATCCCCGCCGGGGTCGAGTTCCACGAGATCGATGCCCACATCAACAGCGACGGCTTTGTCGCCAAGGCGCTGGAGATCTTCGACCGCTGGGTCGAGGAAGGCATCATCCCGCGCGGCATGCCGGCCAAGGGAGTGGCCGCGTGAGCGCTGTTCCGGCCCAGGCGCTTGTGCTTGATTTCGGTGGCGTCGTCACCCGCACCCTGTTCGAGACCCATGCCTTGACCGAGCAGGCGCTCGGGCTTGCGCCCGGCACGCTGCAATGGCGCGGGCCGTTCGATCCAGACAGCGACCCGCTGTGGCGCTCCATGCAGGCCGACGAGATCGGCGAGCGCGACTATTGGCGCGCCCGCACCAGCGAGGTCGGCCGGCTCGTCGGCGAGGACTGGCAGGCGATGGAAACCTTTGTCCAGCGCGCCCGGGGCGCCGAGCCGGAAAAGGTGGTGCGGCCCGAAGCCGACCGAGCCATTCGCGCCGTCCATGCGGCCGGGTTTCGCCTGGCGATCCTGTCCAACGAACTCGACCTGTTCTACGGCGCCGACTTCCGCCAACGGCTGCCGCTGCTCGGCCTGTTCGACACCATCGTCGACGCCACCTACACCGGCATCCTCAAACCCGATCCGCGCGCCTATGGCTTCGTCACCGAGGCGCTTGGACTGCCGGCCAGCGCCTGCGTCTTCGTCGACGACCAGCAGCGCAATGTCGATGGCGGCCGAGCCGCCGGCATGCGCACGGTGCATTTCGACGTTGCGCGGCCAGCACTTTCCTATGCCGAAGCCCTTGCCCAGTTCGACCTCGTCCCAGTTGCCTGAGACCATTTGCGGAGCCTTGTCATGCGCGACATCAATTTCCTCACCGAGACCAACGCCAAGCCGATCTGGCACCCGATGGCGCATCCGGCCGAGATGCGGGCCAACCCGCCGAAGGTCATCATGAAGGGTGAGGGCGTCACCGTCACCGACATTGATGGCAAGAGCGTGCTCGACGCCGTCGGCGGGTTGTGGAACGTCAATCTCGGCTACAGCAGCGACCCGATCAAGAAGGCGATCGCCGACCAACTCGGCGCGCTGCCCTACTATTCCGGCTTTCGCGGCACCTCGACCGGGCCGTCGATCGAGCTCGCCTACGAACTCGCCGAATGGTTCGCGCCGGAAGGCATGGTGCGGACCTTCTTCACGTCGGGCGGCTCCGATTCAGTGGAAACAGCCCTGCGGCTGGCCCGGCAATACTGGAAGATCCGCGGCCAGGGCGACCGGACAAAATTCATGGCGCTCAAGAAAGGCTATCACGGCACGCATTTCGGCGGCGCCTCGGTCAATGGCAACGCCAATTTCCGCCGCAACTACGAGCCGCTGCTGCCCGGCGCCTTCCACATTCCCGTACCCTGGACCTTCCGCAACCCGTTCGACGAGACCGATCCGGCACGGCTGGCGAAGCTCTGCGCCAAGGCGCTGGAGGACGAGATCGCCTTCCAGGGCGGCGACACCATCGCCGCCTTCATCATGGAGCCGGTGCTCGGCGCCGGCGGCGTCATCGTTCCGCATGAAAGCTTCATGCCGCTGGTGCGCGAAATCTGCGACCGCCACGAAATCCTGCTGATCGCCGACGAGGTCGTCACCGGCTTCGGCCGCACCGGCGCCTGGTCGGGCTCGCGGCTCACCGGTGTGAAGCCGGATTTCATGACCATCGCCAAGGCGATCACCTCGGGCTATTTTCCGCTCGGCGCGACGCTAATCGGCGCCAAGGTCGCCGATGTCTTCGAGGCCGACAAGACCAGTTTTGGGTCGATCGGCCATGGCTACACCTATTCCGGCCATCCGGTCGGCTGCGCTGCGGGTCTGGCGGCGCTTGCCGAGACCAAACGGCTTCGTCTGAACGAGAACGCGACCGCGCGCGGCGTCGAGCTAGGGGCGGTGCTGGAAAGCCTGAAGGCCAAGCACGCCATCGTTGGCGATGTCCGTTACAAAGGCCTGATGGCGGCGCTGGAGCTGGTCTCCGACCGCGCCACCAAGAAGCCGACCGACAAGAAGACCATGGCCGTGGTTTCCGAGGCTGCCTACGAGGCCGGCGTCATGCTGCGCGTCTCCGGCAACAACATCATCCTGTCGCCGCCCCTCATCATCAGCGCCGCTGACGTCGCGAAGATCGGCGAAGCGCTCGACGCTGGCCTGTCGAAGGTCTGACGGGTCGACGGGCACAACGGAGGTTTGGTACGCACAGATGGCTCAATCCCAGAAGAAAGCGGCTGGAGAAACGCTGATTAGCCGGCGTGGCCGCCTGCTCGGCGCGAAATCGCAATTGTTCTATGACGAGCCCGTGCATCTGGTGCGCGGCGAAGGCGTCTGGCTCTATGATGCCGACGGCCGCAAATATCTCGACGCCTACAACAATGTCGCCCATGTCGGCCATTGCCATCCGCATGTGGTTGAGGCGCTGTGCCGGCAGGCAAGCCTGCTCAACACCCACACGCGCTATCTGCACACCGCGATCCTCGACTACGTCGAACGGCTGACCGCGACCTTCGATGCCAGCCTGTCGACCGCCATCCTCACCTGCACCGGCAGCGAGGCCAACGACATCGCGCTGCGCATGGCGCAGGCGACATCAGGCCGGATGGGCATCATCGCCACCGACGCCACCTATCACGGCAACACCACGGCGGTCTCGCAGCTCTCAACCCGCATGCCGCCGGTCGGTGGCCGCGCGCCCTATGTCAGGCTGGTGCCGGCGCCCGACAGTTTTAGGCATCCCGACGCGATGGCCAACGGCAAAGCCTTTGGCGACGCCGTACGGGAAGCCATCGCTTCGCTGGCAAAGGACGGCATCGGACTGTCCGGCATGATCCTGTGTCCATTGCTTGCCAATGAAGGCTTCCCGACGCTTCCTCACGGGTTCTTCGACGACGCCGTGGCGGCGGTGCGCGAGGCGGGCGGGCTGGTCATCGCCGACGAAGTGCAGCCCGGCTTCGGCCGCACCGGCAGCCATTTCTGGGGCCATCAGCGCGCCGGCTTCCCCCCGACATCGTCACCATGGGCAAGCCGATGGGCAATGGCCACCCGGTCGCCGCCGTGGTGACCACCAAAGAGATCCTGGCGACGTTCCGCAATGCCTTCCGCTACTTCAATACGTTCGGCGGCAATCCGGTCTCCTGCGCGGTGGCCAACGCGGTCCTCGATGTGTTGGAAGACGAAAACCTCGTCGCCAACGCACACGATGTCGGCGCCTATGCGCTCGGCCTGCTACAGCCGCTGGCCGACCGCCATGACTGTATCGGCGAGGTCAGGGGCGCCGGCCTGTTCTTCGGCGCCGAGCTGGTCCGCGACCGTGAAACCCGCGAGCCCGCGCCCGACATCGCCGGGCGCGTCATCAACGCGATGCGCGACCGTGGCGTGCTGATGGGCAAGACCGGCATCCATGGCAATGTGCTGAAGATCCGCCCACCAATGCCGTTTTCCCGCGCCAATGCCGAGCTGCTGATCGGAACGCTCGACGAGGTGCTCGGCGAAGTCGGCGGAGTGACGGCGTGAACGTGGTTTCCGCGCGATCCGAGCCTGAGACGGCGGCGGATGTCACGGCGCTTGCCCGGCATGCGCTCGAGCATTGGGGCGTCCGCAACGCTGAGCCGGAGCTGCTGAAATACCGCGAGAACGCGGTCTTCCGCGTCCGCCTGGCCGATGGCCGGCCGGCCGCCATGCGCATCCATCGGCTTGGCTACCACTCCGATGCCGCGCTGCGCTCGGAACTGCAATGGATGGCCTTCCTGCAATCGGCCGGTGTCGCCACGCCATCCCCGGTGCCGACTTTAGCCGGCGATCTGTTCGTGCCCGTCGGCATCGGCACTTCGGCGCCGCGTCAGGTCGATTGTCTGAGCTGGCTGGAAGGCCGCGCCGTCGGCGCGCGCGGCGTGCCGCTTGATTACACGCCGCAACGCGCGCGAGAAGTCTTCACCGCCATAGGGCGAACCATCGCGCGCATGCACAATGCCGCCGCTAACTGGGTGCCACCACAAGGTTTTGCCCGCCACGCCTGGGATTTCGACGGTTTCTTCGGCCCAAACCCGACCTGGGGCCGCTTCGAGACCTGCCCGTTTCTGGACGATGCCAATCGCGACCTGGTCCGGCGTGCCCACAAGAAAGCGGTCGCGGCACTGTCGCGGCATGAGCGCAGCCCGCGCAATTTCGGCCTGATCCATGCCGATCTGGTGCGCGAGAACGTGCTGCTCGACGGCGACACCATAGAGATCATCGACTTCGACGATTGCGGCTATGGCTGGCACATGTATGACCTTGCCGTCGCGCTTTACCAGAACCGCGAGGAGGCGATCTATCCGCTGATCGAGGCCGCTCTGCTCGGCGGCTATCGGCAGGAGCGAGAGCTAACCGCACAGGACATCGCGGCGCTGCCCCTGTTCGCGGCGCTGCGTGCCTTCGCCTTTCTCGGCTGGGTGCAGAGCCGTGTCGAAGGCGACATCCCCAGGGAGGTCGGGCACCGCATGTCAATCATTGCGGCTGACGTGGTGATTGCCTACCTGCGCGGCGAATAGCGACGACTGACAGGGGCCGGCGGCGGAGCCGTCAGATCTTGGCGAAGTGGATGCTGACCGTGCCGGAACTGCCGAAGTCGGCGACGATCGTGTCACCCGGCCGCGCTTCGACTGGCCGCACGAACGAGCCCGACAGCACCACCTCGCCAGCCGCGATCGACATGCCGTAGCAGGCGAGCCGGTCGGCCAGCCAGGCGATGCCCATGGCCGGATGGTTGAGCACGCCGGCGCCGAGCCCGGTCTCCTCGACCTCGGCATTGCGCGAGACGATGGCGCCGATCCAGCGCATGTCGGCCTCATTAGGCCGCTGCGGCCGCCCGCCGATGACGATGCCGGCATTGGCGGCGTTGTCGGAAATCGTGTCGAAGAAGCTGCGCGCCTTCTTCGTCTCGGCATTGACGCGCTCGATGCGCGTATCGAGGATTTCCAGCGCCGGCGTGATGTAATCGGTGGCGTTGAGCACGTCGAAGATGGTCACGCCGGGACCTTTAAGCGGCGCCTTCATGACGAAGGCGATCTCGGCCTCGACGCGCGGCTGGATGAAGCGGCCGGCGGGAATGGTCGCGCCGTCGTTGAAGAACATGTCGTCGAACAGCACGCCGGAATCCGGCGTGTCGATGTTCAGCGCATATTGCATCGCCTTGGAGGTCAAGCCGATCTTCCAGCCCTTCGGCTTCAGCCCGGCATCGGTCTTGCGTTTCACCAATGCCGCCTGCACCCGATAGGCGTCTTCCATCGTCGCCTCGGGAAAATCGAGGCTGAGCAGCCGGATCTGCTTGCGCGAACGCTCGGCCTCGAACAGCCGCGCCGCGGCGTCTTCCACTTGTTCCGGGGTCATGCCGTTGCCTCGTCGACGACGCCGTTCCTGAGCACCCCAATGCCGTCCGCCTCGACCTCGATGACGTCGCCGGTCTTCAGCCAGATCGGCGGGTCGAAGCGGGCGCCGGCGCCCGTCGGCGTGCCGGTGACGATGATATCGCCAGGCACCAGCGTGGTGAAGGTCGAGATGTAGTTGATGATCTTGCGGAAGGAAAAGATCATCCGGCTGGTGCGATCCTGCTGGCGGATCTCGCCATTGACGCGCGTGGAGAGCGCGATGTCGGCGATCTGCGCCTCGTAGGTGAACGGCACCAGCCACGGCCCGATCGAGCCGGTGCGGTCGAAATTTTTACCTTGCGTGACGTTGAACTTGGCGTGCCGCACCCAGTCACGGATGGTGCCCTCGTTGCACAGCGACAGCGCCGCGATATGGCCGAGCGCATCCGCCTCGGCGATGCGCCGCCCGCTTTTGCCGATGACGATGACGATCTCGCCCTCATAGTCGAGCTGCGGTGATTCCGGCGGCCGCACCAGCGGCGTGCCATGGCCGACGAAGGAACGGGGGAAGCGGATGAACAGCGACGGGTTAGAGGGTGCCGCCTGCCCGTCCTTGTACTCCTCGTTGCGGTCCGGATAGTTGACGCCGACGCAGATGATCTTCTCCGGCGACGGGATCGGGATGTCGTGGGCGATGGCGTCGAGCGGGAAATCGACCGCAAAGGCCTCGGCCTCTTCCGCCAGCCGCCGCAAGGCGCCGGCTTCGATCACTTCGCGCAATGTCGGCCACTGGCTGTGGCGAGCCGACAGGTCGATGACACCCTTGTCGGTGACCGCGCCATAGCGGGTCTTGCCGTTGATGGTGAAGGTGGCGAGCCGGTTCATGGTGCTGCTCACGGCGCAATGATCGGCGATGCCGTCAGGTCCGGCTGGCGTGCCACTGCGCCGGCAAAGCTGCTGCCTTCCTCGAACCAGCTTTTCGGCGCCGGCGCGCCCCACAGCGTCTGGCGCTGCGGGTCCTTGAGGTCCCATTTGATCGGCTCGAGGTCAGGATCGACCGTCTGGTAGTCCGAGCAATAGATCTCGATGCGGTGGTTGTCCGGGTCCCGGACATAGAGGAAGAAGGCGTTGGAAATGCCGTGCCGGCCGGGGCCGCGTTCGATGTTCGGCAAATAGCCCGTCGTCGCCATCAAATCGAGCAGGTCGATGATGTTGAGCGGCGTCGGCACCCAGAAGGCGACATGGTGCAGGCGCGGCCCGACGCCATTGGTGAAGGCGATATCGTGGACACCGCCCTTGCGGTGCGTCCATGCCGCCCACAGCTTCCCGCTTGAGGCATCCTCGGTGTATTCGGTCACGCGAAAACCGAGCTCGTTGTAGAAGGCGACGGATTCGTCGACATTGGGCGAGAAGCAGTTGAAGTGGTCGATACGCAGCGGTTTCACGCCCTTGTAGAGCGCGTATTTCTGGTGGATCGGCGGCAGTCGCTCCATCTGCGCGTAGAATTCAAGCGGTATGCCGTGCGGATCCCGGGTGCGGAAGGTGCGCGACTGGTAGGGCCGCTCGACCCATTCCACCGGCAGGCCCTTGCCCTTGAAGAAGTGCACCGCCTTGTCGAGGTCGTCATCCGAAAAGACCTTGAAGCCGAGGTCGCGCGCTTCCGGCGTCGTTGCCTTGCGCAGCACGATGCAGTGATGGCCGCGCTCCTCCATGGCGCGCAAATAGATGGCGCCTGATGTCTCGTCGGTGACCTGCAGGCCGAGCGTGTCGACGTAGAAGGCGCGCGATCTGGCAAGGTCGGTGACCGCCAGCTCGACATGGCTGAGGCGCACGATGTTGAAGGCGGGATAGAGGTTGGGCTTGGGCAAGGGCATTCTGGTCTCCTCCGTCAGCCGCCGAGTTTCTGGATCGCGTGCGCCGTCGTTGCGAAGGCGACGTTCTTCGTCTCCATGTAGAAGTCGAAGGAATGGTCGCCGCCGTCGCGGCCGATGCCGGAATTCTTGGCGCCGCCGAACGGTGTCGGCAGATGGCGCACATTTTCCGAATTGACCCAGATCATGCCGGCGTCCAGCGCATCGGTGAAGCGGAAGGCGCGGGTCACGTCAGAGGTCCAGAGATAACCGGTCAGGCCATATTGCGTGTCGTTGGCGAGCGTCAGCGCCTCCGCCTCGTCCTTGAAGGCGATTGCCGTCAGAACCGGCCCGAAAATCTCCTCCTGGGCGATGCGCATCCTGTTGGTGGCGCCGGTGAACAGCGTCGGGCTGACATAGCAGCCGCCGCCCGGCCCGGCGAATTTGCCGCCGCCGGCGGCAACCACGGCACCCTCCGATCTGCCGATCTCGATATAGGACAGCACTTTCTCCTCATGCACCGGGTGGATCAGCGGACCGACCACGGTTTTGGGGTCGAGCGGGTGACCGATCTTGATGCGCTTGGCCTTCTCCGCCACCAGATCGGTGAACCGATCATACACGGAGGCTTCGACCAGAAGGCGCGATGACGAAGTGCAGCGTTCGCCGTTGAGCGAGTAGATCATGAACACCGCCGCATCCGCCGCGCGATCGAGGTCGGCATCGGCGAAGACGATCACCGGGTTCTTGCCGCCGAGCTCGAAATGCACGCGCTTCAGCGTGTCGGCGCCCTGTTTCATGATCATCGAGCCGGTGCGGCTTTCGCCGACAAAGCCGATCGCCTTGATGTCGGGATGTTCGGTCAGCGCCTTGCCGGCATGCTCGCCAAGGCCGTTGACCAGGTTCCACACGCCTTTCGGCAGGCCGGCCTCCTCGGCGATCTCGACCAGAAGCCGGGCGGTCAACGGCGAGAATTCAGCCGGCTTATGAACGACGGAGCAGCCTGCCGCCAGCGCCGGTGCGATCTTCCAGGTCGACAGCATGAACGGTGTGTTCCACGGCGTGATGATGCCGACCGGGCCGATCGGCACGCGGGTGGTGATGTTGACCTGGCCCGTGGTCCGCAACGTCTCGCCGTCGCGTGCTTCGGGCGCGCGGTCGGCGAAGAAGCGGAAATTCTCGGCACCCCGCAATGCCGCCTTGGCCATGAATTTCAGCGCCTGGCCGGTGTCCATGCACTCGACGAAGGCGATCTCCTCGGCACGCGCCTCGATCGCGTCGGCAATTCTGTGCAGCAGCTTCTTGCGTATCTCGCCCGGCATGGCGGCCCAGGCCGGGAACGCCGCCTTGGCCGCCTTGGCGGCTCGGTCGATGTCGGCGGTGCTGCCGCGAGCGACTTTTGCCAGCGGCTTGAGGTCGACCGGTGACAGGGTCTCGAACGTCGAGCCGTCGGCGGCCGGCACCGCCTCGCCGCCGATCTGGTTCAGCACGCCGTCTTTCTTGAAGCGGGCGAGATAGGCCTCGGCCTTTTTCAGATTGCCTTCGAGGTCGGACATGTCAGTTTTCCGTCACTTGCCACGCAGCCGCGGGTGGATTGCATTCTTCTTCCAGCTCAGCACCGGGTCGATTTCCCGGATCTCCAGCGACAGAGCGAAATGCGGGGTCTCGAACAGCGCGGCCAGATATTGGCTCACCGCCGCGAACACAGCCTCGCCGGTCCGCTTCTTGTCCTCGGCGCTGCGGCCGGTGCCGATGCGAAACGACATGTCGAGAAAGGCGTTTTCCGGCAGGCTGTCGGCAATGGCATAGGCCTCGGCGCGAAAGGCCCGCACCCGCACCGCGCCGGTCTCGAACAGCCCGGTGTCGAGCACGGTGCGCAACACCAGCGCGCACAATTCGCCCATGTCGACCTTGGCATCGAGATTGGCCGAATACTCGATGGAGAAGTGCGGCACGGCGTTTCGTTCCCTGGTCGCTTGTATTGTTGTAGTTAACGCGTTAATTACATGGGGTGTCGCCGAAGTCAAGCCTTGCATCCGGCCTGAGGCGACGATACGGGATGACTGTAACGGGCTTTGAGAGCAAGCGCCGGCGAAGCCTGCCGCCGATCGCAAGCCAGCGTTGGAGAGAATTTCACTTGCTGCCGGAAAACACCCGCCGCTCCTTGCCAATGGCGCTCCTTCATGCCCGCGAAGTGGTGATGGCGCGGTTTCGCCCGATGCTCGCCGCGCATGACGTGACCGAACAGCAATGGCGCGTGCTGCGCGTGCTGAGCGAGGCCGGCTCGGTCGAGGCGACGGAGCTGGCCGATCGCGCCTCGGTGCTGCCACCCAGCCTGACACGCATCATCAAGGCACTCGAGGGTCGAAAATTCATCACCCGCAACAAGGCGGAAGGCGACGGTCGCCGCGTTGTCCTGACCATCGCCCCGGCCGGCGCCGCCCTGATCGACGCCCTGTCGCCCGAGCGCCGCGTCATCTATGACGACATCGAGCGGCGCTTCGGCCATGAGAAATTGGAGCAGTTGCTCGACCTGCTGGAGACGCTGATCGACGGCGAGAGCTGAGGCTCACCCGCCAAAACTCCCCAGCCGCGTCGGCTGCGTGTAGTTGCGGTCGACATAGAGCAGCGCCGAACCGCCGCTGCCGTGCCTGACATCGATGACGCGGCCGATCATGACATTGTGCGTGCCGACGATGTGCACGTCCTCGATCTCGCAATCGAAATTGACGATCGCGTCCGACAGCGCCGGCGTGCCCGATGTCAGCGTCTGCCAGCGCGCCGCCGAATAGCGTGCCTCCATGTCCCTGGTCGCGCCGGCGAACTTTCCCGCCAGATGCATATGGTCATGCGTCAGCACGTTGACGCAGAAGCGCCGGTTGGCGAGGAACATGGCGGCCTGCGTCGAACGCCCGTTCATGCACACCAAGAGCGTCGGCGGCTCGTCGGAAACGCTGCACATGGCGGTGGCGGTGAAGCCGCCGCGCCCCGCCGGCCCATCGGTCGTGACGATGTTGACCGGCGCGCAGACCCTTGCCATGGCGTCGCGGAAATCGGTTTTCGAAATCTGCGTGGCCATCGGCGTTCACCCAGCCGGCGAAGCAAGTGGATCGAGCCAGGTATCATCAGTCCAGCCATTCTCGTCATAGTCGGCCATGCAAGAGTCGACGAGCTCCTCCATTGCCTTCAGCCGCCCGCCGCGTTCGGCGCCCTTCAGCACCTGCAGCCGCACCTCTTCCGGCGCGCCGGCATAATTGAGTTCATAAAGCGCGTGGCGGCCCCCGAACTCGGTGCCGGTCGCGTCCCACAGCAGCTTCATGATCTTGATGCGCTCGACATGGCCCATGTCGTTGGAGCCGCGCACATATTGCGCCAGATATTTGTCGATCTCGGGATTGTTGAAGTCGCGCACCGAAGACGGCAGGTAGATCAGCCCCGACGCGATCACGCGGCGCACCGTGTCGATGACGCGCGGATAGGCCTCCGACATGAAGGTCCGGTAGGCAAGTGCGGCGTCGAGATTGGGCAGCACCGCCCCATTCGCCCACGGGATCGGGTTATAGGCCATGGCATTGGAAAAGCTCCAGAACATGTGCCTGAGCGCAATCACCTCGCCAAGTGCGGCCTGGTTGCCGCGGAAAGCATCGCCGCCGGTGGCGCGCAGCGCCTTGGCCAGCAGGCCGGCGAGGAAGTCGAGCTTGACGGCAAACCGCGTGCAGCCCTGAAAGCAATAGCCATGCATGAACCCCGACGCCGGATGGAACGACAGGATCTTCTGCGCATCGCGCAGCACCAGCACGTCCTCCCAGGGGATGAAGACATCGTCGAGCACCAGGATCGCGTCGTTCTCGTCGAAACGCGACGACAGCGGATAGTCGAAGGGGGCTGCCACCGTGTTGGCCGTCTGCTCATAGGAGACGCGGCAGAACATCTTGATCCCCGGCGCGTTCATCGGCACGATGAACATCACCGACAGCGACGGGTCCTCGGTAACGGTCGCCGAGCCCTGCGCCAGGAAATTGTAGTGCGTCAGCGCCGACGACGTCGCCACCACCTTGGCGCCCGAGACATAGATGCCGGCATCCGTCTCCTTGGTGATGTGGACGAACACATCCTTCACCTGCTCGGCCGGCTTGTGGCGGTCGATCGGCGGGTTGACGATGGCGTGGTTCATGAACAGCACGGCTTCCTGGGCTCTGCTGTGCCAGGACAGCGCATTGTCCTTGAACGGCCCGTACCAGTCGGCATTGGCGCCGAGCGTGTTCATCAGCGCCGCCTTGTAGTCGGGCGTACGCCCCATCCAGCCATAGGACATGCGCGACCACTCGGCGATCGCCGTCTGCTGGGCAGCGAGTTCGCCCGAGGATTTGGCGACGCGGAAATATTTGTGGGTGTAGCCGCCCGAACCGGTGTCGGTGGCCGAGGTCAGCGTGTCGCGCCGTTTCGGATCATGCAGCGCATCGTAAAGCCGCGCCAGCGACCGCACGGAATTGCGCATCGCCGGGTGCGTGGTGACGTCGGCGACGCGTTCGCCGTTGATATATACCTCGCGGCCGTCGCGCAGGCTCTCCAGATATTCGGCGCCGGTGAACGGGCGCGCTTTGTCCGCACGAAAATCTTCTGACCGCATGATGTTCCTCCACTGATAACGTCGATCCTAGCGCTCGGGCCGTGGATCGGTTATGGACGGAACGGCAAAACCGATTGGACTTTTTTCGGCGCAATGAGCCAGAATTCCATTCCCGATTTCTTCGTCTACGGCGAGCCGGTGCGGCCGCTCGATGTCGGCTTCCTGCACGTCGAAACAGTGCTGGCGCGCAGCAACATCCATCTCGGTCAGGTCGCGGCGCATAAGCATCCGCAGATGGGCCAGATCACCTACTGGACCAGCGGCTCCGGCACCTACCGTATCGAGGACCGGTCCTGGGACTTTTCGGCGCCCGCCGTCAGCTTCGTGCCGAGCACCATCGTGCATGGCTTCTCGATCGGCCCCGGCACCGACGCCATCGTCGTCTCGGTCGCCGACGATGCGCTCGCCGTAATCGCGGGTCACAGCCTGCTGCCATTGGACAGGCCGGTATTCACTGACGGCCTTCCGGACCGGGCCGCATGGAAGCAGTTGGCGGCGGTGCTGGAGATGATCGCCGCCGAATACACCGAGGCGCAAGCCGGCAACGACAAGATCCTGCCGGCGCTGATCGCTGTCGCACTCTCCCACATCGCACGTCTCGCTCCGGCGACCGTCGCAGCCGCCCAATCCTCTGAAGCTTCTCTGGCACTCGGCCTGCGCCGGCTTGTCGACGCACACTTCCGCGACAACTGGCCAGTCGACCGCTACGTCGAGACGCTGGCCACGACACCGCATCTTCTCGACAAGGCCGCCCATGCTGTGCTGGGCAGCGGCGTCAAGCGTGTGGTCAGCGAACGGCGGCTGCTGGAAGCCAAACGCCTGCTGCTGTTCACCGTGCGCACGGTCGAGGACATCGCCTACGAGATCGGTTTTGATGATCCCGCCTATTTCTCCAGGTTCTTTCGTGAGCGGGTCGGCGAGGCACCCGCCGCCTGGCGCCGGAAGCAGTTGCAAGGGCACTGATCGCGTGTTGGCGGATGCGGACCTTGCGGCCCGCATCCTGTTTCCGGCTAACGCCCCTGCTGCTGGCGCGCTTCCCGCTTCTTGCGCCATGGCGCGTTGGCTTCCCAGTCGCCGGCCATGATACAGCCATAAGGCAGCACCTCGTCGACGACCTCTGCCAGACCAAAGTGCTCGATCTGGCGGCGCATCGAGGCCGCGTTCTTGTAGGCGCTCGGCAGCTCCGAAATATCCGTCACGCCGGAGAAGAAGCGGGCATCGATGCCTTTCGTCTCCTCAGCGAAGATATCGGCGTCGCTGCGCCCCGCCTGCATGCGCCGGTGCTGGGTGCGCGAGAAATTGCGCCCGGCGCCGTGCGGCGAGAAGCCAAGTCCGTGCGCCGCGTTCTTGCCGCGCACGATCAACACCGGCTCCGCCATGTTGAGCGGGATCAGCGTCAGATCGGTCGCGTCGTCGGCCCAGTTGTCGAAGGCCGGCGTGGCGCCCTTGCCGTGGTAGAACAGCCCGTCCGAACGGCGGAAGACGAAGTTGTGTTCGTTCCAGAACCGGTTCGACACCTTCGCAGCCAGCTTTTCGGCCGCCAGGTCGTGGATGAGCATGTGGTTGCCCTTGGTCCATTCGCGGATCGTTTGCAGGGCCTCCCAATAGTCATCGCCTTCCCGTGTATCGGCCGGAATCCAGGCGTTCTGCGGCAAGGTCTCCGGCGACAGCGTCTTGCGCACACCCTCGGCGATCTTCATGCCCTTGCTGTAGAGCCGCGCACCCGGCGAGCGCGAGCCGTGATGCGTAACCAGCGCCGTCTCGCCGCTCGACTTCAGCGTGCCGACATAGGCGAAATGGTTGCCGTCGCCCTGCGTGCCGAAATGCTCGATCGCGGCACTGGTCAGGTCGCGCAGCAAGGGGTTGGCCTCGAAACGCTCGAAGACCTCCTTGACCGGCCGGATCTGCTGGCCGCGCGGACGCCCACCCGGTCCGAAATGGGTGACCCCATGAACGGCATCGAGCAACACGGCCGGCGCGACGCCGGGAAACACCGAGATCGCCATCGAGCAGCAGATGTCGGCCGAATGCATGCCGGGATGGATCGCCTCCGACACCGCGACGCCGCCGACCGGAATCGTGCCCGACGGACCGGCCGGGCAGGCATCCGGCATGATGGCGCCGGCGCGGATCATCGGCGTGCGCATCAGCTCGGCCATCGAGCGCATCACCGCCTCGACATTGGCGGCCTCGTCAGGCGTTTCGGCCTCGATGTTGAGATGCAGCGGCATCGAGGAGGCGGCATGCAGCTTCATGGCCGGCGGCGGCGCGAAAGTACGCGCGGCCTCCAGCGCATCGCCCTGCGATCCGCCGTTCTCCAGCACGGCATTGGCGGCGGCGAGCGCCTTGCCGAACCACTTGCCCTGCGGCATGCCGGCGTCGATCAAATCCTGTCCACTCAAAATCTCGGTCATGTCTTTCACTTTCGGTCCATATCAAGCACTGCGTATTGCGGACGGACGACAAGGGAATGCGAGACATCTTTTCCGCCACTTCGCGAAGCTGCGAAGGAGGGACACGAACCCTCACGCCTTTCGGCACCCGCTTTCCTGAAGCGAGCCGCGTCTACCTGTAGTCTCGCAGGCATTCGTCCTGTTCATTCGGTCTGGCGACAAGGGTCGGCAAGACAATAACTGAGCTACTTCCATCCTGAGACGGAAGGGATGGTTTGAACATCCGACCTTCCGCGACTTTCGCCGCGGACGCTCTGTCCCTGTAGTCCTGCCTGCATTCGCCATTCATTCTCTTCCCTCGGCGGGCGACAAGTCGATGCGAGAAACCGATCGATCAACCGACCGACGGGCGGATTCTGAACCGCCAGATCCCAATGTATTCCCGCAGGCATTCGCCCTGTTCAATCGGCTGGCGACAAGGATCGGCAAGACGACGCTTGACTGCGCCACCCCGCTCCACGGAGCGGGAGAGTGATTTGAACACCCGACCTCCCGCCTTTCGGCGGGCGCGCTACCTGTAGTCCTGCCTGCATTCGCCATGTATTCGCGTCGCCGCGGCGACAAGGGATGATGAAACACCGGGAGTCCCGCTCGTGCCAGAGAGCGCCAGCAAGGTGAGGAGTCGAACCTCACGGAGCATCCCGTTATGGTGCTGTAGTTCCATCCGGCATTCGCCGCGGCTGTTCCTTGCGAGGTGTGACGACAAGTCTGTTGTGAAACTGCCTTTCTGCTCTACCGACTGAGCTACGGAGCCGATTGGCAGCTCCGGCAGGAATCGAACCCGCGACCCGAAAGTTAGGATGTAGTTCCACAGGCATTCGTCACGCCGTTTGTTGAGTCCCTTTCTGTCCAGTTGCGAACGAAGCCGCGCAAAAAAGTCGTCGGGCATGACGACAAGGTTTGACGAAACGTCCCGCTCTACCGCTGAGCTACGGGTCCATAGTGGCGAACCCGACGGGATTCGAACCCGCGACCTGGAGGTGAACAGCCTGTAGTTCCATCGGCATTCGTCATGCCCAGAAAATTTGTTCCGGTGGTCCCGGCGGGCGCACCGCCGGGACCTTTTGTTTGACGCAATTCCGGACGGAAAAGCGCTCACTTTTCCTGGAATTGCTTAGAGTTCGACCGCCTCGATCGTGCGCACCCAATGGTCCGGGTCGCCGCTCGAGGACAGCATCGTGCCCACCACATCGAAGACGCGGTCGGAGAAACCACCGACATTCAATATGTCGGCCCGCGGCTTGGCCTGCGTCGTCGCATAGGGCTGGATGTCGATGCAGACCAGCTTGGCTGCCGGGTTCAACCCCTTCAGCTTCTGCCATTCCTGCATCGTCGCCGTCCCCTGATGCGCATGCGCTGTCGCATCCACCCAGGACTGGTTGTCCGACACGAACACCACCAGGTCGACATCAGCCTTCTCACGCACCAGCCGTGCCAGCGGAGCCGAACAGTTGGTTCCGCCACCACCGATGGCGGCAAGCTTTGCGGCGTTGGTCATCACCGTGTCGCGAGCGTTGAGGCGGATATCCACCACATCGTTCTCGAACGGCAAGACCCTCGCCGTCGGGTTGCGTCGCAGCATCGCGGCGGCCACCAAGGCAGCCACGTCGATGCAACGCACGGCCGAGGTCGCGCCCTTGCGGTAACCGGTCGCCGGCGAGCCCATCGAGCCCGAAACGTCCGGACACACGACCACCTTGCCCTTGATGCGGGGCACGTTGCCGAGCGCAATTTCCATTGCATCCTGCAGCGCGTCTCTGACCACGCCGGGCACCTCCGCACCGGCCATGGTGAACGCCACCATGAGCTGATACGGGAACACCCGAGCACGCCGGACCTCTTCCGGGTCACGCAGCCGCGCCGCCAGCTTTTCGCCGAAACCTTCCACTTCGAACACGCCGTTGCGGGCGAAAGTGTTCAGGTTCTGGCGCAGCATCTGCCAGCCGGCCGTCGCCGCGATCTGCACCCAATGCTCCCGCGACAGCGGCATCGAGGTGAGCATCTGGAACGGCACTTCCGGCACGGGCAGCGACGGATCACGCTTGAAGGCCTCGAATGCCTTGACCACGTCCGGCAGCACCGCCACATCATGCGGCTTGCCGATCAGGTAGCCATAAAGCGCCTCACGCGACGCCGACTTCGGCTTCGGGTGAACCATCTTGATGACATCGGCCAGCGACGGATCATTGCCGACCGCGGCCCGCATGATCTCGAAGTCGGCCGCCTGCTCAAGCCACGCCTGGACAAGCCGCTTCGGCCGCGTGCCGAGCGACTTGCGCCCGGTGGCGCCCGAACGCATGACCTGCACGAAGTTGCGCAGCATCTTGCCGTTCCTGACGATACGCCCGAAAGCCCGGTTGAACTCGTCACCCTGCATCGCGGACAGAACGGCCAGCAGCAGTGCCGGCATGTCCTTCATGTAGCCCTGCTCGGAAGCGTGGACGGCGGTGCGCGCCAGGAACCCCGGCTCGACCTGCCACGCCAGCTTCAGCACTTCGTCCAGCTGCTCACGCGGCTCGGCATAGAAGGTCGCGTTGAACGTGCCCGTCGCCGCTAGCTGCGCCAGGGCCTGATGCGGCGACAGGCGGTAAGCCCTGGCGCCTTCACGGTTCCTGGCATCAGCCGGCGGGAGCAGCTTTCCTGCAATCGTCGCAAACACGGATTTGTTCGCCATTGTTCTCATCCTTCATTTTCACACCAGCATCATTGCAGGCAGCGTGCCAGTTTGAAGAATGAGCGCGTATCGATCCGCTCAAATTCAGCTAGTTATTTGATTCAACAAGGAAATAAAAACGAGCTGACAGCTATGCTCCCTCTGGCCTTGTCCAGGGGAGAGCCTGTATAGTGATCTAAAAATCTCGCAACTTATATCACAGGATAAAATGAAACGACGCGTTGCGATTGGCATTCTCGGCACAACGCTCGATGCCGGCCGTACCGAAGACCGCTGGCGGAAGTGGCGGCCAACGGTTGCGCTGTGCCAGCAGCCGGGATTGTTCATCGATCGGCTGGAGCTCATCCATGGGACCCAGTCGCGGCAACTGGCCACGCAAATCATTGCCGACATCGAGCAGGTCTCGCCCGCCACCGAGGTCAGGCCGCATCTGATCAGCATGCGCGACCCCTGGGATTTCAGCGAGGTCTACACTGGCCTGCGCGATTTCGCCCGCGCCTATCAATTCGATCCGGAGAAGGAAGACTACCTCGTCAACATCACCACCGGCACCCATGTCGCGCAGATCTGCTGGTTCCTGCTCACCGAGGCGCACTTCATCCCGGCGCGGCTGCTACAGCTTTCGCCGCGCAAGGAGGGGCGTGACGAGGACGTCTCCGGCAGCCATTCAATCATCGACCTCGATCTGTCGCGATACGATGCGATCGCCACGCGCTTCACCGCCGAGCACGACGAGGCGACATCCTTCCTGAAGTCGGGCATTGCCACCCGCAATCCCGCGTTCAACCAGATGATCGACCAGATCGAGAAGGTGACGATCCGCTCGCGCGCGCCGGTTTTGCTCACCGGCCCGACAGGCGCGGGCAAGTCGCAGCTGGCCAGGCGTATCTACGAGCTCAAGAAAGCACAGCGACAGGTTTCCGGCGCCTTCATCGAGGTCAATTGCGCGACTTTGCGCGGCGACCAGGCGATGTCGACCCTTTTCGGTCACGTCAAGGGCGCCTTCACCGGCGCCCAGAACGAGCGTGCCGGGCTGATGAAGTCGGCCAACAAGGGCGTGCTGTTCCTCGACGAGATCGGCGAGCTTGGCCCCGACGAGCAGGCCACGTGCCTGCGCGCCATCGAGGAAAAGCGCTTCCTGCCGGTCGGCGCCGACCAGGACGTGATGTCGGATTTCCAGCTTCTGGCCGGCACCAACCGCGATCTGTCGATCGGCGTGAAGGAGGGCAAGTTCCGCGAGGATCTTTTTGCGCGCCTGAACCTGTGGACCTTCCAGCTGCCGGCGCTGCGAGACCGCAAGGAAGACATCGAGCCGAACCTCGACTTCGAGCTGCGCCGCTTCGGCGAGCGGGAGGGACAGAACGCCACCTTCAATAAGGAAGCCCGTGACCTCTATCTGAAATTCGCCGTGGCGCCGGAGGCGATGTGGCGCGCCAATTTCCGCGATCTCTCGGCCTCGGTGACCCGCATGGCGACACTGGCGCCGCTCGGCCGCATCAACGAGGAGACGGTGCGCGACGAGATCGAACGTCTGGCCAAACTCTGGCGTGCCGGTGAGGCCGACGACCGGGAGGCCATTCTTGGGGAGGTGCTCGGTCCCGAGCGGCAAAGCCAGATCGACATTTTCGACCGGGCGCAGCTGGCAACCGTGATGGCGGTCTGCCGCGACAGCAATTCGATCAGCGCCGCCGGCCGGAAACTTTTTGCCGTCTCGCGGCTGCAGAAGACCAGCGGCAACGATGCCGACCGGCTGCGCAAATATCTCATGCGCTTCGACCTCAGCTTCGAGGACATCGCCCGGAAGTGACAGGTATTTTGGTAAGGCGCGCGAAAGCGGCGCACCGGCATGCGCAGGGTGAGCCCACGACGCTAAGACCCACCGGGGATTATTCGAAATACTCAAGAATGATGATGTAGCCAGCTAAGACAGGCAACCTGACATCGTCATGGTACTCTCTGTTGATTACTTCGCGCTCCGGCTGCCAGATGACGTTAACGACGCGACCGCCGTTGTCAGCAGCCTCATTGAGCTTCAAGTGAAGCACCCTGGCGTCGTCGGGGCAAGTCTCACAGCATAGCGCAATGGCATTGGACCTCCCATGGGTTCAGTTTAGGTGGATCGCGACAAGCGACGGCCTCAAAATTTCAGACCGGGACACTATCCACTTTCCCGCTTGACTGACCAGCCGGACCGAATACCCTAAGGCCAAATACCGGCTCTGATCGCCGGGCGGCAAGAATGCCTCGTATGCCTCGCCCTTTGCGGCGCTGGCTGCGGGGCATTTTCATTTCTGGGGTCCTGTTTGAAGCGGCGCATCGAGATCGGCATCCTCTATTCCCGTTCGGGCAGCTATCAGCTCGTCTCCGATGCGTGCCGCATGGGCGCCATGCGCGCCATCGCCGACATCAATGCCGACCGCGGCTCAGGTATCGAGCTGGTGCCGGTCGAGCGCGATCCGCAAAGCAATGCCGACCGCTACGCGACGCTCTGCGAGGACATTTTCAAGACCAGCAGCGCCCGCCACGTCGTCGGCTGCGTCACCTCCTGGAGCCGCAAGGAGACCATCCCTGTGCTGGAGAAGGCGGGCGGCATGCTCTGGTACGCCTGTCCCTATGAGGGCTTCGAGGCCAATGAGCATGTCGTCTACATGCACGCCTGCCCCAACCAGCACCTGGTGCCGCTGATGGCGCATGTCGTGCCGCGCTTCGGCGCCAATGGCTTCCTGCTCGGCTCGAACTATATCTGGGGCTGGGAGATGAACCGCGTGGCGCGCGACCTGATCGCGGACGCTGGTGGCAAGGTGCTGGGTGAGCGCTATCTGCGCGTCGGCGAGACCGATGTTTCGCGTCTAATCGCCGAGATCCGGGCGACACGGCCGAGCTTCATCCTCAACAATCTGATCGGCACCTCGTCCTACGCCTTTCTGGCCGCCTATCGCGATCTGGGCGACGAGGATGCGGCCTTCCGTCCGGAAAACTGCCCGGTCATCTCCTGTAACCTCACCGAGGGCGAACTGCCGGCGATCGGCGAAACGGGGAAGGGGCATTTGTCGGTCGGGCCGTATTTCGCGCCACGGCCGGCAGCGTTTGCCTCGTCCTTCGAGGCCTCCGCCTATGCCTCGGTGCAGGTGATGGCCGACGTGCTTGCGCGCGATCCTGAGGCCGGTCCAACGGAATTCTCGAAGATTTTCGCCGCACGGCGCTTTTCCACCCGGATCGGGCCGATCGCCATCGACGCCCACACCCAGCACGCGACGCTGCCGGTCATCATCGGGCGGATCGCCGACGGCTTCTTCGAGGTCGTCAGCCGCGAGGACGAGGTCGCGCCGGATCCCTATCTGTCGCGCTACGATCCCGCAAAGACATTTGGCCGTCCGCGCCTGCGGGTGGTGTCGTGACCAGGACGCCGCGCATCCCCAATCTCGGCGGCGCCAGGGCCTTCATCCTGCATCGCCCGCATCCGACGGTGCAGGCGATCACCCGGCAATTGTCGGCGATCGGCCTGGTCACGCTCGATTGCTGGCCGGAACTGCCGCCCGAAGCGCTCGCGGCCGATTTCGTCTTCTTCGACGCCGATCTCGGGTTCGATGAGCAATTCCCGTGGAAAGCCGGCGAGGCGCCGATGCCGCTGGTGGCGCTGATCGGCTCCGAGGCGCCGGGCCGCATCGAATGGGCATTGTCGCACAAGGCCGACGCGCAACTCTTGAAGCCGGTCGGCACTGCCGGCGTCTACAGCGCGCTGCTGATCGCGCGGCAGAGTTTCGAGGCGCGAAAACATTTAGCCGGCGAAATCGCCTCGCTGCGCCAGCGCGTCGCCGAGCGGCAGACGATCGTGCGCGCGGTGGCGGCACTGTCGAAGGGCACCGATGACGAGCGCGCCTATGCGCAGCTGCGCTCGCTGGCGATGAGCTGGCAGATCAGCGTCGAGGATGCCGCGCGCCGGATCGTGGCGATGACGGATGAGGAAGGCGGCGATGACCAGTCCCATCGCGCCTGATCTGTCGGCAACAGTGCGCATGCCGGCCAAGCCGCGCGCCGGTGTCTGGCGCCGGCTGGTCAGGCGCCGTCTGGCTCTGCTCGGCCTGGTGATCGTCGCCATTGTCGTCGCCGGCGCCGTTCTGGCGCCTTGGCTGACCGGCTACGATCCCAACGAGCAGATGTTCGACGGCCTGACCATCGAGGGCTCGCCGCTGCCGCCGGATGGCAAATTCTGGCTCGGCACCGACCTGCTCGGCCGCGACCTGTTGACCCGCATCCTCTATGGCGCCCGCACCTCGCTGATCATCGGCATCGTTGCCAATGGCGTGGCGCTTTTCATCGGTACGCTGGTCGGCGTCACCGCCGGCTATTTCCGCGGCTGGGTCGGCAGTGCGCTGATGCGTTTCACCGATCTGATGATGGCGTTTCCGGCGTTGCTGCTTGCTATTTGCCTGGCGGCGGTGTTCCAGCCGAGCCTGTGGATCGTCGCCATGGTCATTGCGCTGGTCAACTGGGTGCAGACGGCGCGCGTCATCTACACCGAGACCTCCTCGCTCGCCGAACGCGAGTTCATCGATGCCGAGCGCACCATCGGCGCCGGCGCGCCGCGCATCCTGTTTCGCCACATCCTGCCGCATCTCCTGCCGACCATCATCGTCTGGGGCACGCTTGGCATTTCGACCACGGTGCTGCTCGAAGCGACGCTCTCCTTCCTCGGTATCGGCGTGCAGCCGCCGACCGCGTCGTGGGGCAACATCATCTTCGAGAACCAGACCTATTTCCAGGCAGCACCCTGGCTGGTGTTCTTCCCGGGTGCCGCGATCCTGGCGCTGGCACTGGCCTTCAACCTGATCGGCGACGCGCTGCGCGACATACTCGACCCGACGCAGAGGGGTCGGGCATGATCGCCTATCTCGGCCGCCGCCTGATCCAGTCGCTGCTCATCCTGCTCGGTGTCTCGCTGATCACCTTTGCGCTGCTCTATCTCCTGCCGGCCGACCCGGTGCGCCAGATCGCCGGCCGCAGCGCCACGCCGCAGACGGTCGAGAACATCCGCCAGCAGCTCGGCCTCGACCAGCCCTTCATCGTCCAGTACTGGCACTATCTCACCAGGCTCGTCAGTGGCGATCTCGGCCGCTCCTACATCCAGCGCTCCGAAGTCACCGAGCTGATCGTCTCGCGCCTGCCGGCGAGCCTGCTTCTGATGCTCGGCGCCATCCTGTGCGAGCTGCTGATTGGGCTCTCCATGGGCCTGATCGCCGCCGTCAAGCGCGGCACGGCGACCGACCAGACGCTGATGGTCGCCTCCTTCGTCGGCGTCTCGGCGCCGCAATTCGTTGTCGGGCTTTTGCTGCTCTACGTCTTTGCGGTGCGGCTGAGCTGGTTTCCGATCGGCGGCTACGGCACCTGGCGCCATCTTGTGCTGCCGTCGCTGACCATGGGCATACTCGGCGCCGGCTGGTACGCGCGCATGATGCGCTCGTCGATGATCGACGTGCTGCGCCAGGATTATGTCCGCACGGCCCGCGCCAAGGGCCTGGCGCGTAGCGCCATCATTTTCCGCCATGCGCTGCCCAACGCCATCCTGCCGGTCATCGCCATGATCGGCATCGACATCGGCATCTTCATGGGTGGCATCGTCGTCGTCGAAAGCGTGTTCGGCTGGCCCGGCATCGGCCAGCTTGCCTGGCAGGCCATCCAGCGGGTCGACATCCCGATCATCATGGGCGTCACGCTGGTCTCGGCCTTCGCCATCGTGCTCGGCAATCTCTTGGCCGACATCATCGCGCCCTTCATCGACCCCCGTATCAAACTCAGATGAGCATCAAGCTCAAACCAGAAAACAATCAGAGAAAGGGAACACGACATGAAAAGATTTCTGGCCACCACCGTGGCGGCATCGGCGCTGGCGCTGATGCTCGGCATGGCAAGCGCCCGCGCCGAGGACACCATCGATCCCAACGCCAAGCAGGGCGGCGCCATCACCATCACCTACAAGGACGATGTCGCGACGCTCGATCCGGCGATCGGCTATGACTGGCAGAACTGGTCGATGATCAAGAGCCTGTTCGATGGGCTGATGGACTACGAACCGGGCACCACCAACCTCAAGCCCGACCTTGCCGAAAGCTACGAGATTTCGCCGGACGGCAAGACCTTCACCTTCAAGCTGCGCCACGGCGTGAAATTCCACAATGGCCGCGAAATGACCGCCGACGACGTGAAATATTCGCTCGACCGCGTCACCAACCCGAAGACGCAGAGCCCCGGCGCCGGCTTCTTCGGCTCGATCAAGGGCTATGACGATGTCGCCGCCGGCAAGGCGACAAGCCTCGCCGGCGTCACCGTCGTCGACCCCTACACGGTCAAGTTCGAACTGACCCGCCCCGACGCCACCTTCCTGCATGTCATGGCCATCAACTTCTCGCATGTCGTGCCGAAGGAAGAGGTCGAGAAATACGGCGCCGATTTCGGCAAGCATCCTGTCGGCACCGGTGCCTTCAAGCTCGCCGAGTGGACGCTTGGCCAGCGCATCGTCTTCGAGCGCAATCCGGATTACTGGCACAAGGGCCTGCCGCATCTCGACAAGATCACCTTCGAGATCGGCCAGGAGCCGATCGTGGCGCTGTTGCGCCTGCAGAAGGGCGAGATCGACGTGCCCGGCGACGGCATTCCGCCGGCAAAATTCCAGGAAGTGATGGCCGATCCCGAGCAGAAGGCGCGCGTCGTCGAAGGCGGCCAGCTGCACACCGGCTACGTCACCATGAACACCACCATGGCGCCGTTCGACAATGTGAAGGTGCGCCAGGCCGTCAACATGGCGATCAACAAGGCGCGCATCATCCAGATCATCAACGGCCGCGCCGTGCCGGCCAACCAGCCGCTGCCGCCGTCGATGCCGGGCTACGACAAGGCGTTCAAAGGCTATCCCTATGATGTCGCCAAGGCCAAGGCGCTGCTGGCCGAGGCCGGCCATCCTGACGGCTTCGACACGCAATTGTTCGCCATGAACACCGACCCCAACCCGCGCATCGCCCAGGCGATCCAGCAGGATCTTGCGGCGATCGGCATCAAGGCCAGCATCCAGTCGCTCGCCCAGGCCAACGTCATCGCCGCCGGCGGCGACAAGGCCGGCGCGCCGATGATCTGGTCGGGCGGCATGGCCTGGATCGCCGATTTCCCCGATCCGTCGAACTTTTATGGCCCGATCCTCGGCTGCGCCGGCGCGGTGCCCGGTGGCTGGAACTGGTCGTGGTATTGCAACAAGGATCTCGACGCCAAGGCGGCCGAGGCCGACTCGGTGGTTGACCCGGCGAAGGCCGTCGAGCGCGACAAGATGTGGAGCGCTATCTACGACAAGATCATGGAAGACGCGCCCTGGGCGCCGGTCTTCAACGAGCAGCGCTTCACCATGAAATCGGCCCGCATGGGCGGCGCCGACAACCTCTATGTCGACCCGGTCCATATCCCGATCAACTATGACAATGTGTACGTAAAAGATGTGCAATAGCTGCGACTACACCATCCATGGACGCCATCATCATTTCGGCTGGGACAATTCCTTTGTCCCGGCCGAGCGGGTGGCGCCTGGCTCGACCATCGAGTTCCAGTGTCTCGATTCTTCCGGCGGCCAGTTGAAGGCCGACAGCACGGTCGCCGACATCGCCAAGCTCGACTTCGCCGGGATCAATCCGGTGACCGGGCCGATCTTCGTCGAGGGCGCCGAGCCCGGCGACGCGCTGAAGGTGACGATCGAGATGTTCAAACCGTCCGGCTTCGGTTGGACGGGGAACATACCGGGGTTCGGCCTGCTCGCCGACGACTTCAAGGAGCCGGCGCTGAACATCTGGAAATACGATGCCGCCTCGCTCGAACCGGCGCTGTTCGGCAAAAACGCGCGTGTACCGCTGAAACCCTTCGCCGGCACCATCGGCAATGCGCCGGCTGAGATGGGCCTTCACTCGGTCGTGCCGCCACGGCGCGTCGGCGGCAATCTCGACATCCGCGATCTATCTGCCGGCACCACGCTCTACCTCCCGGTGGAAGTTGCGGGCGCGCTGTTTTCGGTTGGCGATACCCACGCCGCCCAAGGCGACGGCGAGGTCTGTGGCACGGCGATCGAAAGCCCGATGGATGTCGTGCTCAAGCTCGACCTGGTCAAGGACGCCAGGCTGAAGACGCCGCGCTTCACGACGCCCGGCCCGGTGACGCGCCATCTCGACGCTAAGGGCTATGAGGTGACGACGGGGATTGGACCGGACCTGATGACGGGTGCGAGGGAGGCCGTTGCTCAGATGGTGGACCTGCTTGCCGGGCGCTACAAGATAGACCCGGTCGAAGCCTATATGCTCGCCTCTGTCTGCGGCGATCTCAGAATCAGCGAAATCGTCGACATGCCCAACTGGGTGGTGTCGTTCTACTTCCCGCGCTGCGTGTTTGAATGAAGGCCGGCACAGGCAAAAACCGGACCGGGGCAACCGCCCCGGTGACGGCCGGGGCGGTGCTCGACATCGCCAACCTCTCCGTCAGCGTGCGCGGCGACGATGGCGAGCGCGAGGTCGTCTCCAATCTCTCGCTGACGCTGGCGCGTGGCGAAACGCTCTGCATTGCCGGCGAGTCCGGTTCCGGCAAGTCGATGACGGCGCTGGCGATCATGCAATTGCTGCCGCAGCCTGCCGCCCGCATATCGTCAGGCACAATCCATCTCGGCAATACCGATCTGACTACTCTCGACGAGCGCCGGATGCGCCGCATTCGCGGCGACCGCATCGCCATGATCTTCCAGGAGCCGATGACCTCGCTCAACCCGGTGCTGACGATCGGCCGGCAGCTCACCGAGTCCATCGAGGCGCATACCAGCCTGTCACAGGCGCAGGCGCGCCAGCGCGCCATCGAAGCGCTGAAGGCGGTGCGCATTTCGGAGGCTGAAAGCCGGCTAAAACAGTTTCCGCACGAACTGTCCGGCGGCATGCGCCAGCGGGTGATGATCGCCATGGCGCTGGCGCTCGAACCCGACGTGCTGATCGCCGATGAGCCGACGACGGCGCTCGACGTCACCGTGCAGGGCGAGGTTCTGGAGCTCTTGCGCGACCTGCAGCGCCAGCATGGCACCAGCGTCATCCTCATCACCCACGACATGGGCGTGGTCGCCGAAATGGCCGACCGCGTCATCATCATGCGGCATGGCCGCATGGTCGAGGAGGGAAAGACATCGGACATTTTTGCCCGGCCGCAGGCGGATTATACGCGCGAGCTGCTGGCCGCCGTGCCGCGCATCGGCAGCGGTGTCGGCCGCCAGAAATCACGGGACGTCGAGACGGCGACGCCGGTTCATGTCGCCGACGTCAAAGACCTGCATGTCCGCTTCGACCTGCGCGGTGGCGTTTTCGGCCGGGTCACCCGCCGTGTTCACGCGGTCGAAGGCGTCAGTTTCTCGATCGCGCCCAACGAGACGCTGGCGCTGGTCGGCGAATCCGGTTGCGGCAAGTCGACCACCGCCAAGGCGCTGGCCGGGCTGGTGCCCTACAGCGGCGACATCGTCGTCGGCGGACGCAATTTGTCGGGCCTTGGCCGCGACGAGCGCAAGGCCGTGCGCCGCGACGTGCAGATGATTTTCCAGGATCCCTTCGCCTCGCTCGACCCACGCATGCGCGTCGGCGACCTCGTCGCCGAGCCGCTGGTCATCCACGGCATCGCCTCGAAGGAAGAGCGCCGGGAGCGCGTGGCGGCACTGTTCGAGCGCGTCGGCCTGTCGGCCGACCAGATGGAGCTCTATCCGCACGAATTCTCCGGCGGCCAGCGTCAGCGCGTCTGCATCGCTCGCGCGCTTGCCTTGCGGCCGAAGCTGATCATCGCCGACGAAAGCGTTTCGGCGCTCGACGTCTCGGTGCAGGCGCGCGTGCTCGACCTGTTGAAGGAATTGCAGCGCGAATTCGGCGTCGCCTATCTCTTCATCTCGCATGACATGGCGGTGGTCGAGAACATCTCCGACCGCGTCGCCGTCATGTATCTCGGCCAGATCGTCGAGATGGGCACGCGCGACCAGGTCTTTTCCAACCCGCGTCATCCCTACACCAGGCGGCTGATCGAGGCCGTGCCGGTGCCGGACCCGGCGCAGCGCAGAAGCCGCTTCGCCCGTCTCGACCAGGAAATCCCGAGCGCCACCCGCAGGATCGGCGAGGCACCGCTGAAACTGGCCCTGCAGGATGTCGGCAACGGCCACCTCGTCACCGCCAGCAATTAAGGCGCGGCCAGCTCACTTCGCCAACTCACGCCACCGGGGAACTGCTCTCCGATGGTCTCGCAGGTAACTCGCCCAATGCCTTTAGCGAATACAAGCTTTCCATCTCTTCCGCCGGGCGCTCGGGGAACTGCCGGTTCCAGAGCTGTACGACATATTCGGCCATTTTCAGCTTGATGGCCAAATCCGTCCCGTATGTGCGCAACACATGGTGATGGATCATCTGCCGTGTGCGCAGCAGGGCCTCTGAATGGGAAGCCATGATGAGGCTGGTTACGCTGTCCCTGTGCCGACGGTGATGGTTGAGCAATGCGGACTCGTAGGCGACGGAGCCGTTACGTATTGCCTCGAGGATAAAGTACCAATCGCCACTCGTAGGCAGGGACAGGAGGTGCTCGGCGAAATCTGTCGTGATTTCAAACTTCCGAAAAACCGCCGCACTGATGTTGAAGACCGTATTCTTGACACCCAGCCCGTCGTTGACTTCCTGTTCCGCCGAAACTTGGTAGCTGCGTTTCCATTTGAAATTGGAGAGATCGGTGAGGTACGGGCTGGACGGATAGTCGCCGACGATCTCGCTTCGATCGTTGATGATCTTCGATGCGCAATAAGCAAACTTCACGCTTGGATCGCGGAACAGTGGCACGAGGGTTTCGAGGAAAGCCGGGTCGGATACGTCGTCGGCTTCGGCGATCCAGATCAAATCGGCCCTTGCGAGCTCTATGCCCTTGAACCATTGAGGATAGGGCGACCCGGAATTGCTTTCATTGACGATGACACGGGTACCATGGACACCGGCATAATAATCCAGAATCGATTTGCTATCGTCCGTTGACGCATCATCCAGGATGATGAGTTCAAAATCCTGGAAGGACTGCCCCAGAATACTGTCCATACGCTCGTGCAGGTAGCGGGCGTAATTGTAGTTCGGCACGATGATCGAGACCGCGGGCGGCTTGCCGGCGACCTTCCGCATCGTCGACAGCAGGCGCGGAAAGACCCGATCGGTGGAAAAATGCCGCCGTGCCTTGGCGCCTGCCTGCCTGCCGAGCTTCCTGCACAATGGCTGGTCCTGGATCAGTTTCTGCGTGGCATCGGCCATCGCGACAGGATCAGCCCATTTGACAACGATGCCGGCATCGTCCTCGACGAAATCTGGTGCCCCGCCGCTCCCTGCGAAGCAGATCACCGGCAACTCGGCGAATGCCGCCTCCAGCATGACACGGCCGAACGGCTCTTCTCGGGAAGTCAGAAGAAACAGATCGGCAGCCAGCAGATGGCCGCGCACATCTTCGACATCGCCCAGAAATGTGACCTTTTCGCCCAGCCCGTCCGCTTGCAATCTGTCGAGTTGCTGCGACCACGTACCGAAAGCCTCATCCCGTTCCCGCTCCGGTAACGAACCGAGCCAGTAGAAATGATAGTCTTCGACCCCGCGAGCACGAAGAATGCGGGCCACCTCGATAAAGAGGTCGGCACCCTTGCGGAATGGCATTCCGAGGCCGGATCCCAGCACGATGGTCTTGTCCACCGGCCAGCCGGCGCGTTGGCGACTTTCAAGGCGCTGGATTTCCGTACGACTGTGATCGGCGTCGGTTTGCGGAACCGCACTTGGAATGACGTCTATGGCGTTCGCTTCGACATTGTACTCGGCCGCCAGATAGTCCCGGACACTTGGGGAACACGCTATGAATCTCTGCGTGCGCGAGACGACATCCCCCATGTCGTCCTTGGCGTATCGGGCGACGCTCGTTGCCAATTCCCTGGCATGTGTCAGGATAGGACTGCCCAGTTCACCAAGCAGCGCTTGCACACGGCCGGTGGCCAGACTGTTGCAATAGATGAGGTCCGGCCTACCGCCGAACCAGGCGGTTATGCGTGCCAGCCTTGTAGCGGTGGGCTCGGTCCTCGAAACCGGATCATCCAGAAGGACGGTATCGACGATGCGTCGAAACTCTTCGAACCGTTCACCGCCTGCCAGGCACAGCACCTTGATCTCCAGGTCCGTGTGCGCCTGGAGCCATTTGACGATGTCGAGCAATGAGGCCTGCGCGCCACCGAGAACCGCATCGTGCGACACGAACAAAACGCTCCAGGACGGATCCCTGGGCAGTTTGCCGGCGGCTATCGAAGCCGACAGGACGTACCGCGTCTCCTGCAGATAGGCATAGCCGTAGCGGGCATCGGGCTCGAGATAGGCTCCTTCCGCCCACTCGTTCCACGCATTGACGAAGATCAGCCGGCTGTCGAAATCGGCAAAACGGTCGCATGTATCGACGACCGCGTTGGTGAGCCATTCTTTGTAGCGGGACGGCGATGCGTTCACCAGAATGTAGGCTGCCTCCATTCTCCGTGCGGTGTTGTCCCAGGAGGGGCAAAGTCCGCGAAACAGCGTGTAAGGAACCTGCGGGTAGGCGCGGCTGCGATTGAGGAGCTCTGCCCAGTCGTAGATCTTTCCCCTGAAACCGCTCTTGAGCGTTGGGATGCTGTCGTTGATCTCGGGGAATCTTCCAAGATTCGGTGGAAACTCGACGGCGGCGTCGAATCCGAATTCGGCGGGATCGCCCATGTCGAACGACTGCGGATAGGCAAGAAAAATCTCGCCGATGCCGGCTTCCCGGCAATAAGCTCTCCAGCGCTGTGCCGTTTCCGTCGCCGACGGAAACAATCCGGGCCGGTAAATCATGAGGAGTGGCTTGCCGCCGACACGAATGTATCGCCGGTCACGGAAATAGCCGGATACATGCTCGATGAAGGCCAGGTCGTCCTCGGGCGAGTGCGATTGCGGGATCAGCACCTCCTGGTTGCGCCCATCCCAACGGCGGCTCCAAGGCTCATTTGCCCAATTGATACAGAAGCCCAGTTCATGAGCATCATTTTCGATAAATTGGGTGATCGGCATATCGAGGACGCGCTTGCCGTTGAACCAGTAGAAGTGGAAACAGAACCCCGAAATGCCATATTGCATGGCGATCTCGATCTGTTCCTTCTGGATGTCCTTAACCCGCAAATCATAGAAGCCGAGGTCTCCCGGCAGCCGGGGCTGATAATGACCGTCGAACTGCGGCACCGCACGTGTCACATTCGTCCACTCCGTGAAGCCTTTGCCCCAAAAAGCATCATTTTCGGGGATCGGGTGGAACTGCGGCAGATAGAATGCAATCAGGCGCGCCCTCAAAGCGGCCGGTCGCCCCTCGCTGAATCGCGGCACATAGGTGGCGGGTCTCTGGATGTCGCCGGCATTTGTGCCCGGAGCACGTCGGGTGCTGCGCCCCTCAATCTTGCCAAAACGAATGTAGTGATCCAACGGATTCATCGACGCGACAGCCACGTCGGGATATTTCGTCAGGTAGTATTCGTTGTCGAAGTTCGGACTTGGGTTCCGGGACTCGGCGACACCGTGCCTGATGTAGTGCAGGATCGGATCTTTCCCGCTCCTGACTACATCCGGATTTTGAACGAGATACCACGACACATCGAACAGCCCGCTGGCTCGAATTCGTTGACGGAGCCGAAATCTCTTCCATCGCGTTCTGCTGGCCAACGATCCTACGAAGATCAAAAATTCGGATCTATCCAATCGGGTCTGCCTCGCGGGAATCCGGCGTCGTGTCATCGTCCCAGGCAACGCCGGAGATCTCTGTGCAGATCATTCCAAGCACACGCTCGAGGGCATGCTGCAATGTGCCGTCATGTTGGCTTGCCTCTTCGGGGAAGGCTGCCAAAGGCAGATCAAGCCGCATGAGGGGTTCCAGCGCGCTGCGGCGAACCCAGAACATCGTCCCGGCAAAGAAGTCGAGACGGGAACTGGAGGGCATCCCCATTGTCGCCAGCAAATTGAGGACCATCGCCCTGTTCTCGCCCCACGCAGCCTTCTCCCCCTTCCATTCATTGGGCAACCGAAAGCGTCTGGATCCAATGATCTGGGTGTCGGGCGAACGCTCGAATTCGGCGATGATGCGGTCAACCACGTCGCGGGACCCGATCAGGTCGAAGGCGCTCGCCTGGCGCCAAATCTCACCAAGGACCATACGCGGCCCGCTCGGCCCCGACTTCTTGCCATGCAGCTTGCAGATGAGATCGAAGGGATCGAGCCTTCCTTCGCGGAGCAGTTGGATGAACGGGCCGACATCGCGACCGCGATTGTCATAGACAACGATCTCGACATCCCGAAATTTCGCCTGAACGCGTGCCGCGAGTGCCGTGTCGGGCCGGGTCAGTGTGAGGATGAGATGGAACGGACGATCGATCGCTTCCAGCAGCGCCTCGAATTCGGGCCAGAGATCCACGTAGTGCAGGTGAAGCGCGACGGCGATCTTCGGCTCGACGGTGGGCCGGCGTTCGGGTGCCTCGGCTGGCGGACCATCAAAGTGCCGCGACAGGGTCTTCTGCAGATTGTCGCTTGCCGTGCCAAACCCCCAACCGGCAAGGCTGCCGAGGGCACGGGCCAATTCGCGCCCTTCCGCTCCTGCAATGTGCAAAAGAGGCTGCAATACGAGGCCTCGGCCAAACCGCAGTTGAAAGCGCTTGTGGCGACGGCGTCGACTCAACAGCGTGCCAATATCCCCGATGCCTAAGGGTCTAACGCTCGCCGCAACGAGGTCGCCTCTATCAAATTGCAGTACCAAGCCGCCTTCGCTGCTTCTGAGCAGATAGGACGTCCGCCTGGTAACCGGCACGTAGACGATCCTGTCGGCATGTCCTGGGCGGCGAACATTGACCCGGAGAAACGGCATCCGCCTGTCTGTCGGCGAAAGCTCGACGATGTAGCGTCCCGGCGCGTCGATGTGGATTTCGCTCACGTCACTGCTTCGGTCGACGCCCCATGCCTCTTCCTTTCGCGGCTCGCGGGGCAGGACATCAGCCAAGGCAACGCTGGTGTCGGCAGTGTCAGGCGACATAGCCGCTGTTCCGATTCGCGCGCGATCGGTCAAGGATGCTGTCAAATATACCTATCAGTCGGCCCAAGGAATTGATCAGTCTGTTTCGATTAAGCGTCAGGCAATAGAAGCCTATTTTCGTCGAATAACGGAGTATGTCCACGAATGGGCTATAGGCGATGCCGTACTTTTTGCGCAAGTGGATCTCCGAGCGCATCTTCGACCGATACCGGAAGATCCGTGAGCGGGTTGATTGCGCAACCGAAGTGCCAATGTCGTGGACGGCATGTGCGCCACTGACAAGGATCATCGGCTCGTCACGCTGCAGCAGACGGTATGAGAGGTCGTCATCCTCGAAATACAGAAAGATATCCTCATCAAACCCGCCCGTATCCAGGAAGAGCGTCCGTTTGATCATGAACACGCCGCCATTGACGAAGCGGACGCAACAATCTCCCCAGACCTGCCGAACACGTGTGGGCAGCGACACGCCGGAAAGGCGATCGATTTCGCTCTGCTCGCGAAACCACAACCGCCCATCCACCGTGTTGGTGCGGGGCACGAAGACGCCGCAATTTGGGTAGCGTTCAGCCGCCTGCATAAGCGCATCGACGGCGTCTGTCTCAAGACGCACATCGGGGTTGATGAACAGCAGATACTCCCCCGATGCCGCCGCCGCCCCGATGTTGCAGGCGTGCCCAAAGCCGAGATTTACAGCATTATCAATACGATGGACGGCAAGGCCGGATAGCGCGGCGGAAAGATCGTCGGTGCTTGCATTGTCGACGCATACGATCTCCAGCCCTGGCGGCAGGCGAGCAAGCGCGCCACGCACGGTATGCGCGCTGTTATGCGTTACAGTGATAGCAGTTATCGACGTATTCATTGCCAAGCCATCCTGATATCTCAGTTGGCGTCCCCGTGGAAGGCTAGAGGTCCATACGCAATCTAAGCGTTGCGACTCAGGCGGTCGAGTCCATACTATTGACTAATATAGGGGATGACGGGGCGCGGCCGCACAATAAGGCACCGAGCGGGCAGGAAACCGCGGCTATCGTCGGCGATCTCCAGGAACTGGCCGGCCTTGGAAAGGCCGCTGGTCGCAAATTCCCGCATGAATTCTCCGGCGGCCAGCGCCAGCGCATCTCCATCGCCAGGGCGCGCGAACCGCTACGGCTGATGCCGAGGCTTTGAGCGAGAGTGGGTTGAGTGCCGACTAGGGCGGGACTCGGACTGCATCTTGGCTTGAGGCAGAAGAACCTGCGCCAACTGATGGTCTGCAACCTCATCCTCGCTGGTGCTCCGTCACCCTCGTACGGCCCGGCGAGAACCACGCCTCCAGTATGGGCAAGGCTCCTCGAGGGTCGCAGCGGCCGCACATGAACAGGTCGAGGGCTGCATAGCCGGTCTCGGGCCAGGTGTGGATGCTGATATGGGATTCGGCGAGCAAGGCGACGCCGGTGATGCCGCCCTCCTCGCCGAAATTGTGCAACATGACGCCGAGCACCGTGGCGCCGCAGGCCGCTGCCGCCTCGCGCAACACGCGCTCGATGCCCTCGGCATCCCGCAACCCGCGGCACTCCCAGAAATCGACGAGCAGATGCAGGCCGGGGGCGAAGGCCTGCTCGGTTTGGGCCTGATCGGTCACACAGCTATCCATCAGGACCGCCCCGTCTCTTGCGCGAACAGCACCCGCTTCCAATTGGTGTCCCTGGTCTGCATGCGCCAGATGAAGGCATCGAGGATGTAGTGGGTGGCCTGGGGCAGGGCGAGCAGCGGCGCCAGCCAGATCAGCGCGTTGGAAGAGCCGAGCGACGGCAAGGTATCGAAGACGCCGAAGAGGCTGCCATGCTCGCGCCAGACGAAGCCATCCCACAACCCCTCCTCCAGATAGGCGAGGCCGAAGAGGGCGGCCATGTAGACAGGCACGGCCCGCCAGGTGAACAGATGGGCGATCCATGGCGCCAGGAAGGAACTGCGCCCGCCTTGCAGACGCGCCTGGTTGCGGCCATAGCCCCAGATCAGCGCGATATAGGGGATGCCGTGGGCGATGATGTTGGTGCCGGTGAAGACGAGGTCGTTGTCGAACAGCACGATGCCGATGAACCAGGATGTCGCGGTGCCGACGAGCAGCAGATTGCGCGGCAGGTTGAAGCCTATACCGCGGCGCAGCAGCACGGTCTCCTTGACGACGTAGGCGGCCAGGATGGCGCCATAGAAAAGGCCGGCGACGGTGGCGAGCAGCGGCAGGTCGAAGCGGATGAAATCGCCCTCGACGAACCAGGAGAATTGCCGCTGGTGGCAATGCCAGTAGATCAGCGGATAGAGCGTGGCGCCGTAGATCGCCGCCTTGTCGATGCGGCGCAAGAGCGGCGGCAGGCCGCGTTCCCGGCGGGCATAGATCATCATGAACCCGTATTGCTGGCGCACGAAGTGGAACACGGCGGCATAGGCAAGGACGCGCCAGAACGCCAGGCTGCCGCACCAGTAAAGCAGGCAGCCGCCGAGCCAGGCCAGCAGCGGCGTCAAGCCATAGAGCCAGGGCCGCGCGCGAAGCTCGGCGCGGTCGAGATAGGTGCGGAACAGGGTCGAATAGACATGGGCCACGTCGACGCCGACCACGAGCACCAGCCAGACCCAGGGCGACGTCTCGCTTGCCACGCCGCCGAACAGCGACCATGCCAGGGCGGCCAGCGTCACCAGCAGCGCCGGCGCCAGGATGAAGCCGAGGTCGAAGCGGGCGGAGAATATCCAGGGTTGGGCCTTGAGGAGAGAATGGGCCATCACAGCACCGTCTCGAAGGGATGGCTGAGATAGGCCATGGCGTTCTCGGCCGCACGCACCCCGTGCGTATAGGCCTCCTCGAAGATGGAGACGCCGCTCATGTCCGAATGGGCGGTGAAGACAGGCGGCTTCTGCACGAGACCCGCGCGCCGCTGCGCGCCCCAGATGAAGCCCGGCACCGGCCGGATCATCGCATGCCCCCAAACCCAGACGTCGACCCGCCGGACATGGCCTTCGAGCTCGGGGTGGACTGCCAGAAGCTCCTTGAGGAAGATGCCTTGCCAGGCCGGCAGCGGTCGCGCCAGGGCCTCCCGGCGCGCTTCCTCCGGCGGCAGGTGGCTGAGCGGCCAGTAATAGGTCAGCACCGTCTTGGTGGGGCGCATCTGCGTGATCTGGTGGGTGGCCACGACGTAGCCGAGCAAGGGGCTGTCGAAGACGACATTGTCCCAGCTCAGGCCGGCCCCCGTGCCGCCCGGCAGGCTGTCGAGCGTGATGTTGGCCACCGCCCAGGGCGCATAGGAAAAGCCGGCGGCCAGGGCAGCATCCTTGATCAGCCGCGCCGTGACGAAATGCGGCGTCGCCAGCACCACCGCCTTCGCCTCGACGCGGAAGGTCTTGTCCTCGGCCGCATCCCAGACATCGACCGACACGCCGGTACCCCCTGTTTCAACGGAAAAAGCCAGCGCCCGCGGTCGCACGCGCGGGCCCAGGACCTCGGCGAGGCGGCGCGCGAGATAGCCGTTGCCTTCCGGCCAGGTCACCAGCCCCTGATCGTCGGCATCGGCCGCCCTGCCGTTGCGGGAGGCGAAATAATGGATGCCGGCCCAGGCCGAGACATCCTTCGACCGCGTGCCGTAGTCGTCGCGGCAGCAATAGTCGACATACCAGGCGAGCCCTGGCGAGCGGTAGCCTTCGCGCTCCATCCAGGCCGTCATGGCGATGGCGTCGAGTGCCATCAGGTCGGCGTCCTGCGAACTCAGGTCGAGCGGAATGGCAAAGGCGCGCTTGCCGTCGCTGCCGACGCGCCGGCGAAAGTCGCGCATCGTGGCGAAGAAGCGGCTGGTCTCCGTCTCCTCTTGCGCGGTAAGGCCTATCGCCGGCACCAGGCCGTCCTGCCAGCGCCCGTAACGGTAGAGGCGCTCGGACGGGTCGGCGCACAGCGCGTATTCGTCGTAGACTGGCGCGCCCGTCGGGCCGTAGCCGGTGATGATACCGAAATCCTCGAACAGTGCCCGCACCGCCTTGGCTTCCTGGGTCAGCAACGGCACGTAGTGGGCGCCCCAGGGAAAGGCGCAGACCTCGTTGCGTCCGCTCGCGGCATTGCCGCCGGGTGCGGCTTCGAGATCGAGCAGCAGGAAATCGTCATAGCCGGCCTTGGCAAGGCGATAGCCGGCGCCCAGGCCCGCGACGCCGCCGCCAACGATGACGATATCGGTCCGCAGGATCTCGCCCGGCGCGGCGAAGGTGCCGCCCCGCAGCCTGTGGCCGATGGCGGAGGAGGCGCCGACGAGTTCACCGGGCACCGCGCCGCCCTCGCCGCCGCTGGACAGCACACTTCCGGCCAGCAGCTCTCTGCCGGCCAGCCCGGAACCGACAAGGCCGAGCGAGGCGGCGCCAAGAGCCAGGAACTGCTTGCGGGTGATCCGGCTCATGGCATGGCCATCGCTCGCGAAGCCGACCGCACGGTCATGATCTTCGGATGCGCCGCGTTCAAAGGAGGTCGTTCCTTGCCGGTCTGAAAACCGGCACGCCGGCTTTCAATAAATGAGGTAATCGCCCCACTCCTCGTCGAAATAGCGCACCAGCGGCTGGTCATCGAGCCGCTGGATGGCGGTGGCGACATGCGCCATGTCGGGCGGAAACTGGAACATCGCCTTCATGGTCGGCAGGTCGAGGAAGCGCAGCCCCTCGGGCAGGTGCTCCGGCACCCGATAGGGCGAGAAGGAGCCGATGATGAAGCCCCACTCGCCGAAGGACGGCACGAAGAGATGATAGGCGGCGGTCTGGTAACCGGCCGCGGCAAGTGTGTTGTCGACGCACCAGAAGGATTTGCGCGCGATGAGCGGCGAGGTGCTCTGGATCACCACGATGCCGTCATCGTTCAGTGCCGATTTCAGCTGGCGGTAGAAGGTGAGAGAGTACAGCTTGCCGATCGAGAAATTGGAGGGGTCGGGCAGGTCGATGATCACCACATCGAAGCGCTGATCGGCCGGCTTCCGTTCCCGCAGCCAGAGAAAGGCGTCGGCATTGATCAGTGTCAGCTTGGGCGAGGACAGGGCGCCGCCATTGAGGGCCGTCATCAGCTCGTTGCTGGAAAACAGGCGCGTCATGGCGGGGTCGAGATCGACCATGGTCACGGCCTCGACTGCCGGATATTTCAACACCTCCCGCAGCGCCAGGCCATCACCGCCGCCGATGATCAGCACCTTGCGTGGCGCCTTCAGCGCGCTCATCGCCGGATGCACCAGCGCCTCGTGGTAGCGATATTCGTCCAGCGACGAGAATTGCAGGTTCGAATTGAGGAAGAGGCGGATGTCGCGCTGCTGGCGGGTGACCACAATGCGTTGGTAGGGCGTGGATTGGGCGAAGATCACCGTGCCCGGATAAATGCTCGCCTCCGAGATCGACTGGATGCGTTCCGACCAGACGAAGCCGGCGATGAGCAGCGCCAGCACGGTGAAGGCCGCCGCCTTGTGCGCCGCCCGCCGGGGTATGATGTCGGCCTTGATGGCATGGAGCATCCAGATCGCCACCATGGTGTTGAGGATGCCGAACAGGAAGGCCGAGCGGATCAGGCCGAGATGCGGCACCAGCACCAGCGGGAAGAGAAGCGAGGCGAAGAGCGCGCCGATATAGTCGAAGGTAAAGACCTTGGAGACCAGGTCCTTGAAGGCGAGCCGCCCCTCCAGGATGCGCAGCAGCAGGGGAATTTCGACGCCGACCAGGATGCCGATCACGCCGACCAGGACATAGAGCCAGAGGCGGAAGGAGGCGACCTGGTCGAACAGGATGAACAGCGCCGCGGCCGAGGAACCGCCGATCGCCCCGATCAGAAGTTCGATGCGGACGAAATAGGCGAGCAGGTTGCGCTCGATATAGCGCGACAGCCACGACCCCACGCCCATGGCGAAGAGATAGGCGCCGATGATGGTGGAGAACTGCGTGACGGAATCGCCGAGCAGGTAGCTCGCCAGCGTGCCGGCGATCAATTCGTAGACCAGTCCGCAGGTCGCGATGACGAAGGCGGAAAAGAGCAGCAGGATTTCCACGAAAGCGCCTTACGCCAACTCGCCCGGGGATCGCCCGTCAGCCATGAATGGCCGAGGCGATGATGAGGGCGATGCCGATCGCCACCGACCCCAGGAAAATCGCCAGCGCCATGTTCTGCTTCTCGCAGATTTCTTTCCAGACGTGCACTTTCGGGGTCAAGAGGTCAAGCAGCACGAAGGCGATGACGAAGACGACGAGGCCCAGGCTCGAATAGACCAAAGAGGCAACGACGAGTTTCAAATCGATCAGGCCGGTCACATCCATCGAAAGCCCCCTATTTGTGATATTCGTTGACGCCACGGTTGGCGGTCTGCTTGCCGTTGAACATCGCGGTCAAGGCATAGCCGTTGAAGTTGGCCGCCGACATGCCGAGCACGACCAGCATGGCATAGATCATCTGCAGCTTGCTCATCTCTTCCCCTCTCGCATCACTCGGCAACGCCACCCTTTTCCCAGCGCGACTTCTCAAACATCGACCGCTTGACGAGGCCGAACGCCGGCACGACCAGCAGCAGCGCCATGGCGATCAAATAGTTCGACCAGACCGGCACGCCGTGTCGGACAGAGATGACGACACGCTGCGCCAATGACGATGCCTTGGAGAACACGCCGGCATCGGGCTCGACCAGCAATTGATAGGTGCCCGGCGGAACCGGCGGCAGCAGCGAAGTCGTGTCATAGCTGCCCTCCTCCCAGGCGCCGTCGGAATCTTGTCCGCTGTAATGATCCAGCGCCTGGAACACCGGATAGCCCTGGTTGGTGTCGGTGTTGACCAGCGCCATGTCGAGCTCAAGCCAGTCATTGTTGAGGTACGAGGTGGTATCGATCTCGATATTGCCCTCCTTTTCCAATCGGAACGGCCTGGAGGACAGGGTCTTGCCCTTGTCGGCGGCGGTCAGATCGTAGGTTTGGAAACTGACGATCGCGTTTTCCGACATTGTCAGCGAGACGACTTGCAGCAGCGTGGCGCCAACCACCGCCGCCAGGATGACGTTGAAGGAAGCCTTGTAAGGATTCACCTGACTGACGCCCGCCGAGAAGGACGAGGGCACGCGCAGCGGCAGCTTGAAGGCGGCGGCGACGAGGCTTGCGTCGAGATATTCGCCCTCGGAGACGATGATCTCCTCGTCGTTTTTCTCCACCATCAGCCTGTAGGGCGGCGCGATATAGTCGGTTACGGCGGTGACGTCCGAGGTTGATGCCCGCCAGAAGAATTCGCCGGCAACGTAGGTTGTGCGTGCAATCCCCTTGCCGAAGAACTGGTAGCTGCGTCCATTCGCATCGATCCCGCCCTGGCTGCCCGCGCCGGGGACGTCGCGGTTCAGCATCTTCACCAGGGTCCAGTGGTCGTATTCCTCGGCAAGGAATCGATAGCCGTGATAGGGGTTGAATAGCAGGTATTCGGTCCACTGGAAGTCGCCGGGCCCATCGCTGCGCCGCATAAAGCCGACGACTTCCCATTCGATATCACCAAGCCGGGCACGCACGCCGATCGGGATCTCGGCGTCCTGCATCGCCGATTGCGCCGTCTCGATGATGTTCAGATTTTCGTCGGCGACATCGATCACGGACGAACACTGGCTGCAGGTGGCTGATATCGACTGGCCGGCCGCGCGCAGCGTGACCGGCCCGCCGCAATTCGGGCAGGCGAAGGTGCGCGGCTTGCCGGGCGCGCGCGGCGGCGGCGCCGGCTCGGCGGACGGCAGGATCGAAGGCTGCTCGCCCATCACCATCCCTCCAGCGGCCGCAGATTGCTGAAGCGGAAGGCATCCCACTCCACATAGCGGCCGACATAGGCATGGGCCTCGCGGCCATCATGATCGAGCGTGGCGAACTCGCCCTTCCTGCCGATGCAGTCGATCGCGACCGTCCGGCGGCCCTTGGGCGCGGCGAAGGGCAGTTCGCCCTCCGATCCCAGGCAGGTCGCCAGCTTGATGTCGACCGCGCGCAGCGTGACGCCGCCGAGTTCGACCACAAAGCCGGGCCTTGCCTCGGCGGCGGCCTTGCCGCTTGTCAGCAGTGCCCGACAGTGGGCGAGGGTCGCCTCGACGTCGCGGGGCAAGGCACCTTCCAGTTCGAAGCTGATGGAGAAGGACCCTTGTGCCTCGCCGATCCAGCCGCGCCGGCCGTCCGCCATCAGAAGGTGCCATTCGTTCCACAGCCCGTCGCGCCAGCCGATCTTCAGCCGCCCGATGAGCGTGAAGGACTGCTCCTCGAAATAGCCGCCGCTGCCCAGTTGCAACGGGCTCATGTCGTCCGGCAGGGCGGCCATCACGCCGATCGACTTCACGTCGACATCCGTGCGCACCACCATGGACTGGCAATAGGCGCAAACGGCATAGACCGATTGCGCCGATTGGAAGGTGACATCAGCGCCGCAAGACGGACAGGCGAACTTGCGCATGAAAACCCTGAGTTGGCGATTGGCTGCGCCGGCCCCCCGGCACCGCAAGGTTTGGAAAGCTGAGCCCGCTTCGGAGCCTATTTGATTCGCGACAGAAGTTCGGCCTTCTTGGCGTCGAATTCCTGCTGCGTCAGGATCCCCTTGGCAAGCAGGCCGCCGAGCCTTTCGAGCAGCTGGATCGGGTCCTCGGCCGGTTGAGCCGGCGCCGCCTGGGCCGGCGTTGCCGGAGCAGCAGCGTTGCCGAAACCCTGCGCCATGGTCTGGCCGATCGCCAGCCCTGCTCCAAGGCCAGCTCCCGCCCCCGCCAGCCCGCCCGGATTCTCGGCGGCGATGGGGATCGATTCGGCGGTCTGGAACTGGACGTAGCGATTGAGGTCGCCCAGCATGTTCATCGAACTCACCTTGTCGAGGATGCGTTGAAGTTCGTCGGGCAGCGACAGGCTCTGCACGTAGAAGCTCTTGACGTCGATGCCATAGGCCCGCAGCGCCGGGCCGATCGCCTCCGCCAGCTTCTGCGAGAACGCGTCCTGATTGGCCGCCATGTCGATGAAGGCGACGCTGCTCTGGCCAAGCGTGGTGGCGATGGCCGTGAGGATGACACCGCGCAGCTGGCCTTCGATCATCTCGGAGGTGGAGCGCTCGGCCGTGCCGACCAGGCGCGACCAGAACATTTCGACATCGCCGATGGCATAGGAATAGTTACCGAAGGCGCGCAGGCGGATCGGCCCATATTCCTTGTCGCGGACGGTCAGGGGCTGGGTGGTGCCCCATTTGCGGTCGATCTGGTCCTTGGTGTCGAAGAAATACACGTCCGACTTGAAGGGGGACTCGAAGAACTTGTCCCAGTTCTTCAGATAGGTCAGCACCGGCAGCGTCTGGGTATTAAGCGTGTAGGTGCCTGGCCCGAAGACGTCGGCGATCTTGCCTTCATTGAAGAAGGCCGCCTTCTGCGTCTCGCGCACCACGAGCTGGGCGCCGTTTTGAATTTCCATGCCGGACATCGGGAAGCGAGAGGCCAGCACGCCCGGCTCGTCGGCAGTCCACTGGATGACGTCGATAAATTGTTTGGAAATAAAGTCGAGAATGCCCATGCCCGTTTGCTCCATTTCAACGGATCTAAACCCCGAGACGACCCATCCGGCCCAGCACGGCTGGCAAATGAGCAAGACTAATCCAGGGCCTCGAAGTGCCGCGACATCAGCCCTTTAGTAACCGCTCGCAAGGGTCGAACACAACCAGTTTGTGAGGATGCGTCCGGCCCGTGTTGGTGCAGTTGAGCGTTGCTTTGCAGGCATGAGACGCCAAAGCGAAGAGCAATCCACGATTGTGCTGATGATCCTGGTTGAGTGACTACGGGTTTTGCTGGACACGCTTTTCGAGCTCGGCCGTGCGTGCGCTCAAATCGTCCAGTTCAAACCCTTGAGATGAGAGGAAGGCCGCCGATCCGTTGTTGGGATCGGCGGCAAGACGGTGCGTTTCCTGCAAATGATGTTTCAGCCAGGCGCGCTGCTCACGCTGCAGCTGGGCACGTTGAGGGCCATGTTCGCGATGCATCAGGGTGTTGTAAGCCGCGTTCAACCTGGCATCTAACTTGTCGATCTCGGCTTTCCCGCAATCCAGCATTTGCGAGGTGACGCCGGCGGACCGGTCGATGCACGCTTTCATTTCGGCGTCGCTCTGCGCCATCGCGGGATGAGCCGCGGTCATGGCTGAAATTCCAAGGAGGCAGGCATATCGGCGCATGGACGCGGTTCCTGAATGCGGGTTAGGGCTGTTTCGGCGCGCGCCTCTCGGATTGGCAGCAAGCACGGTCCATCGGCACGTTGGACACGATATGTTGGGCGGGGCTCGAACGCGTCAAGGCTTGGCCCGTCATATCCTGCCTCACCCGTAACACCCGCGCTCCACCACCAGCCGGCGCACCAGTGCCGACACCGCATCAATCGCTGGCCTCGGCCTGTCCTTTAGCCGGCCAAATTTCCTGCACCGCGCCAACGCGTCGATCTGGATCGGCCGGCGCGCTCCAGCGAGTAAAAGAACGGCGCGTCACGGGCCAAAAATCGGGCGATTGCACCGTAAGGTGCTGAAATCCTTAACGCGATTTTCACCCGACTGGCCTAGCTACTTACCCCCATGTGGCACTCCGAGCAGCCTGTTCAAGGATCCGCCCCTCAGGGGCAGGGTGAATCCGTGGACGCCGGGATTCTCCGGGATCAGTTCGCCGATCTGCGGGCGGGTGTCTTCATTTCGATGCCTATCGGCACGGTCCTTTCGGCGCTGATCCTGGCCGTGCAGCTGCTTTCGGGCGGCGGGTTTGCGGCGGTGTTGTGGTTTGCGGCGGTCGGCACAATAAATGGCGCACGCATAGCCCTTGCTCTCTCCCAATCGGGCACCGCCGACAACTGGCTGAAGCCGATCGGTGCGCGGCTTTCTTCCTATGGCATGCTGGCTCTGGCGTCGGGCATCGCCTGGTCTTTCCTGGCGGTGCTGACCGATGGCTACACCACGCCCCAGGCGCCGATCTACCTGATCGTCCTGGCAGGCACGTCGGCCGGTTCGGTCACCTACGGAACATCATACGCCCCGGCCTCGATCAACTTCATGACGCTGCCGCTTTTGGTCGCCATCGGCTGCCTTTCGGCGAAAGGCGGTATCGAAAATTACATTCTGGCTTTCACGGTCCTGCTGTTTCTCGTTGGAATGATCAGAAGCGCGCTTCTTGGACAAGCCCGCTTCCGGGAAACAAGCCGCCTCAAATACGAGGCGAAAGACTTCGCCACCCAGATGGAGCAAAACTCCAGGCGCGATCCGCTGACGAATTTGCTCAACCGATATGGGCTCGAGCAAGCCATCCGCCAGCTTGGACTTGCCGACGGTCCGTTCGTGGCCATGCTGATCGACCTGGACGGCTTCAAATCCGTCAACGACACCTATGGTCACAATATCGGCGACGGCCTGCTGGTCAGGGTTGCGCGCAGGATCGAGGACCATGCTCCGCCTGGCGCAACCATTTCGCGCATTGGCGGCGACGAGTTCGTGCTGCTCTTTCCCGCCGGCAAATCCGTGCAGTCAACCGACGAGCTTGCATCCTCGATCATCGCCGCTATCGCCAATCCGGATCCGGCGTTGAATTCGGTGCGCGTCGGCGCTTCGATCGGCATCTATGTGTCGGAGAGGCCGCAATTGACGGAGATGCTGCTGCGGGCAGACTTCGCGCTTTATGCGGCCAAGCGCAGTGGCAGGAATGAATACCGTCTCTTCGATGCCGGTCTCGACCGCGGTCTCGAACGCAAGCACTGCATCGAGCGCGATCTGCGCGGCGCCATCGAAACAGGCACGCTTTGCTCATGGTTCCAGCCCCTGGTGCGGCTGGACACGAATGCCGTCGTCGGCTTCGAGGCGCTGCTGCGCTGGCGCCACCAGGTTCATGGCGCCATTTCCCCGCCTGAGATCGTCACCGCGGCGCGTGAAACCGGGCTGCTTTCCCTGTTGACGGAAACGGTGTTTCTCAACTGCTGCGCCATGATCGAAGAGCTGGTGAGAAGCGGGCGTCAGCATGTCCGGGTCGCGATGAATCTTTCGCCGCGCGAGCTCGAGGCGGGCAATGTCGACGAAATGATCCTGCACAGCCTCAGGACCAAGAATGTCCCGGTGGCGATGCTCGAGATCGAGATAACGGAAGAAGCGCCCGTGGATCGCGACAGGATTGACGAAAAGCTGGAACGCCTGGCGGATGCCGGCCTGTCCATTGTGCTGGATGATTTCGGCACCGGGTTTTCGACGCTGGTTTCGCTGAAGGACAGCCGGATCCGCAAGATCAAGATCGACAAGGACTTCGTTCGCGATCTCGCCAGCTCCGTGGAAGATCAGGCCCTGGTCAAGGCAGTCATCGATCTCGGGCGAACGCTCGGAATAGAGGTGGTCGCCGAGGGCGTCGAAACCGACGCGGATCGCCGGATCCTGCGATCGCTCGACTGCATGATCGCGCAGGGTTTTCTCTTCTCGCCAGCCCTTCCCATGCATGACGCGCTGGCCTTCGACGCAGGCCGCGTCGAAGGCTCCGCCGCCAAGGCCTTGTTCGATCCGGCGGCGGGCCTGCTGCGCAAACCCCAAACCGGCAACGCGGCGTAAGCAATGGACGCACGCCGGCCGGCGGCGACGGCGTCTCCATCCAGGCACAGATTCTCAACCTATTGAAGGACCGGCAGCAGGCGACATGCTGTTCATCGGCCACGATCTGCCGGTGGTAGGCCGCGACCGCATCGCCGTGATGAGGCAAGGCGAAATCTGCGCCGATGTGCAAACGTCTTGAGGTGGGCGGGAAGCGGACGGTCCGGTTCTGGGACGAACCAGCCAGAAAAAGTGCCATTCCGCTGGCGCCCTATCTTGGCCGCTAAATCGCGACTGGCTCTAGCCAAGTGGCGAGGCAGCCACAGGGTGGACATTTCAGCCCACATGGAAAATGATCATGTTGCCATGCACAACACTGCCGTGCTCTTCTCTCGACGAGAAGCCTGAGCGTAGAGCGTATCAACCGACCTCCGGGTCCAGCGAGCGGGGACGCAAATGGACACCCCAGGGAATGGGCAATTGCATCGCGACGCGGGCGGGCGACCCCATCGATCGGCCGGCTGGCTTGCCCGCGCCGCCGTGTCGGCGGCATTCCTGCTCGGCATTGCTTTCAGCAGCACAGCGTTTGCGCAGGACCAGCAGCTACCCGTGGTGACGGCGGCCAAGCCGGTGGTCCGTGAAATCGTCGAAGACGACGAGTTCGTCGGGCGCTTCGAAGCCGTCGACCAGGTCGCCATCCGTTCGCGCGTCAGCGGCTATCTGGATAAGGTCAGCTTCCAGGACGGCGCACTGGTCAACAAGGGCGACCTGCTCTTCACCATCGACCAGCGTCCGTACCAGGCGGCTTATGATGCCGCCAAATCGCAGGTGGACGTCGCCAAGAGTCTGCTCGAATTCTCCAAGATGCAGCTGGATCGCGCCGACGAACTCGCCAAGACCGGCAATATCTCAACCGCGACGGTCGACGACCGCCGGCGGGAATATCTTTCGGCGCAGGCGCAGGCGCAGATGCAGGGCGCGACGGCTGCGCTGACGACGGCCAGCCTGAACATGGAATTCACCGAGATCAAGGCGCCCTTGTCCGGCCGCATCGACCGCCGGCTGGTGTCGGTCGGCAACCTCGTGCAGCCGGATTCCACCTTGCTGACGACCATCGTCACGCGCGATCCGATCGACTTCTATTTCGACGTCGATGAGCGCCTGTATTTCAGCTACGCCCGCGACGCGAAGGCGCGTGGCGGCAGCATGCAGGAAGGCGCCGGCGGGCTCGATGTGGTGGTTCACGTCGCCGACCGCGCGGAGGCAGTATTCAAAGGCAAGCTCGATTTTGCCGAGAACCGGATCGACAACGCGACCGGCACCATGCGGGTGCGGGCTACGTTTCCCAACGCCGACGGCGTTCTCCAGCCAGGCATGTTCGGGCGCATCAACGTGCCGGGGTCGCTGCCGCATAGCGGCGTGCTGGTGCCCGACGAGGCGATCGGCGCCGATCAGGATCGCCGCATCGTGTTCCTGGTGGATGAGGCCGGGATGGTGTCGGCGAAGCCCGTGCGCACCGGCCCGCGTCTCGACGGCTACCGCGTGATCCGCGAGGGCCTGACCGGCAACGAGACGATCATCGTCAACGGGCTGATGCACGCCAGGCCCGGCACCAAGGTGAAGGTCGAGATGGTGACGTTGCCGCCCAAGGCCGAGACCGCCGAGTTGCAGCAATGAGGTTCGCACATTTCTTCGTCGACCGTCCGATCTTCGCATCGGTCGTTTCGATCGTCCTGCTGATCCTCGGCGGGATTGCCTATACCCAGCTGCCGGTCGCGCAATATCCCGAGATCGCGCCGCCGACCATCGTCATTCGCGCGCAGTATCCGGGCGCCGACGCCGAGACGGTCGCAGCGACGGTGGCAACGCCGATCGAGCAGGAGATCAACGGCGTCGAGGGGATGCTCTACATGTCGTCCTATTCGTCGGGCGACGGGGCGATGGCGCTGACCGTCACCTTCAAGCTGGGCACCAATCTCGACCAGGCGCAGGTGCTGGTGCAGAACCGCGTGTCGGTCGCCGAGCCGCGCCTGCCCGAAGAAGTCCGCCGCCTCGGCATCACCACCACCAAGAGCTCGCCCGACCTGATGATGGTCGTGCACATGCTGTCGCCCGACAATACCTACGACCAGCTCTACGTCTCGAACTACGCCCGCTCGCGGGTGCGCGACATACTGCTCAGACTTGACGGCGTCGGCGACCTCATCATCTTCGGCGAACGCGAATATTCGCTGCGCATCTGGCTCGATCCGGAAAAACTGTCCGCTCTGGGGATGACCTCGGGCGATGTGGTGCAGGCGCTGCGCGACCAGAACGTCCAGGTGTCGGGCGGCTCGATCGGCGCGCCGCCGACCAACAGCGGCACGGCGTTCCAGTACACGGTCACTACGCAAGGCCGCTTCAACGACGCACGCGACTTCCGATACGTGATCGTCAAATCGACCGACGACGGCCGCCTGATCTCGCTGCAGGACGTGGCGCGCATCGAACTCGGCGCCAAGGATTACGTTACCAACTCCTATCTCAACGGCAAACCGGCGGTGGCGCTCGCCATCTTCCAGCGGCCGGGCACCAACGCGCTCGCCGCAGCCGCGGAGATCCAGGACAAGATGAAGGAGCTTTCCCGCGACTTCCCGAAGGGGTTGAGCTACGACATCGTCTACAATCCAACCGAGTTCGTCGCCGAGTCGATCCACGAGGTCTACAAGACGATCCTCGAGGCGATGTTGCTGGTCATCATCGTCATCATCGTCTTCCTGCAATCGTGGCGCATGGCGATCGTGCCGATCGTGGCGATCCCCGTGTCGTTGATCGGCACGCTGGCTGTGCTTTATGCCGCCGGCTTCTCGCTCAACATGCTGACACTGTTCGGCCTCGTGCTGGCGATCGGCATCGTCGTCGACGATGCGATCGTCGTGGTAGAGAACGTCGAGCGCAATATCGCCAGTGGGCTGGCGCCCAATCCGGCGTCGCACCTGACCATGAACGAAGTCGGAACGGCCATCATCGCGATCTCGCTGGTGCTGATAGCCGTGTTCGTACCGACAGCCTTCATCCCCGGCATTTCCGGGCAGTTCTACCTGCAGTTTGCGATCACCATCGCCGTGTCGACGGCGATCTCTGCATTCAATTCGCTGACGCTTTCGCCGGCGCTGGCCGCACTGCTGTTCAAGCCGCACCACGCCGCGGCGGCGCCGCCGCGCTTTTTCCTGGCGCGGTTCGGACGGGCGCTCGCCGACGGCTTCAATCGCGGCTTTGACAGGGTCGCCCATTGGTATTCGAGCATCATCCGCGTGCTGGTCGGCTCGCGGATAGCGATCACCGCCATGCTGGCCGTTTTCGCCGCCCTCATCTACGCCACGGTCTACATGGTGCAGACGGTGCCGCGCGGTTTCATTCCGTCGCTCGACCAGGGCTATGCGATCGTCGTCGTCCAGTTGCCGGACGGTGCCTCGCTGTCGAGGACCGATGCGGTCATCCAACAGGCGTCACAGATCATCCAGAAAACGCCGGGCGTCGACTACGCAGTCGCCTTCGCCGGCTTCTCCGGCGCGACCTTCACCAACGCCAGCAACCAGGGCGTGATCTTCGCCAGGTTCAAGCCGTTTGACGAGCGACTGAAGGCCGGCCAGTCGGCGACCAAGGTCATCGGCAATCTGTTCGGCAGCCTGCAAAGCATCAAGGAAGCCTTCATTATCGCACTGCCGCCGCCACCGATCCGCGGCGTCGGCAATGCCGGCGGCTTCAAGCTGCAGATCCAGGAGCGCAACAGCGCCGACATGCGGCAGATCCTGGCGCTTGCCTACGAAATCGCCGGCAAGGCCAACAAGACGCCGGGGCTGGCGGGCGTGTTCACCACGTTCTCCGCGTCGAGTCCGCAATTCTTCCTGGCGATCGATCGCGACAAGGCGCGCATCCTGAACGTGCCGATCCCCAACATCTTCGAGACTCTGTCGATCAATTTGGGCACCGCCTACGTCAACGACTTCAACGCTTTCGGCCGCGTTTACCAGGTGCGGGCGCAGGCCGACCAGGCGTTCCGCCTCGATCGCGCCGACATCCTGAAACTGAAGGTGCGCTCGGCGACCGGCGCGCTGGTTCCGCTCGGTACGTTGATCGAGATCCGCGACGTCACCGGCCCGGCGCTGGTCCAGCGCTACAACATGTACGTCTCGGTGCCGCTGCAGGGCAACGCCGCGCCCGGCGTTTCCACGGGCGACGCGCTGGCATTGATGGAAGGGATCACGGCAAAGACGCTGCCGGCCGGTACCTCCTATGAATGGACCGAGCTCGCCTATCAGGAGCGCAACACCGGCAATGCCGCTGTCTATATCTTCGGACTGTCGGTGCTGTTCGTATTCCTGGCTCTGGCGGCGCAATATGAAAGCTGGGTGCTGCCGTTCGCCATTGTGCTGGTGGTGCCGCTCGGCGTGCTCGCGGCGTTGCTCGGCGTGTCTTTCCGAGGGCTGGACAACAACATCCTCGTGCAGATCGGCCTCATCGTGCTGATCGGGCTTGCCGCCAAGAACGCGATCCTGATCGTCGAATTCGCGCGGCAGGCGCAGGAACGCGGCCTGTCGGCCGCCGAGGCTGCCGTCGAAGCCTGCCGGCTCAGGCTGCGGCCGATTCTGATGACCGCCTTCGCGTTCATCCTCGGCGTCGTGCCGCTGATGATCGCAACGGGCCCGGGCGCGGAAATGCGCCAGTCGCTCGGCACCGCGGTGTTCTCCGGCATGCTCGGCGTCACCTTCGTCGGCCTGTTCCTGACGCCGGTGTTCTACGTCACGCTCAGGTCGCTGTTTTCACCGCGCAAGCCCCGTGCCGAGGCCGAACCTTCGGGGCCGGCAGAGGCGCCATCGGAGACGGCCGCCGAGTAGGGTTACGCAAAGCTGCTGATAGCAGGTTCAAAAGCTTAGGTCGGCTTTGGGTCCAAAAGCGGTTGCTAACCCGATGCAGGCAGCCCCCACATGGCTCAGTCTGCCCACCTTCACCCGTAGCACTCCCGCTCCACCGCCAGCCGCCTTACCAGCGCCAGCACCGCATCGATCGTCGGCGTCGGCTTGTCCGTTAGCCGGCCAAGTTCCTGCACGGCGCTCACCAGCGCGTCGATTTCCATCGGGCGGCCGCGCTCCAGATCCTGCAGCATCGAGGTCTTGTGTTCGCCGACATCGCCGGCGCCCTTGATGCGGCGGTCGACCCCGATCGGAAAACGCACGCCGAGGCTTTCGCCGATCGCCTGGGCTTCCAGCATCATGCTGCGGGCTAGCGTGCGGGTGCCTTCGTCGGCGACGATCGCGGCCAGCGTGGAGCCGGTCAGCGCCGAGATCGGGTTGAAGGAGAGGTTGCCCCACAGTTTTACCCAGATTTCGCTGCGGATGTCGTCGCGCACCGGCGCCTGCAGGCCGGCCTTGACCATCTCCTCGGCCAAACGCGTCACCCGTTCGCTGCGTTCGCCCGAGGGTTCGCCGAGCGAGAAGCGCTTGCCCTCGACATGGCGGATGAGGCCGGGCGCATCGACCTCGACGGCGGGATAGACGACCGAGCCGATGACGCGCTGCGGCCCGATCCGCTGCCAGATCGCGCCGCCCGGATCGACCGCGTTCAACCTGGTGCCTTCGAGCGGCCCGCCGACGCCATGGAAATACCACCACGGCACGCCGTTCTGCATGGTGACGACGGCTGTGTGGTCCCCAAACAGTGGCGCGATCTGGTCCAGCGCCGGGGTGAGCGAATGGGCCTTCAGCGCCAGCACGACGATGTCCTGCACGCCGAGCTCCTCGGCCTTCGCGGCGGCGCGGACGGGAGCCACCGATTCCTCGCCGTCCTCGATCAGGCGCAGGCCGATGGCCTGAATGGCTTCGAGATGGGCGCCGCGCGCCACGATCGACAGGTCGGTGCGGCCGGCGATCGCCAGCTTGGCGGCGAGATAGCCGCCGATCGCGCCGGCGCCGAAAATGGTGATCTTCATCGTCAAAGCCCGAGTTTGGCGGCAAGGCCGATGCGCTGCAGCTTGCCGGTCGCGCCCTTGGGGATTTCGTCCAGGATCAGCACCTTGCGCGGCACCTTGAAGTCGGCGAGCCGCGTTGCGGCGTGAGCGCGGATATCGCTTTCGCTGGCGCTCATGCCTTCGCGCAGCACCACCGCCGCCGCCACCTCCTCGCCGAGCTTGTCATGCGGCATGGCGAAGGTGACGACCTGCGCCACCGCCGGATGGTCCATCAGCACGTCGTCGACCTCGAGCGGCGAGATCTTTTCGCCGCCGCGGTTGATGATCTCCTTCAGCCGGCCCGTGACGCGGAGATAGCCGTCCTCGTCGAGCACGCCCTGGTCGCCGGTGTGGAACCAGCCATGCGCGAAGGCCGTGGCGTTGGCGTCCGGGTTCTTCTCATAGCCCGCCGTCACATTGGGTCCGCGGATGACGATCTCGCCGGTCTCGCCGGCTGTGAGCAGTCGCCCGTCCGGCGCCATCACCGCCACCTCCGGCCCGGCGCCGGCGCCGACGCTGCCCGGCTTGCGCAGGCCCGGCGGCAGCCGGTTCGAGGCCATCTGGTGCGCCGCTTCGGTCATCCCGTAGGATTCGATCACCGGGCAGCCGAAGGTTTTCTCCAACTCGCCCATCACCTGCGCCGGCAGCGACGCCGAGGACGAGCGGATGAAGCGCAGGCGCGCCGCCGCCAGCGCTTCTTCATTGCGCGCCGCGCGCGGCAGGATCGCCTGGTGCATGGTCGGCACCGCCGTGTACCAGCTCGGCCTGGCGTCGCTCAGCCACTGGAAGAAGCGCAGCGCGTTGAAGCCCGGCGTGCAGTAGATGCTGCCGCCCGCTGCCAGCGAAGACAGCACCGCCGCGATCAGGCCGTGAATGTGGAACAGCGGCATGATGTTGAGGCAGCGGTCATCGGCGCTCAGGCCAAGTGTCGCGCCGATATGGTGGGCGGAGGCCGCTATGTTGGCATGGCTGAGCGGCACCAGCTTTGGGCGCGATGTCGTGCCCGACGTGTGCAGCAGCAGCGCAATGTCGCCATCCCCCGCCATGTCGGGCGCTGCTTGCGGACCGATCGCCGCGCCCTCGATGGTGAAACTGCCGGCGGGCGTGTCCGGCTGCACGACAAGCCGCAGTACGCCGATGCCGAGACGTTCTGCCACTGCCACCGCCGGCCCAGTCTCGTTTTCCGCCACCAGGATCGCCTTTGCGCCGATGTCGGTGAGATAAAAATCGAGTTCGTCGGCGCGATAGGCGGGATTGAGCGGCGCCGTCGACGCGGCGGCCGCCGCTGCGACAAAGGCGGTGGCCATCTCCGGCCCGTTCGGCAGCACGATCGCCACCCGGTCGCCCCGGCCAATGCCGAGCGCATGCAGTTGTTTTGCCGTGGCCGCGATCAGGTTGCGCAGCCCGCCATGGGTGAGGGTAGCGCGGTCGGGCGCCAGGATTGCCGGAGCGTCATCGGCGCCGGCGGCGAGACGGTGGGAAAGGTCTTTTGAATTCGTGCTCATGGTCACCGACTATGTTTCAAACGACTGCTTCTAGAAAGCCCGGGAGATAAGCTCCGCTTCCTTCTCCCCGTTTACGGGGAGAAGGTGCCCGAAGGGCGGATGAGGGGCAGCGCCAACCTCCGGAAACCGGCTCCCCCGACCGCCTCAATACCCCAGCGCCATCCCATCCTTGCGCGGATCGGAGGCGCCGGTGAGCGTGCCTTTCTCCCAGTCGATCAGCACCACTTGCCCGCCGCCAAGCGGATGCTGCGGCTCGGCGACGCGATGGCCGCGCTGGCGCAAGCCTTCGATCGCCTCGGCGGGAACATTGCGCTCGGCCTCCACCGTATCATCATTGTAGAACACACGCGGCGCATCCAGCGCCTGCTGCGGGTCCATGCCGAAGTCGATCATGTTGGTCAAAAGATGGACATGGCCGAAAGGCTGGTAGCCGCCGCCCATGACGCCGAACGGCATCACCACGCGGCCGTTTTTCGTCGCCATGCCTGGCATGATCGTGTGCATCGGCCGTTTGCCGGGTGCGATCGCGTTCGGATGCGCCGGATCGAGGCGGAAGCTCGAGCCACGGTTCTGCAGCACGATGCCGGTCTTCGGGCCGACGACGCCGCTGCCGAAGGAATAATAGGTCGAGTTGATGAAGGAGACCGCGTTGCGGTCGCGGTCGACGATCGAGATGTAGACCGTGTCGCTGCCGGGCAGGTCCAGGCGCGGCAGATGCGTCATGGCGCGGTCGCGGTGGATCTCGGCGCGCAGCCGGTCGGCATAAGCCCCGGACAGGAGCTGCTTTACCGGCACATGAACCTGGTCCTGGTCGCCGACGTAGCGGTCGCGGTCCTGGTAGGCGAGGCGTCCGGCCTCGATCTCCAGATGCAGGCGCTCGGCGCCATTCGGGTCGAGCCCGCCGAGCTTGAAGCCCGACAGCACGTTCAGCATCAGCAGCGCCGTCAGCCCCTGATTGTTCGGCGGCATCTGGTGGATGTCATGGCCGCCATAGGCGGTGCTGACCGACGCCACATAGTCGCCTTTGGTCGCGGCGAAATCCTCGTGCGAATGCAGCCCGCCCAATTCATTGAGCCGGCGCACCATATCGTCGGCGACAGCGCCTTCGTAGAAGCCGGCGCGGCCTTGTTTGGCGATCACCCGCAGAGTGGCGGCGAGTTCCGGCTGGCGGTGGATATCGCCGGCCTTCGGCGCCTGGCCGCCCGGCAGGAAGATGCGCGCGGCGTGCTCGTCGGCCGACAGGTCGGTTTCCGGTTCCGCCCAGTCGAAGGCGACGCGGTCATGCACGACATAGCCGTTCTCGGCATAGTGGATGGCAGGCGCCAGCACCTCCGCCAGGCTCTTGCGGCCATGGTCTTCCAAGAGCCGGCTCCAGGCGTCGACGGCGCCCGGCACGGTGACCGCATGCGGCCCCTGTTTCGGAAGCTCATTGAAACCCTTGTCGAGATACCAGTCGACGGTGGCGGCCGCCGGCGCGCGGCCCGAGCCGTTGAAGGCCAGCACCTCGCCCTGTCCCTTCGGGCAGTAAAGGACGAAGCAATCGCCGCCTATGCCGGTCGATTGCGGCTCGACGACGCCCTGCACGGCGGCGGCGCAGACGGCGGCATCCATGGCATTGCCGCCGGCGCGCAGCATGTCGATCGCGGCAAGGGTCGCAAGCGGGTGCGAGGTCGCGGCAACCGCTTGCGTGGCACGAACCGGCGAGCGGCCGGGAAACTGGAAATCACGCATTCTGTCTGGATATCCCATGGGTCATTTCTGCGAATTGGTCTGGTGAAATCAATGCCGCCGCCCGAAAACCTGCGCGACGGACAAGAGCAGGATGGAAAGCACGATCAGGCAGGTCGAGATGGCGGCAATCGTTGGGTCGATCTGGTCGCGCAGCGCGTTGAACATGCGGCGCGTCAGCGTCGTCGTCTCGCCGCCCGATATGAACAGCGAAACCACCACCTCGTCGAAGGAGGTGATGAACGCGAACAAGCCGCCCGAAACGATCGAGAACCGGATCTGCGGCATGGTCACCTGCCAGAAGGCGGCGATGCGCCCGGCGCCAAGGCTGCGCGCCACCCGCTCCTGGTTCATGTCGTAGGAGCGCAGGCCCGACAGCACGGTCAGCACCACCAGCGGCAGCGCCTGCACCGTATGCGCGATGACCAGGCCGGTCAGTGTGTTGTTGAGGCCGATGCGGGCGTAGAGGAAGAAGGTGCCGATGCCGATCAGGATCACCGGGATGATCAGCGACGCGGTCAGCAGCCCGTTGATGGTGCCGTTGAAGCGCAGCGTGCCCCGGTTGATGGCATAGGCGGCAGCGGTGCCGAGCGGCGTCGCCACCAGCACGGTCATGACAGCCACCTTGACCGAGACAATGGTCGCATCGCGCCATTCCAGCGACTGGAAATAGGCTTCGTACCAGCGCAGCGACCATTGCTGTGGCGGGAACTGCAGCAGCGTCGAATCCGAGAACGACATGATGACGATGATGACCGACGGCGCGATCAGGAACAACAGCACCAGGCCGCCGAGTGCGTAAAGCCACAGACGTTGCCGGTGCGAGATCGGCAGGCCGACATCCCCGCTCATCGCGAACTCCATACACCGGTGGCGCGCGCGCCAAGCAGCCATTGGAACAGACCAAGAAGCGCCAGCGTGACCACCAGCAGCACCACGCCGAGCGCCGCACCAGCACCCCAGTTGGAATAGAGGCTGGTGGTCTGCTCCATGCGCATCGCCCACATGATCACCTTGCCGCCGCCCATCAGTGCCGGCGTGACGAAGAAGCCGAGGCAGAGCACGAAGACGATGACCACGCCCGAGGCGAGGCCGGGCAGCGACAGCGGAAAGAAGATCTGCCGGAAGGTGGCGACCGGTCCGGCGCCGAGGCTCATGCCGGCGCGCAGGCAGTCGGTATCGATGGTCTTCATCGAGGCATAGAGCGGCAGCACCAGGAACGGCAGCAATATATGCGTCATGCCGATGACGACGCCGGACAGATTGTTGGCGAGCGACAGCGGCTGGCTGATCACGCCGAGGTCGATCAGCCAGCTGTTGATCAGGCCCTTGCGCTGCAGGATCACCAGCCAGGCATAGGTGCGCACCAGCACCGACGTCCAGAACGGCAGGATGACGAGGATCAGGCAGATCGACGCTGCCCGGCGCGGCAGTTGCGACAGCATATAGGCCAGGGGATAACCCAGCAGCACGCAGGCGCCGGTGACGATGAAGGCGACCTTGAAGGTGGTGATGAAGGTCTTGATGTAGGAGGCTTGTTCGAAGAAGCGCGCATAGTTGGATGCGCTCAGCGCGCCGGCCTCGTCGAACAGCGACAGCCAGAACAGCCAGCCGATCGGCACGATGATGATGGCGAAGACCAGGAACAGGCTGGGCGACAAGAGCGCCAGCAGCCGCAGTGATTCGCGCCGCGCGTCGGCGCGCAATGCCTGCGTGTTCAGGTCCTGACCCGCGCGGCCGGCGGTCTCGTTCAGAAGGGCGGATTGCGCGCTCATCCCTCGGCCGCCACCAGGATGGTGTCCTGCGCATCGAGGCCAAGGCTGATCGGCTGTCCGGGCGCTGGCATCCTGGCCAGCACATCGCTGCGGCAATAGTCGCGAAGCGTCAGCTGGCGGCCATCGCGCAGCAATGCGTAGCAAACAAAGCTGTCGCCCTGATAGATGATGTCGCCGACCGTGGCATCGAGCACATTGATGCCATTCGACGGCTCGGCCGCCGTGACCAGCCGCAGCTTTTCCGGCCGCACCACCATCAAATGCTGGCCCGGCGCCGGCGCCGCCCCCGCGGTCTGGATGCGCCTGTCCTCGTACCAGACCGAACCGTTGCGGCACTCGACGGGAATGAAATTCGACTCGCCGATGAAGCCGGCGACGAATTGCGTCTTCGGCGCGGCGTAGAGCGTCTCGGGCTTGTCGAGCTGTTCGATGCGGCCGGCATTCATCACGGCGATGCGGTCCGACATGGTGATGGCTTCGCGCTGGTCGTGCGTGACGTAGACCGTCGTCATGCCAAGCCGCCTATGCAGCGCGCGCAACTCGATCTGCATATGCTCGCGCAGGCCCTTGTCGAGCGCCGACAGCGGTTCGTCCATCAGCACGATGCGCGGTTCGAAGACGATGGCGCGCGCCAGCGCCACGCGCTGGCGCTGGCCGCCGGAGAGCTGGTCGACACGCCGTTCGCCCAGGCCCTGCAGCTTCACCAGTTCCAACGCCTTCTCCACCCGCTCGGCTGTCTCGGCTGCCGCGACGCCGCGCTGCTTCAGCGGAAAGGCGATGTTGTGAAAAACGTTCATATGCGGAAACAGCGCGTAGTTCTGGAACACCATGCCGATGTTGCGCCTGTGCGGCGGCGTGGTGATGATCTCGTCGCCGCCGACTTTTATGGAGCCGCGATTGGCCCGCACGAACCCGGCCAGGATCATCAGCAGCGTCGTCTTTCCCGAGCCGGAAGGGCCGAGCAGCGTCAGGAATTCGCCGGCCTCGACATCGAGGTTCAGGTCGCGCAGCACCGGCACGCTGCCAAATCTCTTTTCGATCCGGCGCATGCTGATCGGCAGCGCGGATGGCGCAATGGACAAGATTTTCTCTCCTTAGGCGGCAAACAAGAGGTGGCAAGGCAGGTTGTGCTCCCTCGCCGTTAGCTATGGCCGCGGCCTATTGCTGGATCAGATTGTTGAACTTCTCCGTCGCCTCGACCAGTGTGTCACGCCAGAATTCGGCATCCTGCAGCACCTGCTTCTTGACGTTTTCGGGCGCCGAGTTGATGTCCTTGATCCGTTCCGGCGGGATCTTGCCGGTCTCGAAGGCCTTTTCATTGACCGGCCCGTTGTCGACATAGAGCGGCAGGTTGGCCTGCAATTGCGGGCTGACGAACATCGCCAGCGCCTTCATCGCCGCTTCCTTGTTCTTGGCGCCCTTCGGGATGACCATGCAGTCGGCGGTGAGCACGCCCTGATCGAAGGAGAAGCTGACCGGCGCGCCTTCCTTCTTCAGCGTGCCGGCGCGGCCGTTCCAGATGCTCGCCATGTCGACCTCGCCATCTTTCACCAGTTGCATGGCCTGGGCGCCCGAGGTCCACCAGGCATCGACATGGCCACGGATCTTGTCGACGGATTTCAAGGCGCCGTCGATATCGACAGGATAGACCTTGTCGATCGGCAGGCCGGAGGCGAGTGCGGCCACGCTGAGCGTCTCGGTCGCCTGGCTGCTGCTTAGCGCGCGCCGCCCCGGAAATTTTTCGACGTTCCAGAAGTCGGCCCAGGTCTTCGGACCCTTATCGCCGAAGACATCGGTCCGGTAGATCAGCACGACGGAGGTGTAGGAAATGCCGACCCAGTCGTCATGGACCAGCTTCGGGTTGATGCCGCTCTTGTCGATGATGCCGTAGTCGAGTTTCTCGAACAGCCCTTCCTTGGAGCCGCGCGCGCATTCATCGGCGCCAAGCTCGGTAATGTCCCACTTCACCGCATTGCCGGTCACTTGCAGGCGCACGTCGTCGAGGCCGTTGGTGGTGTCCTGCTTGATGGTGATGCCGAGCGCATCGGCAGTCGGGGTGAAGAACGCCTTGGTCTGCGCCTCCTGATAGGTGCCGCCCCACGAGGCGACGGTGATGGTATCGCCCGCCACTGCGGGCGCCGCGACTATGGCCATGAGGCCGGCAACCGCGAGAATTCTTACGCTTCTTGTCCTGCTCATTTTCGGCTCTCCAACCGGTGTTCCCATTTGTTTTTGATTTCGCATGCGATTTTGTATACAATTTTGAGTGTAGCTTCGAGATCGGCGATGTCAACACCGCTCAAGGTCGTCGCTAGGAGCCTTCGACGGTGAGCTGGATGGACGCATCGCCGGGGCGTGGCAAATCGCGCCGACTTTGAATACAGCTATCAGAGAGCACGTCACTTCCGGCGGGAAGACCGGAGAACTGGAAACGTAACCTTGGCCAAGGAAACCAAAAACACACTGCGCGAGTCGGTCTACTCCGCGCTCAAGGCGATGATCGTGACCGGCCAGATTCCGCCGGGCTCGCGCGTCACCGAGAGCGATATCGCCGCAAAACTCAATGTCAGCCGCACGCCGGTGCGTGAGGCCTTCAACCGCCTCGAGCGCGACGGCCTGGTCACCGGCCGCCCACGTCAGGGCTATGTCGTCACCGAATTCGACATCAACATGTTCCGCGAAGCCTTCGACATCCGCGAACTGCTCGATGGCCATGCGACCGAACTGGCCGCCGCCGCCGCGACTGAGAAGGACAAGGCACGGCTGCGCGCCATGCTCGCCGAATGCGAGCGGCTGGCCGCCATTCCGGACCGCACCACAAAGGAAAAATTCCAGGAGCTCGAAGTCGGCATCGACCTGCACCGCGTCATCGCCGAAATCAGCGGCAATGTGATGCTGCACGGCATGCTGTGCGGCATCCTCGACAAATGCCAGCACTATGTCTGGACCGAACTCTTGTGGCTCGACGAATGGAAGATCGCCCGCGACGAACATGCCGAGATCGTCGAAGCGATCTGCGCCGGCGACGCCGCCCGGGCCGGCGCCCTGGCCCGCGCCCATGTGCGCGGATCACGCGAAAACGTGCTGCGCCTGCTGCAGGCGAAGTCGGATTACCAGAGCTTTCTCGCCAAGGCGTCCTGAGGACGACCTGGGCGCTACTGATGTGCGCCGCGGGGCCGAGCATTTGCCTCAGCCAACACCGCGAGCGCCTGTTCGACATTCCGCGCCTGAGCATCGGTGCGCTCGATATGCTTCACCATCAGCTTTCGCAGCACGGCGAGCTTGGCGGCGCGATATGCGACACTGTTTTCGGGAGATTCGAAGGACATAGCCATGGCACGATCAGTGTGTCGTGGGATCGATGTGGCGGAGGCGAGAGCGCGCTTCAGCCACACGTCTTTGCTCGGATCTGATCCGGCAGCACAAGGCAAGGCTGATGCCGACGCCACCCTCCTCGTCCAGCATTTCATTTGCTCGCGTGAGAAAAAGTTCCGCACGCTTGACGCGCTGCCTGGCTCTCGCCAGTTCCAATTCCAGATGGTCGTACATTGTTCCGCACCGTTGAGGTCTGCGTCCCTTCAAGAGGAAAACCGCCGCCGGGCGGTTTGGTTCCCTCTGATTGGCGCAGGCACCAGGCCGACATCGTGACGATATCGCGCAGAAGTATGCTGATCTGCTGATCGAGCGCATCGGCGTGGCGTTTAGAATTCGCCGCCTCGGTCTTCGCGCGCAAACCCCGAAAATAGAAACCGGCGCCAAAGCCGATCAGCAGCAACAGGATTGTGGTTTCCATCGTAAGAACGCGGCCCTCATTGTCCGGTCTTCCAGGGGTCGATCACGGGAACGCCCGCCGCCTTGAAGGCGCTGGCGTCCCGAGTCGCGACCACGAAGCCGTGGGCGACCGCGATCGCCGCAATATATCCGTCCGGCGTGGGAAAGCCCCTGCCCGAGTCGCGGGCTGCGACGGCCAGATCGGCGTAACGGCGGGCGGCATCTGTATCGAAGGGAAGGATTCTGCCGTCGAACAGGTCGAGAAGCCCGTCGAGCGTCGTGGCCAGATTCTGTTTACGCCGCCCGTCAGGCAGGGCACCGATGCCGAACACCAGCTCCGCGACGGTCACGCTCGAGAGATAGAGGGTTTCGGCAGCCTGCTCGTCCAGCCAGTCGCGGACTGCAGGGGCAGGCTCAGGCTTCATCGCCTCGGAGACGATGTTCGTGTCCAGAACGATCATTCGAAGCTCATGGGCGTAGCCGGCGTTCTGTCGCGATCCTGCTCCAGCGGCTCGAAATCGGCATTGGTCAGCCCGGCGCTACGGCTCAACGCCGACATGGCGGAGCCGATAAGAATACGATTGGCGGGACGAACCGCCGCTTCCAGAAGCTCGCGCATTTCGGCCTCGGTGCTACGGCCATGGTGGGCCGCGCGTAGCTTGAGGGCGCGGTGCGCCTCTTCGGACAGGTTTCGAATAGTGACGGCGGGCATCTGATAGCGTTCCTGGGTAATTGATAGCATTGCTATCAATATAGTGAAATTGCTATCGCGCAGCAAGGTATGAACGTCGGTGAAGATTCCGCGCCGATGACTGGGGTGGGGACGGCACGGGCACATCGCGCGATCAAGCAGGAACGTAGGTCAGCCGGATCACGTCCTCGCCAATCCGATCGTGAGTGAGGAGGCGGAGCCGCGGCCGAGGTCCGGCAAAATATGGCTTGCCGTGACCAAGCACGACCGGGTGCAAGTAGATCCGATATTCATCGATCAGGCCAAGCTCTGTAAGGCTTTGCGCCAAGGTCGGACCAGCAACCTCGATCTCCCCGTCCCTTCCGGCCTTCAGATCGCGGATCGCGCCTTCGAGATCATCCTCAATCAGCCTGGCCTTGGGGCCGACCGACTTCAGCGAGCGCGAAACGACCCATTTCGACTGGTTCCGCCACGCCGCCGCGAAGGCCTGTTCGTCTGCACCCCATTCAGGATGATCGTCGTCCCAGTAACGCATGATCTCATACATTTGGCGACCGTACACGCTGCCAGCCTGCTTCTGAGCTTCCTCGATGAAGTGGCGGAAGAGCGTGGGGGTTGGCGCAAATGCCGTATGGTCGACGTAGCCGTCCAGGGATTGGTTCATTCCGAACACGAGCTTGGCCACGCCTTCCCCCTTTCCTCACACGGCACATCCGCGCGCTTCTGATTGCGTTATGCAATCAGTCTAGAGCGGTTCGCATTTAGGTTGACTTGTATCCGGCGCTTTCGATGTAGTTGTTACATTCATTTGAGGTGACGACGTCGAGGGTGCTGGCGATGGCGCTGTGTACGGCCTGGATGCTTCGCTTGGCGGCACGTCGCATGCAGTGCTTGAGCTTGGCGAAGAGCTTCTCGATTGGATTGAGATCTGGACTGTAAGGCGGCAGGAAGAAGAGCCGCGCACCGGCGGCCCTGACGATGTCGCGGACGGCTTGGCCCTTGTGAGATCCGAGATTGTCGAGAATGACGATGTCACCCGGCTTCAGGGTCTTGATGAGTTCGGTTTCGACATAGACACGGAAGGCCTGCGCATTGATGGGTCCGTCAATGACCCAAGGCGCCTCTACCCGATCATGCCGCAGTGCGGCGATGAAGGTCATCGTCTTCCAATGACCATATGGCGCGTGAGCCATCAGCCGCTTGCCGCGCACACCCCAGCCGCGCAACGGCGCCATGTTGGTCTTGACCCACGTTTCATCCAGGAAGACCAGGCGCGTTGGGTCAATGCGGGTCTGATAGCGCATCCATTGCGTCCGCCGACGCATCAGCTTTGGCTTGAGTTGCTCAGCCGGCAGAACGGTTTTTTTTAAAACTCTTGCCCTCGCGATGCAGGAAGCGACCGACGCTGGCAGGGTGGATGATGAGACCCCGGTCAGCCAGTGCGGCCGTCAATTCATGAAGCGTTATGTTGGCATCCCGCTCGACCTCGCTCAGGACGAAGGCACGATGCTCCCCGTCAATCAGATAGGGTCGATGACCGCCCATCTTGCCGGGTGCCGCACTGCCCAGCCGACGCTTGCGCGCCGCCCACTTGATCACGCTCGAAACTGCCACCTTCAGTGCCGCGGCCACCTCTCGGCTCGTCTCGCCTTCTTCAAGGCGAGCCAACGCCCGTTCCCGCAAATCCATCGAATAAGGCTTGGCCATCTGTCCCGACCTCCAACGGTCAGAACATCGAATCTGATTTGCTCAGTCTTGGGAATCCCGATTCAGACAAAACGCGAACCGCTCTAGATCGACTGACTCTATCTCGCAATTGGTTTTTGGAGTGCGCATGAACGTCTCGCGATCGAGCTTCCTGACCGATCTGACTCTCCCGGCGATGGGGGATCGCTGGGCCGCGTTGCCGACGGAAACGTCCCAGACGCCGCGGCTACGGAAGGGTTCGACGAACGAATAAAATGAGTGGTTTCCAAGAAATTGGCGCGCCCGAAGAGATTCGAACTCCTGACCCCCAGATTCGTAGTCTGGGATCTGCATCGTGCAGCTTTGTGCGAAGACATTCCGTAACTCTCCAAAACACCAGCAATTCCGGCATTCCTCGATTTGCTTTGCGTGCGGCAATGTGCGAGAGAAAGCGACAATGCGCAACTGTTTTGTGCCCCCAACGTGCCCCCGGAGATTTTGTGCCCGATGGCGAAGCTGACAAACGACATCGTCAAGAACGCCATGCCGGCGGCCGGCAAGAGGCTGGAGCTACGCGACGACGTCGAGACAGGGCTCATTTTCCGGGTCACTGAAAAAGGGGTTCGCTCATGGTCGGTCCGCTACCGGAACGCCGCCGGAGAGCATCGCCGGAAGAACCTTGGCGCTTACCCGTCTGTCGGCCTCGCCAAAGCGCGGGAGGAGGCTCGGAAGGCAAAGGGGGCTGTCGCCGGTGGCGCCGACGTGGTGGCGCTGGACAAGGCCAGCAAGGCCGAGGAACGGCGCAAGCACTTGCACAAGCTGGGCGGGCTGGCCGATGCCTATTTCATCGCAGCGGCCGAAGGAACGCATAAGGGCGGCCCCAAGGCGGCGCCGAAGCGAGCAACGACGATCGCCGAGGAGAAGCGAATATTCGAGAAGCTGGTCAAGCCCAAGTTTGGCGAAAGCGCGGTGGCGAACATTACTCGTATCGAGATCCGGGATTTCGTCGCCAAACAGGCAAAGGCTGCGAAGTCGAACGGCCGGCATTGCCGCAACATCATCCGCCAGTTGATGAGCTTCGCGGTGCGGGAAGGGGTCATAGATTACAATCCGGCTCACGATATCGCTGTGGCTGCGCCGAAGGTTCGCACGACGGTCTTGAAGGATTCCGACCTGAAAGCCTTCTGGCTGGCCTGCCAGCGGCCGCAGGACGTCGAAGACCTTGCCATGTCCAAGCTGATGGGGATCGCGCTCAGGATGGCCGCTGTAACGCTGCAGCGCGGCGGTGAGGTGGTCGGCATGCGATGGGCGGAGATAGACCGCGCCGCCAAGACTTGGCTCATCCCAGCCGAGCGCATGAAGGGGAAGAAGTCGCATATGGTGCCGCTCAGCACCGCCGCCCTGGCGCTGCTCGACGAAGCCCAAGCCGCAGTCGAGGGGAATGGCACCGATTATGTGTTCCCATCGCCCCGATCTAAGGAAGACCAGCCGATCGACAGACGGGCATTTTCACGGGCAATGAAGCGGCTGGTCGAGGCCGTGAAGATCGGCGCGGCAACCCCGCATGATCTGCGGCGCACAGGCGCCACCATGCTCACAAGCGAGCGGATCGGATTTCCCCGGTTTATCGTGTCCCAGATCATCGCGCATGCCGGCGACACTGGCGGCGCAGCGGCGGTGACCGGCAAGCACTACGATTTGAACGATTACCTTCCCGAGAAGCGCCGCGCGCTGGATGCCTGGGCACTGCTGCTTGAAGAAATCGTCACCGACGTAAAGCGAGCAGAGAACGTAATAGAGTTACCTAGGCAGGCGTGAAAAAGCCCGCCACCATCGGCAGCGGGCCAAATCCGTAACGGTTACGAATTTCAATGCATCGAAGACAGAAGCGATATTAACCCAGCAGCAGCATTGGATCGGGCTGGCTCGGCGCCATCGGAGCGCACCACACGGTCGACCGCCGCAAGCAGGTTGACCCTTTCGGCCTCGCTCATGAGATGCCAGGCCGCCACAAGCTTCTGAACGACGTCGTTCTCGCCTTGCATGTGCGCGCTCATGACACTCCTCCCGCCATAGCCTTGATATCCGCCGTCAGGCTTTCCAGGATTTCATATTCGTTGAACGTCCAACGCTGGTGCACGCGAAGCTTGACCAGCATCCCGGCCAGCGTCTGCGCGCGCATGTCGAGAAGAGACTCGGCGATGTCCCCGGCGGTGCTAATCAACCTTTCTCGCTCGTCCTCGACCTCCCGCAAGCCGCTTTTGCGAATGATCTCCTCGCATTCGGCCTGCCATGCCTTAAAGCGCTCGGTGAGTTGCCTGTCGTTCTCCCTCCAGGCGACGGCGGCGGGATGGGCCAACCACGAATCATCGATCTTGTCGGGATCGACACCTCTTGCCATATCCCAAAACGTGGCCTTGATCTCATCAGTTCCCGGAAGCTTAGGGGGCTTTGGCGGCTTGAGGCGGTATACCCGTTCCTCGATTTCTCCAACCTTGTCGGCGACACCCTCATAGATCGCGAATGCAGAATTGAACTCGGTTTCGATCCGAAACAGTTCGGCGTCGACGTGTTGGGCTGGCGCCGCCGGGACGCTTCCAAAATCAGGAAACACTTTCGGCGACGTCGCGACGGTGGCAAGCGCCGCGGTCGAGCCTCCAACGGCAGCGAGGGCGCCAAGCAGGGCGCGGCGGGAAAATCTCCCGATGATCGGCATTACCTCGGCAGCGGGCATAGCTTCGCCGGCGGCCGGAACACGGGTGTTCGGCATGATCTTTCCTTTCAGACATGGGTTGGATGCGCCTATTGCTCTTTTTGGCTCATCTGGTAGCCTTAATGGCTGAATTAGATTGCAGTGTCAATCTTTTTGTGTCACCAATTAGCCGGAAAGTTTGAAAGGGTCGAAAGTGATCAACGAAATGCAGATCAGAGCGGCGCGCGCGCTCATTGATTGGTCTCAGGGTGACTTGGCTGAAAAATCAGGCCTCGCCCTCGCGACCATCAAGCGGATGGAGAAGCTCGGGCCGGGTCGCAGTTCTGTCGACAACGCCCAGGCTGTACAAGCGGCACTGGAAGCAGCTGGCGTTCTGTTCATCGCCTCGAATGGCAACGGGCCTGGCGTCCGGCTGCGCGATCGTCCTGCCTGACTATTGAGAACAACTGTTATCGCTACGAACGGGGGGTTTCCATGTCTGCTTTGAGCATCGTCTCAACTTCGAACACGCTGCCGGCCGTCTCCGATCTCACCGATGAGGCGATCGACTATGGCCGGGCCGCGCTATCGGCGAATACCATGCGCGCCTACAGGACCGACTGGAGCGCCTTTCAGGACTGGTGTGCGGCCCGTGGTCGGACGTCGCTACCGGCCTCGCCTGCAACCGTGGCGAACTTCGCATCAGCGCTGGCCAATGCCGGCAAGCGCGTGTCGACGATCGGCCGCAGCCTGGCCGCGATCCGGTTCTTTCACCGCGGCGCCGGCATGGATAACCCGACCGAGGATGCTGGCGTTGCCGCCATCCTGAAAGGCATACGGCGCACCGTGGGCGTAGCGCCTCGCCAGAAGGCTCCAGCAACCGCCGACGTCATCCATTGCATCTTGGCTCACGTCGCGCGCGACACGCTTCAGGGGAAGCGCGACAGGGCATTGCTGCTGCTCGGATTCGCCGGCGCCTTTCGCCGCTCTGAGTTGGTCGGCATCACCGTTGCGGACCTGACCTTCAACGATAAGGGCGTCGACGTGTTTCTAGGCCGCTCCAAGACCGACCAGGAGGGCAAGGGCCAGTCTGTCGCCATTCTCAACGGTAAGGCCCTGGCGGCCGCTGACAGGCTCAGGGAATGGCTTGAGGCGGCCGGGATCACCGAAGGGCCAGTCTTCCGACCGATCAGCCGTGGGGACAATGTGATGCCCGGCGGTCTCACTGCTCAATCAGTGGCGCTGATCGTGAAGAAATACGCGGATGCTGCAGGGCTCGACGTGGCCAGCCTGTCAGGCCATTCCCTGCGCGCGGGCTTCATTACGTCTGCCGCCGACAATCGCGCATCGATCAGCCGCATCATGGAAGTGTCGCGTCATCGGGATCCGCGATCGGTCGAGACCTACGTGCGGCGAGCCGACCGCTACAATGACCATGCCGGCGACGGGTTTCTCTAAACGATGACGCCCGCCTAGGGCGGTGACCTTGCGTATAAGCCTGGACTTATGCGATTATCCGGGCTCTCCCAAATTGCGAGGCGCGGCATGCTGGCACGTACTCCCCTCACCGAAATCGAGATTGAGGGCGTTGGCACATATCGGCTTCCGAACGTTTGGCAGGCTCGGCGCATCAATCGAATCCGAGGCCCGAAACGGCACACTGCCGCGTTAGCGCTTGGTTGCGGGATGACGGCCCGGCAGTTCGACAAACTGCCCTCGGACAAGCAGGCTGAAGTTCACCGGGCATATCTAACCTTGATGTCACCCAGCAATGTCGCGACGCTGGCAGGACCGGCGCCGGCTGATACCCGAGCAATTCCCGCGGCCACCTGTCGATCGACCAGAAACTGGCCATCGGCCGCTGGCTGCTCCGCGAAAAGGCGACATTGCCGCGCGGCCATTTCGGCCCCTGGGTAGAGACGCAGGAAGGCCTGTCCCGAAGTATGGCTTTGCAATGCATGCGGCTGGCCACGGGCGGCGATCAAGCCTAATTCGACCCCTGATAGCATTTCACCTGAACCTGATTGGCGAACTCGGAGATAGTCCGCTCCTTGAACTCGCTGAACAATGGCATCTCGTAGGCCATGATCACCATGCTCTTGCCAATCCCTTTGATTGGGTCGTCGTCGGCCAGTTTTTCGACGACAGACATCATCACTGACATATCGGTCCCGTTCTGGCGTTTTTGCATAATGCTGCGGGCAAGTTCGCCGATGGCAGTGCAATTATCTGTCAAGATGTCGGCATTTAGCGGCGACGTGATCAATAAAGTGGCGATCAGCAATCCGAACCCGGCTTTGCGCACAGTATTGCCCTCCTATTTCCCCGGCGTCAGCATTGCGCTGACTGCAGGAAAACGCAAGCGCACCCCCGCACGGGTGGCAGATAGCGAGAAGAACGATTATCGCTATCTTACGGTTCTTTAGGCTCGGCCCTTCGGTTTAACCTTGGCGAAGGTCGCAGCGAGGCGCCGCTCGCCCATCTCATCGGATGAGCCGGCGAACTCAATGAAGAATTGCCGCACCAACTCGTTTGGCAGTGCGAACCGGTGAATCGAGCCGTCCGGCCGGTGGAACTGGAAAGCCAGGAAGGCGCCATCCTCGGATGTTCCGAGCCAGTAGCGATCGAACGCCACTTCCTCGAAGCTTCCGAACTGCGCCTTAAAGGCAATGCGGTTCTGCTCGACCGCCGAAGCCAACTCAGGCGGCGCCTGCCACCATTTCTCAATCGGGCTATCGGCCATTGACGGACCTCAAGCCATCGCGAACGGCAGCGGCAAGTTCCCTGCGCATGGCAGCAAGGCTGTCCTTGTTGACGTTGGCGCCGGATGCGAAGTGAAAATGGTTCGTCTGCTGGAGCGGGCGCATGTCGCCGCCGGCCGAGGTGGTGGTGCTCGATGTGCCAGGCCGCACATCGGCGAACTGGTCGGGCCGAGCAATGATGACCTTTTCGTTCGGGCTCTTGAAGAACTCGACCTTCTGGGTATCTCCAGGGCCGCCGCCGATCATGCCGCCGGTGTCGAAACCATGTGCCTTGTTCGACGCGGCCAGAGCTTGCGCATAGCGAGCGGCATATGCGGGAGAACTCGGGCTGATGCCGTTTAGCCAGGAGTTGTAGGGGTCGCCGCCATGCAACGCCGTCGGTGCGGTTGGTCCCGTGGATGAGCCGCCGGACGGGAGGCCGACCGACTTCATGCCGCCATAGACGAGGTTATAGGCGATCTGCTGGGGCGTCGCCGCAAGGCCGTTCGAATTGTAGCCGACAAGGCCCATGCCGCCGATTGCCGAATAATTGGCCCGTGCGCTCGCAAGGACGCGATTGAAGGCCGCAACCTGCTCTGCGGTATGCCCGGCAGCGTTGAGACCGTTCGAATCGTAGCCGGTGGCGGAAATGGAGCGGCTAGACGAGCCAGATGAAAGCCCTGAACTGCTCGCAAAGCCCGTGGTCTTGATCTCATCGAGCAACTGCGCCGTTTTCCGCGTGTTCGCCTCGATATTCATTTGCAGGGCCCACATGCGGTCTTGGTCCCGCGTGGCTACCTGTCCAGTGAAAGCGGATTGCGGATTGGCAAGCGCCGTGGACTGGCCATTTGGAATGACCGTGCCGGCGCTGGAGGGCACGACAAGCTCGGGGCCGTGCTCACCAACCCAATAGGGCGTGTTGGCGCCTACGGGGCCGCCAGCGGCGCGTGTGCCGCCAAAGCGCATGACAGTGACGCCACTACCACCACCTGAACCCGAACCGGTATTGACCATGCCGCCTTGACCGGAATCGTAGGTCGGCACCTGATAGGCTGTCATCGATGGACCGGATTGCTGGCCGGCATCGCCACCGTAGCGCCTTACGCTGACATTGTTGCCGCCGCCGACGTCGTAAATCGATTGCGTGCCGCTGCCGACCTGCCTGGTTTGAACGGTGATCGTTACGACCTTGTCGCGGATGGCCTGGATGGCAGCGTTGAGCTGATGCGCCGAGCCCGTATCCTGGTCCAACTGCATGCGCGTACGCACGAGGCTGTCGACGAACTTGTTGACCGCATCGACGCCGAAGCCGTCCTGGACGAGCGTCTGGCGCACCATATCGAGGCCCTGATACACGGCGTTGACGCTAGCGTTTCCGGTCTTCATTGCGTCGAAAAGCTTGGTGACGGTGTTCGTGGCGTCGGCAATGTCCGCACTCGCGTTTTTGATGGCGTGCGTATCGCCGAAAAAGGCATCCATGTTCTGTTGGCTTGAGGTCGTGGCGATCACCTTCTGAAGCCTGTCAGCCTCGGCCGTTGTCGCGTGGAATTGGCTCTGCAGATCAACCATGCCGGCGAGTTGATGCTGCCGTGCCTCCTGTACGGCTTGATCAACGGTCTGGAACAGGCCGACCGTGGCCTGTAGCTGGCCGTTTAGCTGCTGGGTGCCGAACTGGCCGGCCAAAGAGCGCGTGACGCCGTAGCCACTGCTGGCGCCGGCATTCATGGTCCCAAACAGTTTCGCGATGGTCGCGTCGGCGTTGCCGGCGCTGGCATTGACTTCCTTGAAGCCCTTGGAAACGTCGGCCAGGGTCTCTTGCGCCTTTCCACCGTTGAACGCGACATCGTTGACCGTCTTGTCGACGCCAAGGCCCTTTTCCAGTGCGAGCGCATCCTTCAGCTTGGCGATGATCTTGTCGAACTGTGCGCCATTGCCCGGATTGGCGATCGAGATAGCCGACATCTTGTCGATGACATCCTGTAGCGCAGGGGTGAGCCCCTTCCGAATGTCCGAATTCATTTCGAAGATGGCGTCAGAGAAGACGCCGAACGGCTTGCCCTGGGCTTTGTTGTTGCCGCCGAATTCGGTGAAGATGCTGGAAAGCTCGGATTTCAGCGCCTTGGTCTGAGCCTCTACGTCTGCCAGCAACAAGGCATGCTGGAAAGTCGCGGATTCCTTCGTGTAAAGCTCCATCGCGGTCTTCGCGCCGGCATATGAGGCCGCTACCTCGTCGACTATCTGCTTGTGCCTGGCCAGAACCTCATTGACATCAGAGGCACCGCCCTTGAGCGCGCCGAGTGCCTTGATAGCGACCTCTGTTCCGACCGAGATGGCCAGGAATCCGAGAACGAAGGGATTGAAGATCACGGATCCGAGAGCGCCAAGCGCCTTCATTCCGTTGCCGAGGGTAAGCACTCCAGCGCCGGTCGAGGCGAGCCGTTCATTCATCACGATCAAGCTGCCAGGGATGCGGCTGAAGTTGCCGCGCGCGATCTCGGCACCGAGCACACTGAATTCGCGGGACACACCAGCGCCAAGGCCGGCCGCTTCCGTCTCTGCGACGCCAAGCGCCGCCATGCTTGTGGCCGCCGATTTTGCGGAAACGGCAACCTCCTCATTCGCCGTAGCAAGGCCAAGCATGCCGGGGGTGATCTTTGCCAGGTTCCCGCCGGTTGCTTCGAGCGCGGCGGCGAAATCCTTGGCAGCGATGGTGCCGGCCGAGAGAGCAGCCGCACCGCCGCCGGTGCCACCGATGGCGCCCAGTTCGGCATTGGCCAATTTCGTTGCAGTTGCCACCTTGCCGAGCGCCGCGGTCGCGGCTGCAGTCGAGGTGGTGATCTTCGACATGACGGCGCTGGCGGCCGTGCCGCTGGTGGTGAGCTTCGCGAGAAACGCGTTGGTCTGTTCAACGCCAGCGGCGATCTTCTCAAGACCGGCCGAAACGCCTGCCCCGTTCAACTGTGCGGAGATTTGAGCGTCGAACGTGACCGCCATCTGCTTGGCCTTGGCCAATGCAGCCTCGAACGGCGCAAGGTTGCCACCGATCTGGATGGTGACGCTACCGGCGTTGTTGTCGGTCATGGTGTTGGACCCCCAAAATTGTTAGCGAGAAAGACGCTTATCGTTACTCGTCGGTGGTCAGGGCTGCCGTGCGCGGACCGCCCACAAACTGAATTGCGCGGGTGGCACGGATGCCGCCCGCGCTGGTCCGGGAGAAGGAGACAAAACCCGGACAAAGGACCACCAAGCGAATCCCCACCTGGCAGCCCCGGCTGGCGCCTGTCTGTAATGCAAGCGTCCAGCCACTACCGTTCAGGCCGCATCGAGCGCGTTCTTCAACGCACGGCGGCCGGTATAGATCTCAGGCTGTTCGCGGAGCACCCGATCGTAAGCCTTTGCGAAACTCTCGCCGGGCCTCTGCTTCTCGCGAACCAGGTCGGCGATCTGGTCATCCATCTTCTTCATGCTGCCGAGGGCCTTCGTGACCTTGGTCTCCACCGGCACCTGGTCGGTCTTGGCGACGTGATGCCGTCCGGCCTCGCCGTAGGCGGTCCACAAGTCCCCGTGTTCGGTCGTCGCCTTCAAGATGGCGTTGATGCGGGTCGATCCGTCCCGTTTCTGAATGCGCTCGACGCACGCTTCAAAATCGCTTTCGGCTTTGGCGAATGCGGTCATGGTTGTTTCTCCCTTCAGGGTTCGGTCGTTTTTCAAAATCGTCGCTACAGCGCCTTCCTGGCATGGCCGGTCGACGGCGCTGATCTCGTCGATTTGGATCTTGCGGAGGATACGTCTCATCGTTTTGTGCTCAGCGCTCGTGGGCGTCGGCGAAAGCGACGGCGCGCAACGGACGGTCGTTGATTGCCAGGTTCCCGTGAACGTCGCAGACGCGCGAGATAGCGGGATCGATGCCGGCGGTGTGCGCGATCAACCCCCTGCCGACGGTTTCGGCAGCGCCGCCCGCGGCCAAGTAGGTGGAAACTGCTCCCGAAAGCGTCGTGAACGCAGCATCAACCGCGGCTTTTTGAGCGCTCAAATCTGTCATGGTTCATTGTCTCCTTGTTCACAAGAATTGGCCGGTCGCTACGTCGACCACGCGATAGATGACCGTCAAAACAGCGGTCCCGTCACCGTCCATCGGGTCGAGATTGGCGACCCCGAACATCAGGCCCTTGTTCGCGATATCGGCGACCGGACGCTGGCCAAAATTCAAGCCGTAGCCATATGCCGACGCCGCCTCGCCGAGCATGTCGAATGCCATCAGCGCAGTGTCGACACTGCCGCCCGCATGGAAATACCCGGAGCTCAGATCGCCATCGGTTTCGGTTGAAAAGGCCGTTGTGCCGAACCGATAGAGAACTGCCATCTCCGTGGGTACGAGGGCTTTGCCAGATCCTGGTGCCGCGATCACTTCGACCGGGCTGGAGAACAGGGTCTTGATGTCGTCGCTGGAAAGCTCGGCGCTAGCCAGGCGCATGCCAGTCGCCAACTTGGCGACTGCTCGGCCGGTAGCTGAATCGATTTCGTAATCTGAAAGCTTCATCTCATCCCTCGCTCAGCGTCTTGCCGTCTTCGTCGAGCAGAGGCTCGCCGTCTTCATCCAGCAGTGTGTTTTCGAAACTTATGCCTCGCAGCCCGCGATCGTTGACGGCAGCATTGGCGCCGTAGTCTGCAAATCGGGAAATGCGCGGGTCGATCGCGGCCACATGGCTGAGAAGCCAACGGCCGGCTAACTCGGCTTGGCCACCGGCGCCGAGGTAGGCAACGACCGCCTGGGCGAGCCCGGCGAACGCCGTGTCCACAGCCGATTTTTCCGCTTCGAGTGCCAGCGTCGTGCCCCCTATGCCGCTTTTGCCGGGGCGGTCGGATGCCCAAGTACATTGCCGTCGTGCTGGGCGAGGCTCGCCACGAGATGGCCGCCGATATGGCTGATGTCGGTGAATTCCGCGACGCCAGCCCGCACCAGCGCGCGGCTGACAGCCATGGGTCGAATAAGCTGGTTGGCCCTCTCCGACGGCACAACGCCAGTCGCGGCAAGTTCGCGGTGCAGATCGCGGCGACGGTGCAGCGCATCGGACATCACAGCGGCCGCACGATCGAATTTCTCGGCCTCGGCGAGGATCAGATCAGAGATCCGCCTGGCCTCTGCCTGTCGGCGCCCCTGATCCTCGCTCGCAACAGCGTCTTCTGCCGTTTCGAGATTGCTCCGCGCCTGGCCAATTGCCGCACCGATCGAGGCAATTTCGGACCCATGCACGCTGATTTCTGCGTTGATCGCGTCCAAGCGCGCGCGCGCCGAATCGTCGCCACTATGGGCGCTCAATGCGATCCGGCCCCGTTCCGCTGCCAGGTTTTCGGCGTGCTGGAGTGCGGTTGCTTGCTTCTCCCCCATTTTGGCGACGACCGCCTTCGCGGCCTCGAGCGCGGCCTCGAGCGCGGCCTCGAGCGCGGCCACGGCCGGCGACGGCGCGGGTGGCGCGGCCTCGACCGGCTCCTGCTTGGTTTTGAAGATTTTCAAGTTCGTGTCTCCTTTGAGATTCCTTCAACAGGGTAGCGAGAATGGCCGTTATCGCTGGCCATGCGGTCGGCGAGCACCTGCTCCCAATCGTTGCCGTGGACGACCCTACAGCGCGCGGTTGCCGTGGCGGCTACTTCGTCGGCCCGGGTGCGCCAATCGTCGCCATAGGCCTCTTGGGCGAGTACGGCGTGCGCTTCCTGGCTGAAGCCGGCCTTCACCCACTTCATGAATGCCGGCGCGCTCGGGAGGCCGTAGAGTTTTGCGGCGTTCGTCGCCGGGCTGTCACCTTGCCCGAGATCGAAGGTTTCGGAGATGAAACTCGCGAATGCCTGGGCACGGCCAGAGTGCGAAGCGTCGACGATCTCGACGATCGGCTGGGCGCTTTCCAGGGCCTCTATGCGGCGGCGGAGATCACTGGCCATATGACGGCCCCGCATGCGGCCAGCCGCTTTACGTGTTCGAAATATGCCGTTTCGTCTTGATCGACAAAAGCGATGAACTCGGTAAGCGTTTCGCAGCCATCGGGGAACGCGGCACAACGGGCCGTGTCGCCGGTGATTTCAATTGTCTGCGTGACGATATCTTCCAGCCGGTTAAGTTCGGCGTCTGACAGGTGGTCGAGCTGGCGTGCAAAGCGCACCTGCCATTCCCGCTCATCGTCGGCACTGGTCCGGCCTAGACGGTCCTCCAACTTGTCGATCCTCGTTCGAAGTCCGGTCATCGACCCGCCCTCCGTTCGATATCGCGCTCGAGGGCTTCGAGCCGGCGGGAAAGATCATCGGTTTCGATGGCGCGGCGGGCTGCTTCGATCACGGGGACGATGGCGCCGCCTTCCTCCGGGCTCAGATTGCCATCGGCAACGGCTTTGAGGATGGCCATGGCGGCCGCGCGGACGTCGCCGCTGTTGGACATTATCGGAAGGCCGAACCTTACAGGCATGCCCTTGCGGGGCGGTGCGATGCGATCCAGGCACAAGCGCAGCGCCACGGTGTCGCCGGCCTTGGCCAGTTCGATCGCCTTCATGGTGATCGCCTTGGCGTCACCGTCGAGCAGTTTCTCGCAAGCAAGGGTTACGCGCGAGCGCGAGCCAGAGGGGCGACCTTTCGGGTTGCCGGACTGACCTGGCTGGAAACGCGTTGTCTTGGACATGGGCCGGCGGCTACTCGCCGTCCCGTTCGGTTGAGATCACGGAACCGATCTTCTCGGCGGCCGCGGCAATCGCGAAGTCGCTCGGCGTCATGTGCTCCTTGGAGGCCGCAGCGAAAAGAGCATCACGAAACCCCTGGCTAACGCGCGCCGAGGTGAGCATCACGTTGACACGGCGCCCTGTTTCCTTCGCGTGATTTCTATCGATAACCGTCATTAGCGTTGATCTCTGGCCCTGTTTTCGAGGCAGAGAATCGCATGCGCTGGCCCGCTTGGGCATTCCGCACGTCTGGGCATGTTTGGGGTTGTGTTGGCCGTAGCGCTTCCGCGATGTCTACTTTTGACAGCGCGGTCTGCACCTCAACATTCTTCAACAGGCGCGCTACCATAACATTTGATAACAGGTCAGGGTCTCGGGATGCCCAGCCGAGCGAAATAGCGGGCCACGTCGGGATGATCGCGATTGTCCTGACGCAGCAACTCCAGTGCCGCGGTATCTCCATCCAATGCCATCGCCAGTGCCGGTGCGCTCACCCGCCATGAGCCGCCCGTCACGGATCGATTGGCGATACCGTGCTTGTCGATCAGCCGGCGGAGCGTATCTTCGCTGATCGCGTATTCACCCTGGAAGGCGAAGAGGGCTTGCTTGACCGACAACGCCTCGGCGGCGGGGATCCACAGCGGCCGAAGCCGTTCCCCTGTTTCAGGGACTGTTTTGGCAGGGAGGCGAACGACGGCTGACTTCATGCGGCGTCACCTGCATGATGGCCGGTATAGGTCAGCCGGATGATCTCAGATTGCACCGCCGACCAGAACTGGCCGAGTTGCTCGTCCCGTTCCTGCTCAGGAATGCCGAGTCGGTTTAGGTGACCGACCAACCCGGTAGTGACCTGATCGCGATACGACTCGGCGTGGCGATCAGTCGACTTCGCCAGCATCTTAGAGGCGACGTCTCGGATCTTGCCGACACGGCGGATCAGGGGAAACGGTATGACCTCTACGCCGACTGGCTGCCAGCGGAAGAGGGGAAGGTCGTCATCGCGTACCATCGGCCTTGGCTCCCGAGATATAGATAGTAGTGACGTTTCCGCTACCAGCGCAGTAGTGACGTTTTCCGCACCGGCTTTTGGCTAGATCGGTAGCGATTTCGTCACTGGCTTTGGTTGCGAAAACCGCACTGGCAAAAAATCCGTTCATGCCGCCTTTCTCCCGTGCAAGGCTCGTTGTTCTGCCCGCTGTTCCGCTCTCTTTTTCAGCTTTATGCTCAGTGCCGAGGACCGCGCCTCTAGGTCAGCAATCGCTGCATCAATTCGCCTTTGCGCGTCGTCCTCGTCAGTGACTCTTGCCCACTCGTCGGTCACTCTCACTTTGGGACCATGGGCATAGGTGAGGCGATATTTCGTAGGGAAGCGGTGTTCGGCTTTGGAGGCTCTGCCCCGCTCGATGCATTCGACAAAGCCAAGAGCTTCGACGCGGGCGATGCACTCGGCAATGGCGGCACGACGAACGCCCCACTCCTCAAAGTCGGTGAAGGTGACCGGAAGTGTGTCGGTCGTGCCGGCATGCGCCATGAACTCTTCCTCGATCCGCTCAAGAATAAGTTTGTCGTTGCCGCGCAGTGCCTTCCAGGCCGCCGAGAGGCGCATCTCGCGCTTGTGTGCCATGAACTGTGACGCAATCTTGCCTGGCTTCGGAGGGCTCATGTGGCGCGCGCCCTGCGCAACGTCACCTGGCGAATGGCAACGATTGCCTGGTGACTAGTGAGGCCGAAACGATGGCGCAGCGCCGGCACAACAGGGCGCTCGCATGTGCGGAAGTTCTCGAAATACCAAGCTGCAGCCTCATCGACGATCGCCGACGTCTCGTGCTCGGCCGGCGTGAGGTCCAGGGCGGCGGTCATGCGTCCTCCTTCAGCCAGTCCTCTGCTTCACCCAGGGACCAGAACGATGCCACCAGGAGTTTGCTTTGGAAGATAGCGATGTAAGGGAGGAAAACGGTCCGGCTGCCGCCGTTTCGTGCGGTAATCCGGTACCCGCGAGTCTTGGCGAGGGCCTGCAAGTTTTGGAGGCGATCGATCCGATCCCGCGGCCAGCATTTCATGAAGCTCGTCGGAATGACGCTCATGCGGCCATCCCGTCGCGCGCAGCGATCTTACTGGTGAGGAAGGCCTCGACGTCTGCCTCGGGCCAGCCAACTCGGCGAGCGGTCAACTGGACCGGCTTGGGAAAGCGCCCTTCGGATATCTCGGAATATAGTGTCCGACGCGAAAGCCCGGTGCGGTCAAGCACCTGCTCGATCGGAAGGATACGGGTCGACATTGCTCGTTCGCCTCCTATGCGATGGTGCGCAGTAGAAGGCGGAAGCGTCACGAATAATAGGAATTAGTTCTGCGCGAAATGCGCAAAAAAGTTTATCCTACCGTTGCCCAGCTTGGCAGCGCATGGGCCATTTCTGGCCGAGACCCTTCTGACCACAACCGTTTGACTGTCGCAATCTCGGCTTTCGCGGTTTGAGCGCTGATCTGGATTTTGCTCACCCTGGCCGCCTTCATGATTGGTGGAACCAATAGGGTGACGAGTTCAACGGCCGGGCTGCGGTGCTCATCGTCTGCCGCATAGGCCATGGGCTCTTCGCCAGTGACGCGCTGATAGGTGGCGATGATGTCGGCGATCAGCACGAACCGGGGGAAGTCATTGCGGCGCCGAATAGCTTCCGCCGACTCTTTCTTTTCGCTGCCCAGCGCTCGCAATTGGAACTGAGCGAAGGCACGAAGAGAGATCAGCGGTTCAACCAAGCCCGTCAATATCTCGTCCCTGCGGCGGGTGGGCTTGCCTTGCCGGAGCTCGAGTTCTTCCAGGAACTGGAGCGGATCTGCGGCAGTATGGTTGAACTGAGGATATGCCAGCAACAAATCTGCCAACACGGTGAGGGTCGCGTCCAGACTACCAAGGTAATCCGCCTGTGCAGCGCGGCTGACGCGCGCTACTTTGCGCCTCAAAAATCGACGAGCACACAACTCGAAAGCATGCGTCGGCCCAAACTCGGCATCAAAAATGATATCGTTTTGCCGAGCCATCCACTCCTCTGATGGCGGACAAAGCTCAACAATTCTGGCGGAGATGTCTGCCTCAAAGCGGAACTGGACGGATAGGCTTTCACCCACGGCTCCGGGCAGCTTTGGTGCCCCCGATGTGCCCCCAAGGACGAGGCTCTTTTTAGCCATCCGCCTCAACCCCTTGGAAAGATTGGCGCGCCCGAAGAGATTCGAACTCCTGACCCCCAGATTCGTAGTCTGGTGCTCTATCCAGCTGAGCTACGGGCGCGCATCAGGCCATGTTTTCGACGGCCCCGCGATCCGATCCCAGGGACCGGCCGCGAATGTGTGCAGTTCCCTAACGACTGAATTTGCGAAAAGCAAGTCGATCCGGCAAAAGTTTTGTCGCGAGTGTGTCATCCGGTGATGACGGCCCCGATCCCAGGGCTTTGAAGCTGCCGCGAAGCCGGTCCGATTTCAGGCCGCGTGGCAGAAAAGTCTCGGCAAAGATCATCGAAAGCGTCAGGCCGGAAGGGCAAGCGCCCCTCAGGAAAACAGCACCGGGGCCGTCAGGCCGGCCGGCGCAGGCTGCCGCGGGCCTGGTCCAGCCGCACCGGCTGGTCGGGGATGGTGACGGCGAAAGTGGTGCGCCCGCCAATCGACTCGACCAGTTCCACCGTGCCGCCATGCGCCCGGATCAGTTCATGCGCGATGGCTAGGCCTAGGCCGGTGCCGCCGCTGCGCGCCGAGCCGCGGAAGGCCGCGAACAGATTTTCGCGCGCTTTCGGCGGCAGGCCGGGGCCGGTGTCGGTGACGGCGATGCGGCTGACGCTGCCCAGGCGCACGGCTGATACCGCAAGCCGCCGCACCACGGCGCTCTCGGTGTCGGCCGCCATGGCCTGCACCGAGTTGCGGCACAGATTGGTGAGCACCCGGAACAGCTGGTCTGAATCGGCGTCCACCTCGAAAGCCGCCTCGACGGCGTTGATGAACTCGATCCCTTCCTCGATGTCGAGCAGCCCGTGCACGTCCTCGACCAGCTGGCGCAGCCGCACCCGGCGCCGCGAAGGCGGCGGCTCCTGCGTGCGGCCATAGTGAAGCACGCCTTCCGAATAGGAGACGGCCCGGTCCAGCGCGCGCAAAAGCTTCGGCGCGAAGGCCTGCACGGTCGGATCCCTGACCTGGCGCAGACGGTCCGACATCAGCTGCGCCGAGGCCAGGATGTTGCGCATGTCGTGGTTGATCTTCGAGACCGCCAGGCCGAGGTCGGCAAGGTGCTTCTGCTCGGACAGCATCTTCTGCAGCCGCTCCTGCATCTGCGACAGCTCGCGTTCGGCAACGCCGATCTCGTCGGAGCGGGCGGCGGGATGGATGATGCGCCCAGGGTCGTCGGGAGCTTCGGAGAAGGACAGCATCGAGCGCGTCATGGTGCGGATCGGCCCGATCATGATCAGGTCGATCGCGGCATAGACCAGCATGGCGGTGAACAGCGAGATCAGCAGCGAGACGAAGGCGACGTTGCGCGAATAGATGAGCATCGCCTTGCGCAGTGAGTAATCCGGCATGATCAGCTCGAATTCCTTGTCGCTGTCGCCGACCGGTCCGAAGACGCGCAGCATCCGGTCGCCGCCGAAGAACAGCGTGTCGAGCGCGCCGGTCATGCCCTTGATCATGCCGACGCTGGCGAGGTCGATATGCTCGTCGACCTGCGGCGGCATGTCCGCCACCACCAGAAGCCGCGAGACGCCGCCATCGCGCACCGCGATCGCCTTGGCGCCGATCGCCATCAGCACGTCATTCTGGGCCGTGCGCGACAGCGAGGTCGACTCGCCCTGCACCAGCACGATCGACACGGCTGCTGCCGTGCTCAGCCGCTCCTTGAGCCAGCTCAGCCGGTAGCTGGCGATCCAGGGCAGGAAGATGAGCACTTCGGCCAAAAGCACGAAAACGATGGTGAGAAGCAGCAATTTCGTCGACAGGCCACGCGACAAGGGTACGCTGCGGACGGTGGCAGGCGCCGTGCCGATCCCTTCCCCCGCTTGGCTAGCTTCGCTCATGCGACTCTGTCTTCACAATCACTTGATCGGCCAAGATTAGGCGATTGCGGCCTTTTTTGCCAATTTTATCCTTTGGTCCGAACATTAAATTACCGTCATGAAACCTGCGTCCGCGGCGCGACGACCCCGGATTGACTTCCAAAACCCTTCTTTCTATAAGCCCGCTCACGCTCGGGCCATTCGTCCCGGCGCGGTTTCGATCGCGCCAAAGCCGGCCCGGCAAAGCTCCTGTTACAAAGTGACAGAATCAAGAAGGGCCGCACCCCGCGGTATTAAAACAAATGAAGCGTACCTACCAACCGTCCAAACTCGTCCGCAAACGCCGGCACGGTTTCCGTGCCCGCATGGCCACCAAGGGTGGTCGTGGCGTCGTCGCAGCTCGCCGCAACCGCGGCCGCAAGCGGCTCAGCGCCTAAGCGAGACGAGATCGTTGCCCGCAACCGGCAAGCCAGTGGGGCAAAATCCCAAGCGGCTTCTGAAACGCGCGGAATTCCTGGCCGTCCGTCGTGGTGAAAAGCGACGCGGGCGGTTTTTCCTCGTCGAGGTCCTCGACCGCGGCGATGGCGGCGTGCCGCGCGTCGGCTACACCGTCACCAAGAAGGTCGGCAACGCTGTTGTGCGCAACCGCGTCAGGCGGCGGCTGAAAGAAGCCGTCCGCGTCCATGCCGCAGATGACATGGTGCCCGGCAATGATTATGTCATCGTCGGGCGCGATGATGCGCTGCGTGCCCCCTTCGGCCAATTGAAGGCCGAACTCTCCCGCCGACTTCGCGGAACACGATAGGCCAAGGGCTCTCGATGGAAAACAACCGGAACTTCTTCATCACCATCGCGCTGTCGGTGCTGATCCTGGCCCTGTGGCAGTATTTCTATGTGCTGCCGCGCAGCGAGGTGCAGCGTCAGGCCGCCCGCATCGAGCAGCAGCGCGTGGAAGAACGGAAGAAGGCGGCCGAGGCGGCCAATCCGGGTGCTGGAGCGCCGGCGCCGGCGCCGGGCACCATTCCCAACGCGCCCGGCGGTGACACCGTCACTGCCGCCGGCCGCGACCAGGCGCTGGCCGCTTCGAAGCGCGTCAAGATCGACACGCCGAGCCTCGAGGGCTCGATCAACCTGACCGGCGCGCGTCTCGACGACCTCAAGCTCAAGCACTACACCGAGACCGTCGACAAGAATTCGCCCGAGATCGAATTGCTCAACCCGCAGGCGCTGCCCACCGGCTATTTCGCCGAGATCGGCTTCGTTGGCAACGACAAGACCGGCACGGTGCCGGGTGCGGAAACACAGTGGAGCGTGGACGGCAATCCGACGCTGACCCCGTCGACGCCGCTCACGCTCACCTACACCAATGACAAGGGCCTGACCTTCAAGCGCACCTTCTCCGTCGACGCCAACTATATGTTCACGGTGTCGGACACGGTGCAGAATTCCGGCTCGAGCGCGGTTTCGCTGTTCAATTATGGCCGCGTCACGCGCTACGACAAGCCGGCCGTCGCCAGCACCTACGTGCTGCATGAGGGCCTGATCGGCGTTACCGGCACTGAGGGCTTGGCCGAATACAAATACGCCAAGATCGAATCTGAAAAGCAGGTCACGCCGGGCAAGTCGACCGACGGCTGGCTCGGCATCACCGACAAATACTGGGCCGTCACGCTGGTGCCGACCGAGAAGCAGCCTTTCCAGCCGCGCTACGCCTTTTTCGAGGATGGCCGCCACCGCTACCAGTCCGACTTCCTGACCGATGCGATCAATGTCGAGGCCGGCCAGTCCGCGACGGTCGAGACGGAGATCTTCGCCGGCGCCAAGGAAGTCGCCAAGATCAACGCCTACGAGGCGGACCGTCATATTCGCCAGTTCAATCTGGTGATCGACTGGGGCTGGTTCTATTTCATCACCAAGCCGATGTTCTGGCTGATCGACACGCTCTACAAATTCTTCGGCAATTTCGGCCTGGCGATCCTCGCCACCACCGTCATCGTCAAGGCCCTGTTCTTCCCGCTCGCCAACAAGTCCTACGCGTCGATGGCGAACATGAAGAAGGTGCAGCCCAAGATGCTCGAAATCCGCGAGAAATACGCGGACGACAAGATGAAGCAGCAGCAGGCGATGATGGAGCTGTACAAGACCGAGAAGATCAATCCGCTCGCCGGCTGCTGGCCGGTGGCGCTGCAGATCCCGGTCTTCTTCTCGCTCTACAAGGTGCTCTACATCACCATCGAGATGCGCCATGCGCCGTTCTTCGGCTGGATCCAGGATCTGGCCGCGCCCGATCCGACCTCGATCTTCAATCTGTTCGGCCTGATCCCGTTGACGCTGCCGCACATGCTGATGATTGGCGTGTGGCCGCTGATCATGGGCGTCACCATGTTCCTGCAGATGCGCATGAACCCGACGCCGCCGGATCCGACGCAAGCCGCGATCTTCACCTGGATGCCTATAATCTTCACCTTCATGATGGCAGGTTTCCCGGCCGGTCTCGTCATCTACTGGGCCTGGAACAACACGCTGTCGATCCTCCAGCAGGGCGTCATCATGAAGCGCCAGGGCGCCAAGATCGAGCTGTGGGACAATCTGGTGGCCCTGTTCCGAAAGAAACCGTCTCCAGCGGAATAGAAGCTCTCTTCCCGAAAAAGCCCGGTTCGCCCGGGCTTTTTCTTTGGGCGGATATCTGTTCACGTTCCCGTGATCGGCGAAACTGCCAGCGGTCGCGGGGCGTGACTGCGTGTGCATTTCCAAAGGCTATCAATTCCGATCAGCCCTCACCCGGAGGAAGACCACATGCGCTTGCCGTCATTCAGGATCATAGCCATTTCCGCCCTTGTCGCCGGCGTGGCGATTGCCGCTCCCGCCTACGCCAAGAACCCGAATGTCGGCGGCGCGCCGATGTACACCACCAAGACCATCGTCGAGAACGCCGTCAATTCGAAGGACCACACGACGCTGGTCGCCGCCGTCAAGGCCGCCGGCCTGGTCGACACATTGCAGGGCGCAGGTCCGTTCACCGTCTTTGCGCCGACCAACGAGGCCTTCGCGGCACTTCCGGCCGGCACGGTCGACACGCTGCTGAAGCCCGAGAACAAGGACAAGCTCACCAAAGTGCTGACCGCGCATGTCGTGGCCGGCAAGATTTCCGGCGCCGAGATGATGAAGAAGGCCAAGGCGATGGGCGGCAAATACGAGATGAAGACCGTCTCGGGCGACACACTCACCGCCGAGGTCAAGAAGGGCAAGCTCTACATCATGGATGAGTCCGGCGGCGAGGCGAAGGTGACGATCGCCGACGTCAACCAGTCGAACGGCGTCATCCATGTCGTCAACAAGGTGCTGTTGCCGAAGTAACGACTTCCGGCGAAAGGGGGCAGTGGCAGCTGGTTGGGGCTTTCTCGGTCTGCCATCCCCGCCTCATGACGAGGTCCATATTTCCTAGGGAAGCCGTTATCGGCGAGGCCGGGGTCCTGTAGTCCCTCACAGGACCCCGGTTTCTTTTGAGGGGTACATGCGTGATGGGTCCGGACGCGTCAGCCCGGGCCTCGGCCTCACTCCATGACGGCGCTGTGATCGACCTTGGCCGGCGTGCCTGGCTTGCGCAGCAACAGCACCAGCGGAATGGCGGCCAGCGACAGGATCATCATCAGCTTGAAGTCGTCCATGTAGCTGATAACAGTCGCCTGCAGCGTCACCACACCGTCCAGTGCCGCGCGGCCGGCGGCGGTGTAGGGGTTCATCGCTTGCGCGATCGCCGGATTGCCGAACGCCTGGTTGAAGGGCGTCACGTAGGTGGCAATGTTGGCATGGTTGATCTGCACATTCTGCGTCAAGAGTGCGGTGACCACCGAGATGCCGACGCTGGAGCCGATGTTGCGCGACAGATTGTAAAGGCCGGTGCCTTCCGCGCGCCGCTCCGGCGCCAGCGTGGCGAAGGTGATGGTGGTCAGCGGCACGAACAGGAAGCCCAAGCCGGCCCCCTGGATAAAACCGGTGCTGATGATCGTCCATTGCGAGACGTCGGGGGTCCAGCCGGTCATGTCGTACATCGCCCAGGCGGTGATCGCGAGGCCGATGAACAGCAGCCATCGTGTATCCACCTTGCCGATCAGTCTGCCGACCAGGAACATGCACGCCATCGTGCCGAGGCCGCGCGGGCCCATGACGATGCCGGCCGTCACCACCGGATAGCCCATCAGCGTCTGCAGATAGGGTGTCATCAGGGCGAGCGAGGCGAGATAGGTGATGCCGATAATGAAAATGAAGATCATGCCGACGGCGAAATTCCGATCCAGGAAGAGCCGCGGATTCACGAAGGTGTTTTTGGCGGTGAAGGTGTGGACGAGGAAGATGTAGAAGGCCGACGCGCAGATCAGCGCCTCGACGATGATCTCGGAGGAGGAAAACCAGTTGAGCTGCTCGCCGCGGTCGAGAAACATCTGCAGCGCCGCGATGGTGATGCTGAGCATGCCGAAACCCAGCCAGTCCAGCCTTGCCTTGATGTCCAGCTTGGTTTCCAGGACGAACAGGGACACGCCCGCGAAAGCCAGCGCCCCGATCGGCACGTTAATGTAGAACACCCAGCGCCAGCTGACATTCTCGGTCAGCCAGCCGCCGATGACCGGACCCAGCACCGGCCCGACCATCACCGAAACGCCGAACAGCGCCATCGCCGAACCGCGCTCTTCGACACTGTAGATGTCGAGCAGGATGCTCTGCGACAGTGGCACCAGCGCCGCGCCGAACAGACCCTGCAGCAGGCGGAAGCCGACGATTTGCGGCAGCGACTGTGCGAAGCCGCACAGCACCGAGGCGACCACGAAGCCGGTGATCGAGGTCAAAAGGATGCGCTTGCGGCCGAAACGGTTGGCGAGGTAGCCCGAAGGCGGCGTCATCACCGCCGCCGCGACGATGTAGGAGGTCAGCACCCAGTTGATCTGGTCGGCGCTGGCCGAAACGCTGCCCTGAATGTACGGCAGCGCCACATTGGCGATGGTCGTGTCCAGCGCCTGCATGATGACGGCCAGGATCACGCAGGCTGTGATGGCGCCGCGATTGGCGACCACCGGTGTGGCACCTGCCGCGGTCGCGCTGGTCATGATTTCTGTCCGAACCGGTTGAGGAGATTGGTGACGAAGTCCGGCAGGCCGCGGGCGTGGCCGGTCTCGACGTCGACCACCACGCTCATGCCGCCGCGCAGCGGCGGTTTGCCCTTGGCGTCGTCGACCGTCACGCGCATCGGGATGCGTTGCACGACCTTGACCCAGTTGCCGGTGGTGTTCTGTGCCGGCAGCAGCGAGAAGCTCGACGACGAGGCCGGGCTGATCGAGGTAACCGTGCCGTGCCAGACGGCACCCGGATAGGTGTCGACGCTGATTGTCGCCGTCTGTCCCGGCCGCACATAGGTCAGCTCGGTTTCCTTCGGCTCCGCCTCGATCCACAGATCGGTCGACGACACCAGGCTGAAGGCCGGCTGCGAAGCCGGCAGATACTTGCCGATCTGAAGCGCGTCGACATTGGTGACGACGCCGTCGAACGGCGCCTTGACCACGGAATCGCCGAGGTTGCGCTGCGCATCGTCGACGCCCGACTGGGCCTGCAGATAGAACGGGTTCTTTTCCACCGGCTGGTCGGCGTCGCCGCCCAACTGGGCAAGCGTGGCCTGCGCCTGCGACTTGGCGACCGCCACTTTCTGGCGCGCGGCGACGAGGTCGTGCTGGGCGCTGTCGAAAGACGCCTTGGAGGCGGTGGAGGTCTTGAGCAAGTCCTGCTGCCGCTGGAAGGCAGCCTCGTAATAGGGAATGTCGGCCTCGGCCTGCTCGATCTGCGCCAGCGACTGCTGATAGCTCGCTTGCAGCGTGAGCACCTGGTTGCGTACGGTCCCAAGCTGGGCCTGGGCGGCGGCAAGCGCGGTTTCGAAGGAGGCCGGTCGCAGGCGGAAGAGCACGTCCCCCTTCTTCACCGCCTGGTTCTCGTGCACGTCGATCTCCTGCACGGTGCCGGAGACGTCGGTGGACACGCCGAGCGACTGCGCCTGGATATAGGCATTGTCGGTCGTCATCACCTGGCCGCCGGTGACGTAATAATAGCCGCCGACGACCAGCGCGACGGGAAGCAGGGCAAACAGCACCGGCCGCGTCAGGCTGCGCTTCGGCTTGGCCGGGGCAGGAGGGGCAACGGTGACAGCGGCCGGCTGTGCCCGCGGCTCCTTGGCCGGAGCTTCGAGTGCCGCCGGCGCCAGCGCAGCCGGGGCTTCCAGTTCGTCATTGCCGATAACGACATTGGCGCGTCTCTGTTCGCGTTCGCTGTCCAACCGGATGACCTGGTCGCCGGTCCGACCCGTGGAAGGGTCGTCTTCGGCAGGCTTCTTGGGGGGATGTTGATTCAGCCATGTACTTTCTCCCGGTCGACGGCAGGCTGGGTGCAAGCCGCGAGCAGATTGGATTTGATCAAGGTTAGGGTTTGCAGCAGATGCTGCTGTGTTTCAGGTGAGAGACCGGCAAAGGCCTCGTCTCGTGTTTTCTGGCCGTTGCCGCGGGTCAGCCCCGATGTCCGCGAACGCTGCTCAAACCGCTTTCGAAGCAGGCGCGCGACGTCATGCAGCACGAAGCTGATATTGGGCGAGGAGGACATGGCAGGAGATCAGGATCTACAGACAACTTTTCGTGAGCATGCTTATTATCATCATGCACATAATCCTGCTGGACGGCGCGTGCAAGACGGATTAAGCCGCCCGGAACAAAAATCGCATGGGCCACGGCGCGGAAAAGCCGCCTTGGCGGCGAGCGTTTTCCGGCAAGGATTTCGACGATGAACTGGATCAGGATCGCAGCCGCGACGGCGCTCGTCGGATGTCCGGTCGCGGCGGTTGCAAAGGAGGCGGTCAGCTGCGGCGGTGCCGCCATGCTGGGTGGCGCGCAGCTGAACTGCAGCCACGTCGAACCCACGGCACCGCCGCAATTCTGCACGTTCAGCTGGGCTCTGCACACGATGGCGGGCGATCAGAAAATTGTCGAAGGCACGTTCCTGCTGCCGCCCGGAGCCTCGAACGTCACGATCTACCAGGGCAGTGGTTTCGACAGAGCTCTGTCCAATCCGATCGTGATCTGCCGCGGCAACAAATGAGCTTGTCCGCCAAGGAAGGCTCGCTCCTCAGCCGATTGGTGCTATAGGGCGGATCACGTTATTTTGACCAGGCGCTTTCGGTTGCGGATGCGCCTGCCAATCCCGGACGAACCGACATGGACGGACCCAACCCCGACATCAAGCACCCGATCCCGATGCACACCCGCGTCGGCTTCCTGAAGCCGCTGGTGACGGAGCCTAACATCGAGATCGGCGACTTCACCTATTATGACGACCCGGACGGGCCGGACAAATTCGCGCAGAAATGCGTTCTGCACCACTATCCCTTCATCGGCGACAAGCTCATCATCGGCAAGTTCTGCGCCATCGCCGAAGGCACGCGCTTCATCATGAATGGCGCCAACCACGCAATGTCCGGCTTTTCGACCTATCCGTTCAACATTTTCGGCCATGGCTGGGAAAAGGGCTTTGACCCGGCGACATGGTCGAAGGAGGTGCGCGGCGATACGGTGGTCGGCAGCGATGTCTGGATCGGCATGGAGGCGGTGATCCTGCCCGGTGTGGAAATCGGCCATGGCGCCATCATCGCCGCCAAATCCGTCGTGACGCATGATGTGGCGCCCTATGCGATCGTCGCCGGCAACGCGGCCAAGGTGGTGAAGATGCGTTTCGACGACAGGACGATCAGGCGGCTGCTGGCATTGGCATGGTGGCATTGGCCGGTGGACAAGATCGGCCGCAACCTCGACGCCATCAGGGGCGCCAATATCTCTCTTCTGGAGGCAGCAGCTTGAACGCTCTGAACAGCACTGTGATCAGCACCGACCTGTTCACGCGCGGGTGGATCTTCATCCGCGGCGTGCCGGCGATGAAATTCCTGCCGCCGGAAGGGCCGCCGGAAATCGCCTTTGCCGGCCGCTCCAATGTCGGCAAATCGTCGCTGATCAACGCTCTGGTCAACCAGAAGGGGCTGGCGCGCACCTCCAACACGCCGGGGCGCACGCAGGAGCTCAACTATTTCGTGCCGGACGGATTTTCGGGCGAAGGCGCCGACCTGCCGCCGATGGCGCTGGTCGACATGCCGGGCTACGGCTACGCCACCGCGCCCAAGGAGAAGGTCGACGAGTGGACCAAACTGGTCTTCGACTATCTCAAGGGCCGGGTGACGCTGAAGCGGGTCTATGTGCTGATCGACGCCCGCCACGGCATCAAGGCCAAGGACGACGAAGTGTTGTCGCTGCTCGACAAGGCGGCGGTGTCCTACCAGATCGTGCTGACCAAGACCGACAAGATCAAGGTCGCCGGCGTGCCGCGGCTGATCGAGGAGACGCTGGCCAAGATCAAGAAGCGCCCGGCGGCGTTTCCGTTCGTCCTGGCGACATCGTCGGAAAAGGGCGAAGGCATGGAGGAATTGCAGGCCGCGATCGTGCTTGCGGCCAATGGCGGCTAGAGCAATTCCAGGAAAAGTGTAAGCGGTTTTCCCGGGAAAAGCGCATAGCGCTTTCCCTTGGGAATTGCGTCAAAACAAAGAGTCAGAGTGGTTCCCCGTTTCCATGAAACGGTGAAACGCTCTAGGCCTTCGCCTCCAGGGCAATCATCTGGTGGCGTTCTTCCTCGAAAAGCCTCTCCGTGCCGTAGGCCTTCAGGAACATGTCGACGCCCGATCTGACGATGTGATCGATTTCTTCCTGGCTCGGAGCCTTGGTGCGGTAGGCGAAGATGCACTGGCGGAAAAGGCCGGCCAGGCACAGTTCGGTGAATTGATAGGCGGCAAGATCGACATCATCGATCTTGAGCATGCCGCGTTCGATGGCGGCATTGAGGAATTCCATGACCTTGTCATGGCCGCGTTTGGGGCCGCGTTCGTAAAACCGCGCGCCCATGTCGGGAATCCTGTCGGAAGCGCCGATCACCGTGCGCTGCGCCTGGATGACCCTGGCCGAGGTGATCTTCATCGACAGCACCTTGCCGAACTTCACCAGCGTCTGGCGCAGATCGTCGGCGCGGTCGAGCATGTCGTACATGTTCTTGAAGATGGTGCCGCGCTCTTCCTCGATCAGCGCTTCGAACAACTCTTCCTTGTTGGCGAAATAGACATAGATCGTGCCCTTGGAGACGCCGGCCTCGCGCGTGATGTCGTTCATCGAGGCGGCTTCAAAGCCCTTCTCGATGAAGACACGGCGGGCGCCGTCGATGATCTGGCTGCGCTTGACCGGATCCTGCCCGGCCGCCGGGCGTCCACGCCGCAAACTGTCCAGCAGGTCGCACTGTTCCTTGTCGAGACTGGCGGCGGCTTCGGCATTGGGTAAGGTTTCGGCCATAGGGTGACACCTCGAAAATAATTCGAACCAACCGGTTCGATTGCCTCTTGATATGGCCCTCTTTTCACGCTATGTCAACGGCCAGATCGAACCGAACGGTTCAGTATCATTACTTTAGAGAGTTGTCATGTCCTCGAACGCGCCCACCACTGCCGAAGTCCGCCCTTTCCCCAATGCCAAGGTCGCTCCGGCGACGGAAGCACCGGAAATTCCCGTCCTGCCGGTGGCATCGCCGCCTGCAGCCGAAGCTCCGGCCAGGAAGAAGCGCTCGGTGCGCTCGTTCCTGCTGCCGATCATCGGCCTTGCCCTGCTGAGCGGCGGCGCCTGGTACGGCTACGACTACTGGACCACCGGCCGTTTCATGATCTCGACCGACGACGCCTATGTCCAGGCCGACATGGCGTTCGTTTCGCCCAAGATCTCCGGCTATGTCGACCAGGTCAAGGTCAGCGAGAACCAGCTGGTCAAGGCTGGCGACCCGCTGCTGACGATCGATGACGGCGACTACAAGATCGCTGTCGCCCAGGCCGAAGCGCAGATCGCCACGCTGGCCAAGACGCTCGACCGCATCGATGCGCAGACCAAGGCCGCGCAGGCTTCCCTGCAGCAGGCCCAGGCGCAGAAGGTCGCCGACCAGGCCGCCGCCGACAATGCCGCCCGCGCCCAGCAGCGCGCCGCGCAACTGGTCAAGACGCATGTCGGCACGCAGGCGCAACTGGACGACGCCCAGACCGCGCTCGACCAGGCCAATGCCGCGCTGGTCGGAGCCGACGCCCAGATCGCCGCTGCCCAGGCCAATATCGGCGTGTTCGAGGCGCAGCGCGCCGAGTCGGCGAGCACGCTCGCCTCCCTGCAGCTCAGCCACGACAAGGCCGCGCGCGACCTGTCCTTCACCGTGCTCAAGGCGCCTTATGACGGCGTCGTCGGCAACCGCTCGGTCGAGCAGGGCGACCTCGTCAGCCCCGGCCAGAAGCTCGCCGTCGTCGTGCCGTTGGACAAGCTCTACATCGTCGCCAACTTCAAGGAGACGCAGCTTGCCCGGCTGGTTCCCGGCGAAAAGGTCAACATCTCGGTCGACGCCATCGACGGCCATCCCATCCAGGGCACCGTCTCGTCGCTCGCCCCGGCCTCGGGCGCGGTCTTCTCGCTGCTGCCGCCAGAAAATGCCACCGGCAACTTCACCAAGGTGGTGCAGCGCGTTCCGGTCCGTATCGACGTCCCGGCCGATGCCCTGAAGACCGGCAAGCTGCGTGCTGGCTTGAGTGTTGTCGTCAACGTTGACAGCCGCACCGCACCTGCCGCCACGACCAACTAAGCGCTTTTCGGAGGGCGGCTCGGTGGCTGATTAAGCACTGAGCCGCCCGGCCTGCCTCAAGGAGGCCCACGCAATGGCAACCGCAACCATCACCGCAGGAGCGCCGCCGGCACGGCCGGCAGTTCCTGAAACCATCTCCACACGCCGTGTCATTGCCTTCCTGGCGATGGTCTTCGGCATGTTCATGGCGATCCTGGACATCCAGATCGTCTCGGCCTCGCTGGCCGAGATCCAGGCGGGCCTCAGCGCCAGCTCCGATGAAATTCCGTGGGTGCAGACGGCCTATCTGATCGCCGAAGTGGTGATGATCCCGCTGTCGGGCTTCCTCAGCCGCATGCTGTCGACGCGCGTGCTGTTCACCATCGCCGCCGCCGGCTTCACCGCGGCCAGCGCCCTTGCCGCGACCGCCACCAACATCGACCAGATGATCGTCTACCGCGCCGTGCAAGGCTTCATCGGCGGCGGCATGATCCCGAGCGTCTTTGCCGCGGCCTTCACCATCTTCCCACCCTCGAAGCGCGCCATCGTCTCGCCGATGATCGGCCTGGTGGCGACGCTGGCGCCGACCATCGGCCCGACCGTCGGCGGCTACATCAGCCACGCCTTTTCATGGCACTGGCTGTTCCTGGTCAATGTCGTGCCCGGCATCCTGGTGGCGACCGCCGCCTGGTCGCTGATCGATTTCGACAAGCCCAATCTCAAGCTGTTCAACAAGTTCGACTGGTGGGGCCTTGCCGGCATGGCGGCCTTCCTCGGCTGCATGGAATATGTGCTGGAAGAGGGTCCGAACAATGACTGGCTGCAGGACCAGGGAGTGTTCATCTGTGCCATCGTCATGACCGTCGGCGCGGTGATCTTCTTCTGGCGCGTCTTCACCGCCGAGGAGCCGATCGTCGACCTGCGGGCCTTCAGCAACATCAACTTCGCCTTCGGTTCGCTGTTTTCCTTCGTCATCGGCATCGGCCTCTATGGCCTGACCTATCTCTATCCGGTCTTCCTCGGCCGCATCCGTGGCTACGATTCGATGATGATCGGCGAAGCGCTGTTCGTCAGCGGCCTGGCCATGTTCATCACCGCGCCGATCTCCGGCATCCTGTCGAGCAAGATGGATTTGCGGCTGATGATGATGATCGGCTTCTTCGGCTTCGCCACCGGCACCTGGTGGATGACGCATCTGACCGCCGACTGGGATTTCTATGAGCTGCTCATCCCGCAGATCCTGCGCGGCTGTTCGATGATGCTGTGCATGGTGCCGATCAACAACATCGCGCTCGGCACCTTGCCGCCCGACCGGTTGAAGAACGCGTCCGGCCTGTTCAACCTCACCCGCAACCTCGGCGGTGCCGTCGGCCTTGCCCTCATCAACACTGTGCTGATCGACCGCAACGCCTTCCACTATGCAAGGCTCGCCGAGCATGTGCAGTGGGGCAGTGCGGCCGCGCAGACCAAGCTGCAGAACATGACGCTCAATTTCGAGCAGGTCACGGGCCTCGATGCCACCAGTGCCGCGATCTCCAAACTGTCGGGCATGGTCCAGCAGCAGGCGGCGCTGCTGTCCTTCATGGACGTGTTCTACATGCTGACGGTGCTGTTCGCGACGCTCGGCCTGTTCACCATGCTGATCAACAAGCCGGCCGCACCTGGTGGCGGAGGCGGCGGCGGGCACTGACAGAAGAACCACACGCGGCGGTTTCGGGAAGCTCCTCCAGTCCACGCCCGAAAAGCTCTGACCGCACAAAAAAACTCCGGGCCGCAACGCCCGGAGTTTTTTGCATTTATAGCTGGTTCAGGCCGCGGCGGGCTTGAAGTTCAGCGCCACGCCGTTGATGCAGTGGCGCAGGCCGGTCGGCGCCGGTCCGTCGTCGAAGACATGGCCGAGATGGCCGCCGCAGCGGCGGCAATGCACCTCGGTGCGCGTCATGCCAAGCGACCTGTCCTCGGTCTTGCCGATGCCGTTGGCGATCTCCTGCCAGAAGCTCGGCCAGCCGGTGCCGGAATCGAACTTCGTCTCCGAGGGATAGACCGGCAGGTCGCAGCCCGCGCAGGCAAAAATGCCCTTGCGGTGCTCGTTGAGCAGCGGGCTGGTGCCGGGATACTCCGTGCCTTGCTTGCGCAGCACGTCGAAGGCGGCCGGCGACAGGATGGCTTTCCACTCGTCGTCCGTCTTGGTGATCTCGAATTTCTCGGCGGCCTGTGCCACCTGCGGACTGCCCATGCGCAGCATGGTTGCCGCGGCCCCGACGACGCCGATGGCGGCGGCACCGCTCAAAAGAAAGTCGCGACGGTTCATGACCAGTTCCTCCGGTTGTTCTTTTTGCCAAACTATACCGCCACGCAGACGTCAAAAGCCAGTGACGGTGGTCCTCAACGACACTCCGCGCCGGTCCACGGTAGACCGTGGGCGGCGCGGAGCACGCGTGTCGTCTGCAGGTCGCGGGAGCGAGATCATGCAACCGACCGAGGGCTCTTGCTGCAGGTTCGTCGCTGCAAGCCCTTTGTTACATTCCAGGGCCGATCACATCTTCGGGAGCAAAACCTTGTCGATGACGTGGATGACGCCGTTGGACTGCTCGACATCGGCGATCGTCACATTGGCGACGTTTCCGTTCTCGTCGGTGACGGTGACCTTGCCGCCCTCGGCCTTCAGCGACAGCTCGCAGCCGCCGACCGTCTTGACCTTGTGCGTGCCGCCGTCAGCCTTGGCCATCGAGGCGACATCAGCCGCCATCGCCTTGGCGCCGATGACATGGCAGGCCAGGATCTTGGTGAGCTTGTCCTTGTTCTCAGGCTTGAGCAGCGTGTCGACCGTGCCGGCCGGCAGCGCGGCGAAGGCCTCGTTGGTCGGCGCGAAAACGGTGAACGGGCCGGCGCCCTGTAGGGTCTCGACCAGGCCGGCCGCCTTGACGGCGGCGACCAGCGTCGTGTGGTCCTTCGAATTGACGGCGTTCTCGACGATGTTCTTCTGGGCATACATGGCGGCGCCGCCGACCATCGGGTCTTCGGCATAGGCAGCGGTGGCAAGCGCGGAAACGGCGATCGTACCGGCGAGCAAAAGGGTGGCGATTCTACGCATGATGTTCAAACTCCTCGGGTTTCTCTTCCCATCTTTGGGGACGCGAGGAGATACGGAACACAAATGCGGGAGTTTCAGACTATTTTTGGATTTTTATTTTATTCGTCCGGGCGAAGAGATTTATCCGGCGTAACGGTTTGCCGGCTCACGCGGTTATTTAGACATGGGTGACATAAGATAGATTTGGATTATTCTGGCGACGGATTCGCGGTGAGGAGAATCCGATCAGATGCCCTTCAGATCGCCCGCGGCAACCACCGGCCCGGTCGGCTGTCCGGTCGGCGAACCGCCTGAAGGCTCCAGGCTGACAGCCAGCACCGCGCCCTGCGCCAGCTTCTGCTGCGTGGCGGGCGAGACCCCGATATGCGCGGTCGCGCCGGCCGGGATGACGCCCATCGAGACCGGCGCGTTCTTGCCCTCGATCATCCAAAGTTCGAAGTCCTTGCCGGAAGCGAGCGTGCCGGAAACGTGTGAAAGGCTGACCTCATGCCGCTCGGAATCATAGACGGCGAGATATTTTACGTCGCTGCCGTCGGCGGCCAGCGAGGCGACAAGCCGCGCCTGCGGCTGTTCGGCCGGCCGATTGACATAGGGCACGACGACATAGAGAGCCAGGGCAGCAACAGCCGCGACGGCAAGGCCGCGCCAGAAGGCGAGGCTGGACCACAGGCCGGCGCTTGGTGCGGCAGAGGTTTGAGCCGTGCTCGAAAACAGGCGGCGGTCGATCGCCACCTTCACCGAAGGCGGCGGCTCGACCTCCGCATAGGCAACGGCCAGCGGCGAGAGGTGCACTTCCCAGCCATCGACGAGCCGCGCGAAATCGGTCTCGGTGTCGATGCGCCTGGATGCGATCTGCCGCTCTTCCACCGGCAGAACGCCGAGAACGTATTCGGCGGCGAACAGGTCGTCGCCTCCACGTTCCGGTCCATTGTCCTCTGCCAGTGTCATCTTTCCAGACATTCTCTAAGTTTCATCAGGCTGCGGCGCAGCCAGGTACGCATCGTGTTCAGCGGCACGCCGTGGCGCTCCGCCAGCTCGGCATAACTTTCGCCCTTGAGATAAGCGCCCCGGACGGCCGCCGCCCGGTCCTTCTCCAGCTCTTCGAGACAATGATGGATGCGCTCGGATTCGTCGCCCGCCACCACCATCGCTTCAGGTCCCGGTGCCGGATCGGCCACGTCGAGTGCGGCATCGATATCGGCGGCAGGTTTGCGCCGCGCCCTGACGCGATCGATCGCGTGGTTGCGTGCGATTGCCACCAGCCAGGAGATCGGGCTCAGATCGGAGACAGCAAAACGATCCGCCTTCGTCCATATCTTGACGAAGACTTCCTGCAGCGCTTCTTCAGCATCTCCCCGGTCGTTCAATACACGAAGGCATACGCCGAAAAGTTTCGCGCTGGTCTGCCGGTAGAGCAGATCGAACGCTGCCCGATCCTTCATCGAAGTCCGGACAATCAGCTTGGTGATGTCCTGCGGCGTCATGCGGGTCAAATTAGGCGATTACGCTGTATTTGCAACGCTGGAAATATTCCATGCACCTAAAGTTCCGGCCTCAGGCCGCAGGCTTCGATTGCCAAGGGAATCGCCGCTGGCTAGCTTGGCCGGAGTGGGGGAGCGCGCCATGTCGGTCGAACGGATCCTGTGGGAACAAGACGCAACCGGCCTCGCCGGGCTGGTGCGCAAGGGCGAGGTCTCGCCTGTCGAATTGACCGAAGCGGCGATCGCGCGCGCCGAGGCCACAAGGCCCGAAATAAACGCCACGGCCGAGCCGCTCTATGAGGCTGCGCGTGCGCGGGCGAAGACGATCGACCGCTCGCTGCCGCTGGCCGGCGTGCCCTTTGCCATCAAGGACCTCGGCATCGCCATCAAGGGCGTGCCGTCGCATGGCGGCAGCCGCATTCCGGCCTTAGTGCCCGATGTCAATTCGGTGATGACCGAGCGCTACCTCGCCGCCGGGCTGATCCCGATCGTCACTTCGACATCGCCGGAACACGGGCTGCGGCTGATGACCGAATCCAAGGCCTTCGGCATCACCCGCAATCCTTGGAACACCGGCCACACCAGCGGCGGCTCGTCGGGGGGTCGGCGGCACTGGTCGCCGCCGGCGTGGTGCCGGTGGCGCATGCCTCGGATGGCGGCGGCTCCATCCGCGTGCCTTCCGCCTGCACGGGCCTGGTCGGCCTCAAGACCTCGCGCGGCCGTATCCCGCTGACGCCGCTGGTCAGCGAAAGCTGGTACGGCATGGTGGTCGACCATGCCGTCACCCGCTCGGTGCGCGATTGCGCGCTGCTGCTCGACCTCACCCACGGCCCTGACGCCTTGTCGCCCTATGCGGCCCTGCCGCCGAAGGGCACGTTCGCTGCTGCCGCCGCGCGCGATCCCGACAAGCTTAGGCTCGCCGCCTACCGCAAGTCGCCGCTTGGCCTGCCGATCTCGGCTGAAACAATGAAAGCGCTGGACACGGCGGTGGCGCTTGCGCGTGAGGGCGGTCACACCGTCGAGGACATCGACCTGCCCTTCATCGGCCGCGATTTCATGGCCGACTTCTGCAGGACGGTTGCTTCCGCCGTTGCCGGCACGCTGCGGGCGGAAGCGCTGCGCGTCGGCCGTTCCGTTACTGGCGACGTCGAGCGCGCCACGCGGGTGCTCGGCAGACTGGGTGAAATGCTCTCGGCCGGCGAGATCTATGCCAGCCTGCAGCGGCTGCATGCCGTCTCGCGGCGGATGATCGAAGAGACCGCGCAGTATGATGCGGTGCTGATGCCCATCATTGCACACCCGCCGCTCGCCTGCGGTGCCATGGACCCGAAAGGCGCCGATGAGCTGATCGAAAACCTGCTCGACAAGCTTCATCTCACGCCTTTGCTGAAGCTGAAGCCGCTGTTCGGCCAGCTGATGGACAAGAGCCTTCTGTTCACCCATTGGCCGGCGATCCACAATGTCAGTGGCCAGCCGTCGATCGCGATGCCCGTCTATGTCACCGACGCCGGCCTGCCGCTCGGCATCCAGGCCGCCGGCCGCCCGGGCGACGAGGAGACGCTTTTGTCTTTCGCCGCGCAGATGGAGAAGCTTTCGGGCTGGCTCGGCCGCAGGGCGCCGCTGATGGTGCCTTCGCGATGACGACGTCGTGAGACGTTCGAATATGACAGCAATGCCATTTGCGGCCCGGGCCAATTCCCGCTAAGACGCCGCCGTCCTTTCCAAGTGCATGTCGCCCAAAAGTGCCCAGCGGTTCTGGGACAATGACATGCACAAATCAAAAGCGGGAACCATGCCGATGACGGAGATAACCGCCACCGCCGAAATGCAGGCCGCCCTGCTGTCACGGGCGCTGCCCTACATGCAGCGCTACGAACACAAGACTGTCGTGGTGAAATATGGCGGCCACGCCATGGGCGATATCGAGCTTGGCAAGGCTTTTGCGCGCGACATCGCGCTGTTGAAACAGTCCGGCGTCAACCCGATCGTCGTCCATGGCGGCGGGCCGCAGATCGGCGCCATGCTGGCCAAGATGGGCATCGAATCCAAATTCGAGGGTGGGCTGCGCGTCACCGACCAGAAGACGGTCGAGATCGTCGAAATGGTGCTGGCCGGCTCGATCAACAAGGAGATCGTCGCGCTGATCAACGCCGAGGGCGAATGGGCGATCGGCCTGTGCGGCAAGGACGGCAACATGGTCTTCGCCGAAAAGGCGCGCAAGACCATGATCGACCCGGACTCCAACATCGAGCGCGTGCTCGATCTCGGCTTCGTCGGCGAGCCGGTCGAGGTCGACCGCACGCTGCTCGACCTTCTGGCGCGCTCCGAGATGATCCCGGTGCTGGCTCCGGTGGCGCCCGGCCGCGACGGCCACACCTACAACATCAACGCAGACACGTTCGCCGGCGCCATCGCCGGCGCTTGCCAGGCGACACGTTTGCTGTTCCTCACCGACGTGCCCGGCGTGCTCGACAAGAACAAGAAGCTGATCGACGAGCTGACCGTCGCCGAGGCGAGGGCGCTGATCAAGGACGGCACGGTCTCGGGCGGCATGATCCCCAAGGTCGAGACCTGCATCGAGGCGATCGAGCGCGGCGTCGAAGGCGTCGTCATCCTCAACGGCAAGACGCCGCATGCGGTGCTGCTCGAACTCTTCACCGAACACGGCGCCGGCACGCTGATCGTGCCCTGAGGCAACGCCCTGCGTCGCCCACGGCCGGCCGATCAGGCGGGCTGGGGGATGCGCGCGATGACCTTTATCTCGAAGTCGAAGCCCGCCAGCCAGTTGACGCCCACCGCGGTCCAGTTCGTATAAGGTGGTTCCCGGAACACCTTCAGTCGGACGGCGTCAATTGCCTGCCACTGCGCGGCCGGATCGGTGTGGAACGTGGTGACGTCGACAATGTCGTCGAACGTGCAGCCGGCGGCCTTCAGCACGGCCGCGAGGTTGTCGAAGGCAAGCTGGACCTGCTTCTCGAAAACCGGCTCGGGCGATCCATCCTCGCGGCTGCCGACCTGGCCGGAGACGAACAGAAAGTCTCCCGAACGGATCGCCGCCGAATAGCGGTTGATCTCGTACAGAGCCTGCCGGCCGGCGGGGAAGATTGCATCGCGTTTGGTCATTTTTACTCCATCCAAACAAAGGCAGGCCCGATCTCTCGACGATCGCGGCCTGCGCTCCACTGTTCGAGGTCATTTACATACGCCTCGTATGTCGGATGTGGGTGCATACGTTGCGTATGTCAATGCGCATACGCCGCGTATTTTCGTGAAATGGCCGAGAGCCGGTCAGGTGCCCGGCGAGATGGCGACGGCCGCCTTGCGCGGCGGACGTGGTGCAACGATCATCGATTCCTCCTCCGCGTCCTGTGGCGCGCCCCAGAATTCGGCAAGCGTCGGGCCGTCCTTCACCCTGCCGTCGCGGGCCAGAAAGCCCCAGACCTCGCGGAACCAGACCCGGCGGCCCATTTTCGTGTACCAGCGCATCGAATGCCGCTGCTCGGGGTCGGGGTGGAACACGATGCGTGCCAGCGCCTTCGGCCGCGACTGTACGGCGAGTTCTATCAGCTTGACGCTGAAGAACAGCATCCATGGCTTCAGCCGGGTCATGTGCAGCACCTGGTGTTTGTAGTCCCACAGGCGGGCATCCCTCTGGATGACCTTGCGGTCGCGCGCGATGCGGAAGAACGGCGTCCAGCGATGCGGTGTCACGTAAAGCGCCTGGATCTGGTCGGGGTCGTAGGCGATCAGCTGACGAAAGCCGCGCCACAGGTCGCGAAACCCCTCATCCTCGAAGCCGGCCACCCAGGTCGCCATCGACAATATGCCGTGCTTTCGCAACAGCCTGATCGCTTCGCGGTCGGATGAGGTGCTGCCGCCCTTGCGGATCAATTGCAGCGTCTGCTCGTCGGTGTTTTCCATGCCGAGCAGCCAGCGGATGACACCGGCCTTGCGGTAGAGGTGCAGGATGTCGGCGTCGCGCACGATGTCGTCGGCGCGGGTCGAACCGACGATCAGCACCGGCACGTTCTCGGCGATCAGCGCATCGAGAAAGGCGCGCCACGCCTTCTTCGAAACCGTCGGATTCTCGTCAGCGAGGTTGATCAGTTCGACGCCGTGTTTACGGTGCAGCCAGGCGATTTCCTGCGCGAACTTTTTGGGATCGCGATGCCGCCAGCGGGTCCAGAAGCCACGCTGGCCGCAATAGTTGCACAGATGCGGGCAGCCGCGTGAAAACTGCATGACCACGGCGCGCTTACCGCCCCAATAGCTGTAACGGCTGTGGTCGATCAGCTCCCAGCCGACGCGGTAGGCGTCGAGCTCGGCGATCGTCATGGCCGCCTGCGTGGCGAAGGGCCGGCGCAGATCGTCGCGAAAGGCGATGCCGGCGACGCTCGCCGGTGGCTGGTGCATTTCCAGCGCCTCGACCAGCGCCACCACGGTCGCCTCGCCCTCGCCGCGCACGATGAAGTCGAAGACATCGGTCGCCGCCAATATGTCGCGCCAGTGATAGGTCGGGAAAACGCCGCCATAGATGATGATCGTCGCCGGCTCGCGCTGCTTGATCATGCCTGCGATCAGCAGGGCGGTCGGGTGCGCCGAGGTCGAGCCGGAATGGCCGATCAGGACGAAGTCCGGGAAGTCATGCAGAGCGTCGCGCACCACCGTGCCGAGCGGCATCGGCCCAAATTCGGCATCGACCAGCCGCACCTGATGGCCGGCATCGATCAGCGGGCCGCCGATCGCCAGCAGACCAAGCGGCGGCAGGTGATCGTCCGGCACCCGGCTGCCGATGGCGGTGTGCGGCGGATTGATCAGGACGATTTTCATGGCGGACCTCATGGGGAGATGGTCCGCATATGCTGGTTGGCGATATAGCCGCCCGATTGGCCCGGTTCAGCAGTTTGCGTGCAGCTTTTCCGCAGGAATGAGGAAGGCTGGCACCATCATCGCCTGAGATGCGCGAGGGGCACGTGGCCGGGCCCCTTGATGTTCTGCAGCACAAGCTGCGTGTGGACGTCGCGCACGCCGTCGAGCCGCATCAGCCGGTGCATGACAAAGGCGTTGAGCTCGTCGACCGACGGCACCATGACATGCAGCAGGAAATCGTGATCGCCCGTCATCGTCCAGCACGCCGACACCTCGTCCATGCGCTGCATGGCGGCAATGAACTTTTCCGGCGAGCCGTCGCTGTGGCTGACCAGGCGCACCTGGATGAAGACCTCGACCATCAGGCCGACCGCGCGGCGGCTGATCACCGCGGCAAAGCCCTTGATGATGCCGGCGTCCTGCAGCGCCTCGAAGCGCCGCGCGCATGGTGTCGTCGACAGGCCGATCTCCTGCGCCAGTTCGGAGACGGGCTTGCGGCCGTCGCGCTGCAGGACATCGAGCATCTTGATCTCGAAATCATCGAATTGAGGCATTTTCACTCCTCCGGCGCGGATTGTGAGTGAATATTATCCCGAATATCGCTGATGAGCCATCATCAAAACCAAATTGCCTCGGCAAATCCGGTTACCCTCACAGCACCGATTTGCGAGGAGAAAAACCATGACGACGATGAGTGTTGCCGAATATGCCCGCGACTGCGCGGCGCAGGGGTTGCGCGGCGACTATTCGGTCTGCCGTGCCGATTTCACCGTGGCGCAGGGCTATGACTACAGCGTCGAGGAACAGGCGGTGTGGCGCACTCTGTGCGACCGCCAGACCAAGCTGACGCGCAAGCTCGCCCACCACTCCTATCTCGACGGCGTCGAAAAACTCGGCCTGCTCGACCGCATCCCCGATTTCGAGGATGTCAGCGCCAAGCTGCGCAAGCTGACCGGCTGGGAGATCGTCGCCGTGCCGGGTCTTATTCCGGCCGCCCCCTTCTTCGACCACCTCGCCAACCGCCGCTTCCCGGTCACCAACTGGCTGCGCACCAGGCAGGAACTCGACTACATCGTCGAGCCGGACATGTTCCACGATTTCTTCGGCCATGTGCCGGTGCTGTCGCAGCCGGTCTTCGCCGACTTCATGCAGATGTATGGCAAGAAGGCCGGCGACATCATCGCTCTCGGCGGTGACGAGATGATCACCCGGCTCTACTGGTACACGGCAGAGTACGGCCTTATGCAGGAGGCTGGCCAACCGCTGAAGGCCTTTGGCGCCGGCCTGATGTCGTCCTTTACCGAACTGCAGTTCGCTGTCGACAGCAAGAATGCGCACCATGTGCCCTTCGACTTGGAAATGGTGATGCGCACCGGCTACGAGATCGACAAGTTCCAGCGCGCCTATTTCGTGCTGCCGTCCTTCGACGCCTTGCGCGATGCCTTCCAGACTGCCGATTTCGAGGCGATCGTCGCACGCCGCAAGGGCCAGCCGGCGCTCGACCCGGCGACGGTCTAGCAATCCGACTCCAGTGTTTAAAGCGCGTCGCATGAATCCGTTTCGACGCGACGCGCTTAGAGACTTGATCCCGCCGGGCTATTGCATGGCGGCGGGGTTCATCCACAGGAATTCCCAGACGTTGCCGTCGGGGTCTTCGATGTGGCGGTTGAACATGAAACCGAGATCCTGCGCTGGGTTGGGATCGGCGCGGCCGCCTGCCGCCACGCCCTTCTCGATTACGGCATTGACCTCGTCCTTGCTGTCGGCGGTGAGCGCGATCAGCATCTGGCTGTCACGCTTGGGGTCGCCGATCTGCCGCGCTGTGAACTGGCTGTAATGCTGGTATGTCAGCAACATGACCCCGATCGAGTCGGAGAACATGATCGAACTGGCCTGGTCGTTCGAGAACTGCGGATTCAGCGTGCCGCCGATCGCGAGATAGAAGTTGGTCGCTGCCTGCAGATCGCGCACCGGTAGATTGACGAAAATCATTTTGCTCATCGGTTTAAGCCCTGCTTTCGTTGACGGGTACTAGTCAGTCTAGTACTGTTGTCATGACTATCATGCGGGAACGGTACCGTCTAGTACTGGTCAGGAGGATTCCATGGAAATCGACGGTGAGACCAGATCAGCACGCAAGGATCGTGAGATCATCCAGGCGGCCACGGCGGCGTTCATCGGCAAGGGCTATGATGGAACCAGCATGGAGGAAATCGCCACCAAAGCGGGGGCTTCCAAGCAGACCGTCTACAAGCATTTCACCGACAAGGAGACCCTGTTCTGCGAAGTCGTTCTGTCAACCGCTGGCCAGGTCAACGACATCATCGAGTCCGTGACGACGCTGCTTTCCGAGGCGAAATTCATGGAAGGCGGCCTGCAGCAGCTTGCCCGACGTCTGATAGCGGTTCTCATGGATGAAGAGCTGTTGAAGCTGCGGCGCCTGATTATCGCCAATGCGGATCGAATGCCGCAGCTTGGCCGCAGTTGGTACGAAAAAGGTTTTGAGCGCATGCTTGCCTCGACGGCGGCTTGCTTTCAAAAGCTCACCAATCGAGGACTGATACAAACCAGCGACCCCTATCTGGCGGCCAGCCATCTTTTTGGAATGCTTCTTTGGATCCCGATGAATGAAGCTATGTTCACGGGAAGCAACCGGCGCTCCAAGGCAGAACTTGAACGGCACGCGGATGCCTCGGTGGCGGCGTTTCTTGTCGCCTATGGGGTCCAGCCGAAATAGTCCCGTTCCCTGCCGACATCTGCGGCAAGGCCGCGAACACATCGCGCCCCTATCGCCCGGGGCTGTCCGACCCCTCGGCCTTCAGCCGCGCAAGCTGAGCGCGCTGCAAGTCGAGCGCGGCATTGACGAAGCGCGATATTGTCGCGAACTCGGCGTCGCTGAAGGTGGCGATCACCTTTTCACCCTCCCGCGCAATGGCGCCGTAATAGCGCGCCGACAGCTCCCGCGTCGCCTCGGTCGCTTCGATCACCACTTTGCGCCGGTCCTCGAGACTGCGCGTGCGCGTCAGCAGGCCGCGCGCCTCCAGCCGGTCGATCAGCGCCGTCACCGCCGCCGGCGTCAGCCCGGTCGCGGTGGCGACCGCACCGGCCGATTGCGGGCCGCCATAGAGCAGCCCGATGCAATGGCGCTCGGCCATGTTCAGTCCGAGCCGCATCCCCACCGCTTCGTCATAGGCCTGGGTCGCGTCCTGCCACTGCATGATGGCAAGGCCGATGGCCCTTGTCAGGTCGTCACGATTCTCGCTTGACGAATTTATTTCGATCATCTAACTATCAATCTGCCTAACATTTAGATCATTACAGCAATATGCGGCCGCAGCTTGGACAAGGCAAGGGCCGGGCCGCCACATGGAGTGAAAAATGAGCTTGATTCAACAACGTACCCCTCTCTCGCATGAGGATGAATTCAAATACGCCAAGCTGGCGATGGAATGGTATGGCTGGGGCTCTCCCATCGGCCTCGGCATCCTGCTGGTGGCGCTGGCCGCCGCGGCCGTGCTGGTGCGCATCGCCATCTACGGCTTTTGAGCCTGCTCCAGGCTTCCACCCGCGCCACCAACTGGCGCCGGCGAGGGGGACCTTACAAGGAGTTTCTGGCGCGCTGGCGCTGGGACCTCAGACGGAGACCACCTTGCTCAGATGCTCGCCCAACCGGCAGGCCAGCGCGGTGATCGTCGTCGTCGGGTTGGCTTGACCGGAGGTGCAGAACACCGAGGAGCCGCCGACATAGAGATTGTCCATGCCGTGCACCTTGCAGTTGGCGTCCACCACGCTCCTGGTGACGTCGGTGCCCATGCGCGTGCCACCCATGTGGTGGTGCCCCGCGGTCTCCTCGTTGGTCGGATAATCCTCGCCATTGGCGATCCAGTCCATCAGACGAACCCGGCCGAGATCCTTGTCGATGAGTGTCTTGCCGAACAGTTTCAGGCCTTCGACAAGCGTGCGGCGTTCGAGCGCCGATTTCTTCCAGTGCAGCTCGATGCGCGGCACGCCGGCATGGTCGACATCGGTCTTCGACAGTTCGATCTGGTTGGACGCCAGCGGCGCCTGTTCCCAGGCGACGTAGAGCTGGGCCGCGCAGCGCAGGTTCTGGCTGAGCTGGTAAGCGACCCATTCCGCCATGTCGGGCGCCGTGCAGGCGAGATCCGCAATCACATGCTTGACGCCTGCATAGGGCGTCTCGATCAGCCTGATGCCGAAATTCATGATCTGCAGCCGCTCCATCGCGGCAAGCGTCGGCGAGAAAAAGGCCTCGTTGACGGCATCGACCTCGAACTCGCTATAGTCGGCCAGGATGGCATTGCCGCCCTCGAAGGTCGGGTGCTCCATCCAATAGCGGCCAAGTGCCGTGGCGTTCGGAACGACGCCGCCGTTGGAGCGCTGGTTCGACCACAGCAGCAGCCGCGAATTCTCCAGCCCGCCGGTGCAGACGATGAAGTAGTCGGCGCTGAACGAGCCGGCGTCCTGGCCGTTGGACCACAGTTTGGCGCCGGTCACCCGTTTGCCGTCGCCGGCAAGCTCGGTGGCATAGGTGTTGAGCACGACGGCGATGTTGCGGCTCTTGTCGAGCTCGTCCGCGAATTTCTCGGCGAAGCGCACCGCCGGGCTCTTGATCAGCTGCACCCAGCGTATGTCGTCCGAGATCGGCACGTCGGACCGGAAATCGGGAAGCTCCAGGATATCATGCACCTCGGGCAGATAGGGCTCGATGTCGGCGCGGCGGATCGGCCAGCCTGTGTCGGGTGCCCACGCCTTCGGTTCGAAATCCTGTTTGTCGAGCACGCGGCACCAGCCGGCCCAGTGGTTGGAGCTGCCGCCCATATACCGCAGCCGGGTGATGTCGAGGTCGAAATAGAAATCGCCGACCGTGGTGCCACGGTAGAAATCCTGCGACTCGTCGCTGAAGTCCCGCGAGCCGGCCTCCAGCACCACGACCGGGATGCCGGCGGCACCCAGCTTGCGGGCAATGGTCGTGCCGGCCGGGCCGGAACCGAGGATGCAGACCTTGGGTTTGAAGTTGGCGGCGCGATACGCCTCATAGCTGTCGAAGATCATGCCAGGTCGCTCCGCTTCAGGATCCAGCCATTGACCTCGATGATCTCATTCGGGTCGGCCCGTGATGGACTGGCCTGGGCCGCGTCGGTCTCGGGCAGCTTGCGGAACAGGGACAGGGCAGGCAGCGCGATCATTGCTCGCACGAGCGTGCGGCGTGACATTTTCTTGAAGAAACTCATGACAGGTCTCTCGGTAGGGGCTTCGATGCGCGCATGACATTCCCCAAACGGCACACGCATCGTCACAGAGGCCAGTATCGTGCCAAGCGCGGTCTCGAAGCAGTGAAAAGGCGGCCAAGCGGCACAACCGAATGCAAACAGGGTTAGAAATTCCTTAACAGGCCGGGTGTACCGGACCGGCTGGCTCACGCGGCCGCGGAAATGTCCGTGTCAAGGATCGTCAGGTTGCGACCGCGATGCTTGGCCTGGTAGAGGCGCCGGTCCGCCGCGCGCATCAGTTCCGAGACGTTGACGTCCTCGCCGCAGACGGTGCCGCCGATGCTGACGGTCAGCGGAATGGTCCGTTCGTCGACCGGCCGGAAGCGGATCAGCTCAACCTCGCGGCGAATGCGCTCGGCGACACGCTTGGCTTCCTGCTCGGTGGCTCCGACCAGGAACGCGCCGAACTCCTCGCCACCGATGCGGCCAAGAACGTCGCCGCTGCGCACGCCGCGCTCGATGGCGCTGGCGATCAACAGCAGTGCGTCGTCACCGGTCAGGTGGCCGAAACTGTCATTGATCTTCTTGAAATGATCGGCGTCGATGATCAGCAGCGCGCCGCGGTCGGACTTACGCCGCGAGCCGTCCAGCGCGGCAAAGAAACTTTCCCGGTTGAGCATGCCGGTCATGTCGTCGCGGCTCGCCTTCTCCGACAGGCGGCGATGCGCTGCGGCAAGCTGGGCGTGCGCCCTGGCCAGTTCGCGGTGCGCGTTTTTCAGCCTGTCGCTCTGCCAGAAGGTGCTGGCGCATGCCACCCATGCGAGCACCAGCGGACAAAGGGTGGAGGTCAGCCAGATCGTTCGGTTGATCGGGAATCCCAGGGCCGGAACGATGATCAGCGTCAGGAGAAGAGAGGCGGCGACGGAGGCGAAAGCGATAGCGGCGGATTTCAGAATAATGCTGTTCATCGCAGACTCCCCACAGGACTGTCTCTGTGCCAGCAAGCCCTGAAGGCCACCTTTCCCGGTTGCTTAAAATTTGAATCGTGCGGCCATTTCCGCCACTCAAAGCGCGTGAAAGTTGTGGATAAAGTCTCTTTCAGAATCCCCGTTTCATGCCATAAGGAGCGCATGACCACGCTGCCTGATCCCGCCCGCTTCGCCCATGTCACCGACTGGGTGTTCGACCTCGACAACACGCTCTATCCGCATCATTCGAATCTGTTCTCGCAGATCGACGTCAAGATGACCGCCTATGTCGGGAATTGCTGGCGCTGCCTCGCGAGGAGGCGCGCAAGCTGCAGAAGGAGCTTTATCTCGAATATGGCACGACGCTGAACGGGCTGATGACGCGCCACGGCATCGATCCCGACGATTTCCTCGAGAAGGTGCATGACATCGACTATTCCTGGCTGGTGCCCGACCCCGTCCTCGGCACCGCCATCCGCCAGCTTCCCGGCCGCAAGTTCATCTTCACCAATGGTGACCGCAGGCACGCCGAGCGCACCGCGCGCCAGCTCGGCATCCTCGATCATTTCGACGACATCTTCGATATCGTCGCTGCCGGCCTCAATCCTAAGCCCGCGCGCCAGACCTACGAGAAGTTCGCCGCGCTGCACGCCGTCACCGGCCACAATGCGGTGATGTTCGAGGATCTCGCCCGCAACCTGGAGGTGCCGAAGGCGCTGGGCATGACCACCGTTCTGGTGGTGCCGCGCAATTTCGAGCCGACCTTTGCCGAGATCTGGGAGCGCGACCCCGCGCAGGAAGACGACGTCGACTTCGTCACCGACGATCTGGCGGGGTTTCTGACGGGGATAGTTGCCGGGGAGTAGGGAATTGACGAATTGAAGAACTGACGAATTGGGGAATTGATCCGAAACGCAGAGACCGCGATCCCCTCAATTCCTCAATTCCTCAATTCCTCAATTCCTCAATTCCTCAATTCCTCAATTCCTCAATTCCTCAATTCCTCAGTTCCCCGCCCTACTCCCCTAATTTGTAGAACCGGCTGATAATCCCCCAGGCCTCATCAGCGGTGTCGACGAAATCGATGATGTCCTGGTCGCCGGGGCTGATCGTGCCTTGCTCGGCGAGGAAGTCGAGGTTGATCGCCCGCTTCCAGAACGACTTGCCGAACAGGATCACCGGCACGCGCTCCATGCGTCCGGTCTGGATCAGGGTCAGCGTCTCGAAGAACTCGTCCATTGTGCCGAAGCCACCGGGAAACACCGCCACCGCCTTGGCGCGCATGACGAAGTGCATCTTGCGGATGGCGAAATAGTGGAAGTTGAAACACAGCTCCGGCGTCACATAGGCGTTCGGCGCCTGTTCGTGCGGCAGCACGATGTTGAGTCCGATCGACGGCGCGCCGACATCATCGGCGCCGCGATTTCCCGCTTCCATCACACCGGGGCCGCCGCCGGTCACCACGACATACTCGCGATAGTATGAGGCGGCCGACTGCCGCGAGCACAGCCGGGCGAATTTGCGCGCCTCCTCGTAATATTTGCTGTTTTCCTCGAGGTTCTTCCTTTGCGTCTCGTTCTTGGCCGCCCAGGCTTCGCCGCCCGGTTCCGGCAGACGCGCGCCGCCGAACAGGATCACCGTCGAACGGATGCCGCGCTCAGCCAGGATCATCTCCGGCTTCAAGAGTTCGAGCTGCAGGCGCACCGCGCGCAATTCGCGCCGTGTCATGAAGTCGGGGTCGTTCCAGGCAAGCCGGTAGGTCTCGGCCCGTGTCTGCGGCGTGTCCGGCACGCTCTTCGACCGCTCCAGATCCTCGTCCGAATGCGGCAGCGGCGTCCACCCCGCCTTTTCCATAGGTGTCATCAAATTACCGTCCAATTCTTTCACTTGCGCCGTCCCATGACGCACCCGCGATTGACCCTCACCAGGGCTTCACTTAAGCAGGTTCCGCAAAAGTGTCCTGCGGTTTTGCGACAGAACCTGCTCCAGGCAAAGACCTAGGCAGGCGAAGCATGCCCGGGGTCCGCGCGACTTTGGAAACAGGTTAAGGCGCAGCCCCTTAACAGCTTGGTAATGGAGCGAATTCATGTCGAAGCCCGATCTGGCGAGCCTCGAAAAGACCATCGAGAAGGCCTTCGAGGAGCGCGACACGATTTCGACCGCGACCCGTGGCGAAACGCGCGACGCCATCCAGTCGGCGCTCGACCTGCTCGATCGCGGCGCCGCCCGCGTCGCCGAGCGCCAGCCGGACGGCAAGTGGCACGTCAACCAGTGGCTGAAAAAGGCGGTGCTGCTCTCCTTCCGGCTCAACCCGATGGAGATCATCAAGGGCGGCCCGGGCGAGGCCGTCTGGTGGGACAAGGTGCCGTCGAAGTTCGATGGCTGGGGCGCCGTCGATTTCGAGAAGGCGGGTTTCCGCGCCGTGCCCTCGTCGATCGTACGCCGTTCCGCCTACGTCGCCCCGGGCGCCGTGCTGATGCCGTCCTTCGTCAATGTCGGCGCCTATGTCGATACCGGCACCATGGTCGACACCTGGGCTTCGGTCGGCTCCTGCGCCCAGATCGGCAAGAACGTTCACCTGTCGGGCGGTGTCGGCATCGGCGGCGTGCTGGAGCCGATGCAGGCCGGCCCGACCATCATCGAGGACAATTGCTTCATCGGCGCGCGCTCGGAAGTCGTCGAGGGCTGCATCGTGCGCGAAGGCTCGGTGCTCGGCATGGGCGTCTTCATCGGCCAGTCGACCAAGATCGTCGACCGCGCCACCGGTGAGGTGTTCTATGGCGAAGTGCCGCCAAATTCCGTTGTCGTCGCCGGCTCGATGCCCGGCAAGCTGTTTCCAAACAACGAGCCCGGCCCCAGCCTCTACTGCGCCGTCATCGTCAAGCGGGTCGATGCCAAGACCCGCTCGAAGACTTCGATCAACGAATTGCTGCGCGATTGATCTTTCCGCAAAGCGGGCGCACCTTCCGCCGGCGCGACAATCGGTCGCGCTGGTTCAACATGGAGGGGTGACATGGACTGGAAGTATCTGCTGACGAGTTTCGACGGTCGCATCAACCGCGCCAAATTCTGGGCTGGCATTGGCGTGTTCATCGTTATCGGTATCGTCGCCTTCATTCTCGACTCGATCCTTGGCACGCGTTTCACCACAAGCAGTGGCGCCCAGGTCGGCATCATCGGCATCCTCTTCGCGCTGGCATCGATCTATTTCGCTGTTGCCCTCTATGCCAAACGCTGGCACGACCGCAACAAGTCGGGCTGGTGGACACTGATCGGCTTTGTCCCCATCATCGGTGGCATCTGGCTGCTGGTCGAACTCGGCATCCTCCAGGGCACCAGCGGTGCCAATCAATACGGACCGGACCCGCTTGCCTGACAGTTCAAATCTTACCTGGCTTTTCTTCAAGACATCGGGCCGCGTCAGCCGCGCGGCCTATTTTCTTGGTGGCTTGCTGGTCGCCATCATCCAGGCGTTCCCGCTGTATCGCTTCACGCTGGTGCCGGAAGGCTCAGCCGAGAGCAACATGTGGTCGTTCATCTTCTTCATCGCCTTCATTGCCTCGCTATGGTCGAACATCGTGCTGGCGGTGAAACGCCTGCACGACCTCGACAAGCCGGGCATCGCCGCGCTGATCCTGTTCGTGCCGGTCGTCTCGATCGTCGCCTTTCTTGTGTTGTGCCTGTTTCCAGGGCAGCCTGGGCCCAACCGCTATGGCCGGCGCACCAACGAACCGGCACAACCCTGAGGACCGATCGGACATGCGCTACCGCACGCTTGATCCGAAACTGATCATCGACACCGCCGAACGGCTCGAGGGCCGCGTCGCCGAGCGTTTTCCCAATGCCGGACTGCGCGGCGTCGCCGGCGAACTGGTGTCACTGTCGCGCGACCTGGCCAAGGCGGCGAAAGGGCTCGAGGAACCGATCTGGTGGCTGCGCGGGCTCATCATCGCCGCCGTCCTTGCCGGCGCGTTGATCTTTCTGTTCGTCGGCACCATCCTGCCGCTCATTCACATCTCCCAGGCCGACGATGCGGTGCAGTCGGTGCAAGGCATCGAAGCCACGATCAACATGATCATCCTCGCCGTACTCGGCCTGCTGGCGCTGATCCGCACCGAGGAGCGCATCAAGCGCAAGCGGGTGTTTCGTCAGCTGCACGGCCTGCGCTCGCTGATCCATGTCATCGACATGCATCAGCTGACCAAGGATCCGGCGGCTCTTTCGGCCAATTTCAAGCCGACGGCGCATTCTCCCGCCCGCATCACCAATGCCGCCGATCTGGCGCGCTACCTCGACTATTGCTCCGAAATGCTGTCGATCACCGGCAAGATCGCCGCTCTGTTCGCGCAGTCGGTCAATGACGATGTCGTCATCGACGGTGTCAACGACATCGAGAACCTGGCGTCCAACCTGTCGCGCAAGATCTGGCAGAAGATC